>JBGTCQ010000021.1:0-14301 GCA_041748755.1 Chroococcidiopsidaceae cyanobacterium | reverse complement strand
CGCCAGTAATTCGTAGGAGATCCATGAGTTGGCAATGGTTCTGGAATGTCCTTAAATCCGGCTAACAATCGCTCTCTACCATCTACCTCGTCGAACGCCACCCAGTCTGATCGCCACACACACTCCAAGATAAATCCACTTGTCACGCCAGGGTAGCGATCGCCATCGATCATCACAATTGCCCAGCGATCGCTGTCTTCAAACTGAGACAACCACTGAGAGACAGCTTCCCATTTAGCAAGCGGATCGCCTTCCGGCAACTTTCGCATCTCCTTCATCAGTCGCACTCGTTCTGACGGACTAAGCATGGTTAGTTAGCAGGATGAATAGTTAATTTGTACCACAACTATTCCATCCTACTTGAGTGATTTACAGCATTTCACGAAGTGTTGTATAAAATGTTTGGAATAGGTTAATTAATATTCAGTAGCATTGGAATGTTTCACCGAGGTTGGCTATGAGTATCCCACAAACCAAGCTACCAACAGATACCTGGGTACACGCAACCTGGGATGAATATGTGAGGGCAATTGAAGATCTTGCTGATGAAAAAGCCAAGGGGTACTACTACAACGGCAAGATGAGGATTGAAATGTCACCAGTTGGCAATGACCACGCCAGCGATCATACGATTATTATCTATGCAATTCACTTGTTTGCTGCGATAAAAAACATAGATTTGAATGGCAAAGATAACTGCACCTACCGAAAAACAGACTTTGACGAGGCACAGCCTGATGGGTCTTACTACATTGGCAAAAATGCCGATGTAATTCCTTGGGGAACTACAATCATCGATCTTGATCGCTATCCACCTCCAACACTATTTATTGAAGTTGCAAATACTTCTTTGTCAGACGATAAAGGTGACAAACGCCTACTGTACGAAGAAATAGGAGTAGCTGAATACTGGGTTATAGATGTGCAAAATGTCGAGGTTATCGCTTTTGCGATGGAGAATGGTGGGAGTCGGAGAATTACTCAATCTCAAGTTTTACCAGGTTTGGCAACCTCTCTGCTAGAGGAGGCTTTTCGCCGTACTCGTCAGATAAACCATGGCAAAGTTAGTGCTTGGTTGTTATCCCAGTTTCAGCAATAGTGTAGGGAAGTAACATCAATTTAATCAAACTTATAAACTGTAACTAAACTTAGCACTTAGAGTGGTCTGCTAAGTTTAATTACGCTCAAGCAGCAGAGTCAGAAGGATTCAAAGCTGGTTGGGCATTCAACGACAGCATTACGCGGGAAATGCCAGTGAATAGAACGCTGACACCAACCAGCGTTCCGATCAGCCAGGGCGCATTGAAGGGCCACTGAAACCAAATCATTCCTCCTAGTAGCAGGGTAATAATGCCATCACTCAATACCCATGTCCAGTTCTGTTGCCCACGCAACCGAAATGCCAGGATCAGATTGAACACGCCCTCGGCCAACAAAAAACTACCAAGCAACAGAGTCAGCGTTAGGACACCCTTTAGGGGGGAAACAAACAGCATCACCCCGATCGCAATATAGAGAATGCTTAATAAAAGCTTCCAAACGAAGCCTCCAGATGTACGGGTTTGAAACGCATAAGTCAGCTTGGCAGCTCCCGCAGAAATTAGGATCAAAGCAAACCAAGTCTCTGCAAAAATAGTCGAAACTGCTGGTTGAGCGATCGCTACAATCCCTAAAATAATTAGGAGAACACCCATCCAGAGCGATCCATTAACGCCCTTCTTGTTCTCAGTAGAAATGTCGGTTGTCATACAAATTTCCTCTAGCTTTTAGGAACCTCTAAGATCAGGCTAGGGAATTTTTCAAGCACTGGGTACAACCTTAAGGTAGACAAAAGCTTGAGAGTCATGATTAGATTTAGAACGTTGTAGCCATGATCGGCTTTTGGTAAGTCACCTCAGCTACGATTATTTCCCCTTGGCTAAGTTTCTGGGACTACGTCTCTTAATTCAGCTTTGAAAGCAAGTATTGCTTCCTCTGCACTGAAAAAAGCTATATCAAATGATATTGTTGCTGTTTGTAGTATAGAGCTTCATTTTACAACGTAGGACTTTATTTACACTCCATCCTAAATTTTTGGTGCAGTTGCTAAAAATTTAATTTACATTTATTTCAATCTGTGTAAAAACAATAAGTAAGCTAGAGTTCAAGTGAAAAATCACTGTTAAATTAATTGTAATAGTGATTTTTCTATAAAAACAAGGTTCTATATATTTAACTATCTATTAACTATTTTTCTAAATATCGAACACTTTTTTAAATGTGGTTTCATATGGTATTTGAGAGTCTGATTTGGATATTTTTCTACAAATTTTATTATGAAACATAATAAAATTCTATTTTGAAGAAAGATAATAAATAAGGATTTAATATTAAGCAATCTAAAAATGAGTTTGAACTTGAGATAATTGCAGTTAACCTTAAAATTAATTATTCATCTAGGGACAATATAGGCGACACGATATAATTAAAGGTTCAGGGCAAACCAACACAAGGCTAAAATAGAAGCCGAATGGTTGCCTAGCCGCAATGTATAAAAGCCTATGACTACTGCTGCACCTGTTAAAACTCAGTACGAAGCCGTTATTGGCTTGGAAACGCACTGTCAGCTTAAGACGAATACTAAAGTTTTCTGTAATTGCTCCACCGAGTTTGGCAAAACCCCAAATACGAATGTTTGTCCTGTTTGCATGGGCTATCCTGGTGTGTTGCCCGTCCTGAATCAGAAGGTGCTGGAGTACGCCGTCAAAGCCGGACTAGCGCTGAACTGTCAAATTGCCCCTTTCAGCAAATTTGACCGCAAGCAGTATTTTTATCCCGATCTGCCAAAAAATTATCAAATTTCTCAGTTTGACTTGCCGATCGCGGAACACGGCTGGCTAGAAATTGAGTTAGTCGATGCTGATAATAACCCAATTCGTAAAAGAATTGGCATCACCCGCCTGCACATGGAAGAAGATGCCGGGAAACTGGTTCACGCAGGTAGCGATCGCCTGTCTGGTTCCACATACTCCCTGGTAGACTACAACCGCACTGGTGTCCCGTTAGTAGAAATTGTTTCTGAACCTGATATGCGTTCTGGACAAGAGGCTGCTGAATATGCTCAAGAACTCCGGCGGATTTTGCTGTATCTCGGTGTGAGTGACGGCAATATGCAAGAAGGTTCCCTGCGCTGCGATGTGAATATTTCTGTGCGTCCAGTCGGGCAAGAAGTGTTTGGCACCAAAGTCGAAATCAAAAACATGAACTCGTTTAACGCCATTCAACGGGCGATCGAGTACGAAATTGAGCGCCAAATTGCAGCAGTAGAAGCTGGTGAGCGAATTGTAATGGAAACTCGGCTGTGGGAAGAAGGCAGCCAACGTACTATTAGTATGCGAGTCAAAGAAGGCTCTAGCGACTACCGCTATTTCCCGGAACCAGATTTAGCTCCAATTGAAGTCTCAATTGAGCAATTAGAGCAGTGGCGTTCCGAACTGCCAGAACTTCCAGCGCAGAAACGGCATATTTATGAAACAAAGTTGGGGCTTTCGGCTTACGATGCCCGTGTGTTAACAGATGATCGCTCTGTTGGGGAGTATTTTGAAGCGGCGATCGCTCTCCATGCCAACCCCAAACAAGCTGCTAACTGGATCATGGGTGATATTGCTGGTTACTTGAATACGAACAAACTCAGCATCACTGAAATTGCTCTTAAACCCAACACCTTGGCTGAACTGATTACTTTGATTCAAGACGGTACGATTAGCGGTAAAATTGCCAAAGATATTCTACCAGAACTACTTACTGAGGGTGGTTCTGCTAAGGAATTAGTCGAGCGCCTTGGGCTGATTCAAATTTCTGATACGGGCGCATTAGAAGCGATTATCGCTCAAGTTGTGGCAGCAAATCCCAAAGAGTTAGAACAGTATCGCAACGGCAAAACAAAGCTAATAGGCTTCTTTGTTGGGCAGGTAATTAAACAGACTGGCGGGCGCGCAGACCCCAAGTTGACCAACCAATTGTTAGCTAAGAAGCTGAATACTTAGCCTCAGACTAACTTGGATTTTTGGGGTGGATATCTACTTATTGCCTGATGTCATATCTTCACGAGTTCATAACAATGACCTCGACAAAAGTTAAAACCCTAGTATCTAACCTGGTATACTGACCTGAATTAGATACAGCCTAATGATTGCGAGAGTTCCATAAAAGGCTCTCTTTTTTGTTATCTTGGTGCCCTTATCTACCTGTCTTCATGGGATTAAATGAGAGCACCTCGGAGGATAAATGCGACCATAAATACGACCGAGGGAAGGCGTAATGTCAGAATGGCAAGAAATTCCTGGTGGTGTCACCGCTCCCAAAGGATACCGGGCAGCGGGAATTACAGCTGGTTTGAAACCTTCAGGGCTTCCTGATTTGGCATTAATTTTGTCAGATGTGGAGGCGATCGCTGCTGGTGTATTCACCACAAGTGTAGTACGTGCTGCCTGCGTGGACTATTGCCGTCAGAAACTACAAGCAAAACACAATGCCCGTGCTATCCTTTGCAATGCTGGCCAAGCGAATGCGGCAACAGGTTCTCAAGGGTGGCTTGATGCTCTAGAAAGTGCGATGCTACTGGGGCAAGCGTTGCATGTTCCCTCGGAATCTATCTTGCTAGCCTCTACTGGAGTGATTGGTCAACGAATTCGCATGGATGCTCTGCGGAGTGGTATTCCTAAATTAGTTGCAGATGCCTCGTCCACTGGCTCTGATACAGCTGCACAGGCGATTGTCACGACGGATTTAGTGACAAAATCAATTGCTCTGGAGACAAACTTAGGCGATCGCTCAGTGAGAATTGGCGGTATTGCCAAAGGCTCTGGCATGATTCATCCCAACATGGCGACAATGCTGGCTTTTGTTACTTGTGATGCAGCTGTTTCTCCCTCTTTGTGGCAGCAAATGCTGAGTCGCGCGGCTGATAAAAGTTTCAACCAAATCACTGTTGATGGCGATACCAGCACTAACGACACTCTCTTAGCTCTTGCTAATGGTCAATCTCGCACCCCAGCAATTACTGAAATGGGCGCAGAAGCAGAAAAATTAGAGGCAATGCTAACAGCAGTTTGCCAGCATTTAGCAAAAGCGATCGCCCGTGACGGTGAAGGAGCAACTTGCTTGATTGAAGTCCAAGTTTCTGGCGCAACAGATGAAAAAGCTGCGCGTCAAGTTGCTAGAGTAATCGCTGGTTCATCTCTGGTTAAATCGGCGGTATTTGGACGTGACCCCAACTGGGGAAGAATTGCCGCAGCAGCCGGCCGCGCTGGCGTTCCCTTTGAGCAAGAAAATTTGCAAATTAAGTTAGGGGATTTCTTGTTGATGGAACACGGTCAACCACTCCCCTTTGAGCGTGCGGCTGCTAGTGCTTATTTAAAAGAAAAAGGGTCTGGTGCTGATATTCAACAAAATAAAGATTTGGTCAGCGTGGATATGAGCAATGATTTATTAATGGTCAAGGATAGTGAACCGACTGCTTTTGAACGCCCTGCTGGAAGTCGTTATTTAAAAGACGATACAGTTTTAATCTCAGTCAGTATTGGTAATGGTTCTGGATTTGGCAAAGCTTGGGGTTGTGATCTCAGTTACGACTACGTGAAGATTAATGCTGAGTACACCACTTGATATCTACACCCATTCTGGCAAATGGAAATTCAGATGAAGCATGAAGTTATTTCTGAAGCAGGATACATAGCCCTGTGCCAAAATGAACTCAAGTGTCTTGAATTGCGGTCAACGAATTTCTGTAATCGGTACAAGTGGCTCAGGAAAAACGACTTTAGCGCGTCAAATCGCTCAGTGGTTTACCATTCCCCATATAGAATTAGATGCACTGCATTGGGAACCTAACTGGGTCGAAGTGCCAGATGATGTGATGCGCGATCGCGTTCTTCAAGCGCTATCGTGCAGCACTTGGGTTGTAGATGGTAATTACAGCCAAGTATTCGACATTGTTTGGAGTCAAGCTGAAACAGTTGTATGGCTAGACTACTCCTTACCAGTGATTATGAGTCGCTTGGTGCAGCGGACGTTCCAGCGTGTAATAACGCAACAGGAAGCCTGCAATGGGAACCGCGAGACATGGCAAACAACCTTCAGCCGCGATTCTATTTTGCTGTGGGTACTTCAGACTTACAAAAAAAGGCGAAAAGAGTATCCTATTCTGTTGAATAAACCTGAGTATGCTCATCTTCAAGTTGTGCATCTGCTTTCCCCACAAGCTACACGCGATTGGCTATCGAGCCTCAAAACTTGATTTGTAGCTATTCCCTCTGCTCAAGTAGTGAAGCGTGATTACTTTTATTCTTTCAAGCATTCCTTACGAGAAGCCCCTGCGTGTCTCAGCATCTGTAACAATAAACTTGGGCTAATGTCACCCTCGTGTGGATTGGGAATAATGACGGCGACATCACCTCAGAGCATTTGCGAATGTCTTCCCCCTGCACAAGAACCCTCAAACCCTAGCTCATGCAAACGTTTTACAAATCACGCCAAGAAATAGTGGTTAGTCAGGACATCTTTTAGACAGACTCGGTAAGCTGCTTCAAATTGATATCCCCTGTTACCGGAATCACTAGCTCTAAACGCACCCGTAGCGCTATCCAGTCACTCAGAGCCTCCCGTAATTCATGACTACAGCCTTCTAGAGACTGATGACGCGCCCATACTCCCTGTAAACCTGGAATTTCCCCCCAATAAGTTCCTTCATCCTCAATAATCTCGTAAACCGCTAGTTCCATAGCTTTGTCAATATAGTTAGCAAGCATTGTAATGTTTCCTTTGGTGAAGCTTCTAAGATTATATATTGCCCTCAAGTCCAGTCTCTAGGCTCTGACACATTTATGTCACATTTGTCAATCAAACTAAGAATAACAAGAGATTGATAGACTCCTTAGTTGAAACTCGTTCCTTACGAACTGATGTGGTTATTTGTGTTTGAGTCGCTTATGTCTAACAAGAAAAGTGCTGTGAAATTACAGCAAATGCTCAAATTGCTAGTTGCAGGTGCGAGTGTAGTAATTGGCATAGCAGGGTGTACCCAACAACCAGAAATCAAGGTGCAAGCTCTAAGTAGCGCACCTCTAAAGCAAACTCAAAGTTCAGTTAATTCTGGACGTGCTGCTGTAGATGTCCAGGCTTTGGTTGAGCTTGGTCCCCGTGTTGCTGGAACACCAGTAATGGACAAAGCTAGCACATACCTAATTCAGGAGTACCGCAATGCAGGCTACGTGGCAGAAGTCCAGACCTTCACCTACCCAAAGTTTGAGGACTTGGGATCAAATCTGACTGTCAATGGAATGACAATCGCAGGTCTTGCCTTAAATGGAACGCTGGCTGGAAAGTCCACAGTGCGACTTGTTGCAGTGCCTAATGTGGGTAAATCTGCCGACTTCGCCTCAGTTGATGTCAAAGGTGCGATCGCTCTCGTCCAACGTGGTGAAATCCGCTTTCTCCAAAAGGCTGAGAATGCAGCCGCAGCTGGTGCTGTCGGTTTGGTCATTGTTAACACCGAATCCGGCAATTTGTCCGGCACACTCGGCGGTAATCCAAAAATTCCGGTTCTGGCTCTTTCAGGTGATCTTGGCAGACCTTTGATTGAGCGTGCCCGAAGTCAGCGGCTCACTGGCGCTCTCAACGTAAATACTCGCCAGCGGATTGTCACTGGGCGCAACGTCGTAGCTCATCTTAAGGGCGTGACTCGACCGAGCGTGCTACTTGGCGGTCATTATGATTCAGTCCCAGGTGCACCTGGCGCAAATGATAACGCTTCCGGTACGGCAGTCGTACTTGAGATTGCCCGTAACTTATCTGAAACACCGCTTGCCCGTCAGTCCTGGTTTATAGCTTTCGACGGCGAAGAAGATGGTCTACATGGTTCAAGAGCCTTTGTAAGTACGGCTGAGCCTGAGTTCCTTCAAGGTCTCAAAGGTATGTTGAACTTCGATATGGTTGGCGTAAACGATAAACTCCTCGTTGGTGGAACTAAATCACTAACTATACTTGCCCAGGTAACTGACCCTGGGGTTTCTACCTTTGGCGGCAGTGGTGGCAGCGACCACGCGCCCTTTGCAGCAGCAGACGTACCAGTGCTGTTCTTTTACAGAGGTCAGGAACCTAACTACCATTCTCCGAACGACAAGCAAGTAGATCCAAAGCTGCTTGATGAAACTGCTCAAGTTGGGCTTGATGTCGTCAAGAGACTATTGAAGTCTGAGTCTAATTCTTTTCTTACCCTCGCCCCTGATTCTGTAACCAAAATCCTCTAATTTCAAACATAATAATTCTGCTCTAAAGAACTTTAATATTGATGCTCTTAATTCAAGAGTTTTGTAACTATTCTTTAACCCATAAACCAGCGATGTTTCGTAATTCTCTCCAAAAGTCGGCAACTTATTTTTCTTTATTATTGGCTGGGGCTGCGGGAAGCCTGTTGGCAACGCAACTCCTGCCCACGAACGCCCTGTTAGTTGAACCAGTAGCTCAGTTACCTGCGGCAATTCCAGGCAACACAAATTCTAACTTTATTGCTGCTGCTGTTGAAAGGACGGGGCCTGCTGTAGTGCGGATCGATTCAGAGCGAACATTGAGAAATCGTTCTGCAGAAAGGGGTCGAGTTTTAAGCGGCACTGGTTCAGGCTTTATTATCAAGTCTGATGGTTTAGTGTTGACGAATGCCCATGTTGTCGATGGAGCTGATACTGTAACAGTGACATTAAAAGACGGGCGTAACTTCACAGGTAAGGTTTTGGGTGAAGATCAACTCACAGATGTAGCAGTGATTAAAATCCCAGCTAGCAATTTACCAACTGTTGGGATTGGCAATTCCGAGCAACTGCGACCCGGAGAGTGGGCGATCGCGATCGGTAATCCTTTGGGACTAGACAACACAGTTACAGCAGGTATTATTAGTGCTACAGGACGCTCTAGTAGTGATGTAGGAGTACCTGATAAGCGCATCGGCTTTATCCAAACTGATGCCGCTATTAATCCTGGTAATTCTGGCGGCCCGCTATTAAATCAACAAGGTCAAGTAGTTGGGATGAACACTGCTATTATTGGCAGGGCGCAAGGATTGGGATTTGCTATTCCGATTAACCGAGCTACTGAGATTGCCAATCAGTTGATTGCCAAGGGTGAGGTTGAGCATCCTTATCTAGGCATTCAAATGACAACCCTCACACCCGCTATTAGAGAAAGCCTCAATCGTGAAGTCAACAATGGTGTGCGTGTGCAAGCAGATCAAGGTGTTGTCATTGTTGGTGTTGCCCGCAATTCGCCAGCATCGAGAGCTGGGTTACAAACAGGGGATGTGATTCAGCAAATCAATGGTCAACAGATTAGAACGGCTGATGATGTGCAGCAGGCAGTAGATAAGAGCCAGATTGGTGGCAGCTTACCAATAGCGCTCAGCCGCAATGGTCGGAGTTTAACTCTATCGGTTAGTCCAGATGAATTCCCGACTCAAGCAGGTTGAACTCCTCAGAGCTTCTTTCTGTAGATATTGTCTTAAATCCCCTGATGAATGTGTCCAGGGGATTCCTGACCCCTGATCTCTCTTAATGCTAGCTTTGGCGGATCAAGGCTACTAAAACACACCCTCATCCCGCTAGTTTCTCTACTCATTTGTAATTACTTAGGACTTACGCAGTTGAGATCTCCCAACCCCCGATAAATTCGGGGCTATACAGTTTCCACTTTTTTAAGGGCTGTTTTTTCGGGAGAAGATTCTTCCGAAAATAACAGCAGGGGCTAGGGGAATCAAGATCTTAGACATAAGAGTGCGTAACTCCTATTACTGCAAGCCAGCATTAAGGAGTTGCTGACAACCAATGTTAAAATTCTTCCGTTTAAGCGCTGTAGTTGCTATTCTCAGCACTCAAGTTACTAACAGTGTGCTAGCAACTCAGTTAGACGCTACTAATGAATTGTTACAAGCGAGTACATCAACGTTAGTATTAACAGACACACCAAATGTTGTTACTGATATTACTGAGCGTGAAACCTTAATACTTGTTGCAGATTCTACTAGTAATACTCCAGAAGTGGTCGAAAAAGTAGGCGGAGCTGGGGTGCTATTAGGCATAGCAGCAGTAGGTGGTGCTATGGGAATCCTTCTAACTACAAGAAAAGTAAATTCCCTCAAATCAACAACACTTGCTCACTTCAGTTCAAAATCCAGCCTTAACAGTAAAGAAGACCTGATCAGCATTGACCAAGCTAGTCGTAAACTTCAGAAGCAAATCTTAAGACTTTTGCACGGTGATCGAGATACGGCGAACCGACTTTTATCGCAAGTCAAAATGAAAAATCTCAACAAGTCGATTGATTGGTGTGTTGAGAAAGTAATTTACGATCTAGATCGCGATCGCGGCAGATATTAGAGCTAAGGCGGAATGCTACTAAAATTAAAAAGTCATCCTCAAGCATTTTTTGATGTGCGTGGCACCATCAGTAGCTGCCGCAAGTATGGTGGCATCCTTAATGCTGGAGGAGTAGCAATAGGAAATACTTTTAAAAACCACAGTTGGGGCTAAATTAGCCTACAACTTTCAATCTGAATAGACTCCGGATTCAATATGCTCACAAGTTGACACTATTCAATTATTATGCTATTTTCTACGTATTAAATTTAATAATTAATAATAAAGAGGAAAAGTAGTATTTTATGTTTAATTTAACTAAAGGTGCTGCTCCAAGAAAAACATTAATATTTTTACATATACCTAAAACAGCAGGTTCTACGTTGCACAAAGTAATTGGACGACAATATAAGCCACAATCAATTTTTTCAATTAATGGAGAGCGTGCTCAGGAATCTGTAGCTGAGTTTAAAAATCTTCCTGAGACACAAAGAAGTGAAATTCAAGTTCTGAAAGGACATATGAGGTTTGGGTTACATGAGTACTTACCTCAGTCATCTAGTTATATCACAGTCCTTCGTGATCCAGTTGATCGAGTTATTTCTCACTACTACTACGTACTTCGCAAACCTAATCATTACCTTCATAACCAAATTACGTCTAAAAATATGAGTTTAAAAGACTATGTTAGTAGTGGAATAACTAAAGAGCTAGATAATAGCCAAACTAGACTCATATCTTCAATAGCAGCAAATATTCCTTGTGGAGAATGCTCCGCCGAGGTCTTGGAAAGCGCTAAAAATAATATTCAAGAACATTTTGCAGTTGTTGGACTGGCTGATGAATTTGATAAAACTTTGATTTTGTTAAAGCGAGCTTTCAAGTGGAAAACTCCTTTCTATATTAAAGCAAATATAACAAAAAATCGACCTCTTAAAGAGGAAATCTCAAAAGAAACATTAGATGCAATAGAAAAGTATAATGAGCTAGATATTAAGCTGTTTAACTACGTTAAACAGAGGTTTGATCAACAAATCAATCAATTAGGATCTTCATTTGAAAGGGAAATGAGCCAATTAAATTTATTTAATAAAGTTTATACAAACACATATTCCATCTATCGTTGTTTATTAAATAAAAGTTAAACAATTTTAATTTAACTGCAAGTTGCTATTTAAAAACTTGTTAAACCAGAAAGCGTTTTTCTTATATAACGCTTACATAGAAATAGAAGTTGTTTTAATCCTTATCTTCCTCAGTTAATAAAACAGGTTACACAACTCAGATTGGTGGAGTTGGCGGTAAAAGTGAGATTTGTCCAGTATTTTGGCAACTAAATCACTAGCCTTAAGAAAGGCTCGGATTGCTAAAGGTTTGCTAAAAATAAAGTCGCACTCACTGCCGTTGTCTGGATTTTTGCCTATTTAGAAAAGCCTACCGTTGTCTTCAAATACCCTAATTTGAGCAAGTCATCGGTAATAATGTATGTGGCAATAATTTGATTAATTATTTCTCCTTCAGTTGTAGAGGAGATTTTATTAGATGCTACTATTGTAAATTTTACTGGAAATAAAAGAAAACTAAGTTTTCGACTAGACGTACCAGGCATTGGTTCAAGTGTACACTTCTGAAGTCGTCATGGCGTAATTCTATATAACTAAATCCATTACTTGTAGCATTTCAAAGGTAAATTAGTATTAATCTAGACAAAATAATTCTCTGCCAGGTTAGAAAGATTACAAAGAAATTGTTTAGAGTATTATCGAATAGCTAAAAATTGCTTTAAATAACTTGACATAGTTGTATTTATTTGGATATAAGTACGTGGATATCAAAAATACTACAACAGAGCTTCTCTTATTAAAGGGGTTAGAGGGATCTCATGTGTGAGATTCTAAGTTTAATTGATACCTCCTTAGATAAGTAGCTAGATAGTAGGATACCTACCCTTTGAGTAAAACTCCTTCTATGGCAACGAAACAGATAGCAGCTTTTCTCGTTCTAAAAGCAGAAGAGAAGGCGAAACCAGATTTTTTGTAGAACAAAATTTGATTTGATTAAGTATTAAAACTCATGGAACAAAAGTGTGAATTCTATCCCTATCCTTGACTTGGCGCAGCAGTACGCAACTATCGAAGCAGAAGTGAGTGATGCCGTCTTAAAAGTTCTGACCTCTGGCGGTTATATTGGTGGGTCACGGGTTCTGGGCTTCGAGCAACAGTTTGCAAGATATGTGGGCGTATCAAACTGTGTGGTCTGCAACTCAGGTACTGATGCGCTTTATCTTGCCCTCCGAGCTTTGGAAATTGGCCCAGGTGATGAAGTAATTACAACACCCTTCACCTTTTTTGCTAGTACTGAGGTGATCAGCGCGGTTGGGGCAACGCCTGTTTTTGTTGATATTGATGGTCATTCATTTAACCTTGATATTAATCAATTAGCAACTGCCATTACAGACAAAACCAGGGCAATTATCCCAGTTCACTTGTTTGGTCAACCGATAGATATGACCGCATTAATGGCGATCTCTCAGTCTCACCAGCTAGCAGTTATCGAAGACTGCGCCCAGGCTACCGGGGCTTTGTGGGCAGGGCAAAAAGTCGGCAGTATTGGACACATCGGCTGCTTTAGTTTTTATCCCACCAAGAATCTCGGTGCTTGTGGTGATGGTGGCGCTGTTACAACTAATGATCCGGCGATCGCGGCGAGAATTCGGATGTTAAGCGAACATGGTAGCCAAGGTCGATATATCTATGAAGAAATTGGCATTAATAGCCGCTTAGATGCCCTCCAAGCTGCGATTCTCCAAATTAAGTTAAGATATCTTGATACTTGGAACGAGCAACGTCAGGCGATAGCGATGCTTTACCACCAGTTGCTCAGCCCTATTTCTGGAATCGTCACACCCCAAGAATTAGTAGGTGGGCAAGGAGTATGGAATCAATACACTATTCGTCTTCACCTAGAAGATAGCGGAGATTCTCCTGTAAGAACATCAACTAGTGGCAGTTACCGGGACAATGTGCGTCGACTATTGCAAGAGCAGGGTGTCAGTTCAATGGTCTACTACCCATTGCCTTTACACTTGCAGCCCGTCTACAAAAATCTGGGCTATCAATTGGGGCAATTGCCAATAGCAGAGCAAGCCTGCCGCGAGGTTTTATCTTTGCCTATGTTCCCAGAACTATCTGTAGAGCAGCAGGAGCAGGTAATTTATAGCCTCAAAGATTGCTTAATAGGAAGCAAGGGGTAGTTTTGAAAATGGATTTAAAAGTGAAGAATTAAATATTAATTAATTCCTCACTTCTTTTAACTCATTTTCAAAACTCAAAACTATTTATTGATGCCCCTAAAACGCGAGGACGGCTCACAGCAGAATAACGCTTCAACCAAGCTACGAACCGCAGCAAGCATTGCAACTTCGCTATTAAGCTGGTTAATAGCAGAGCCGACACCCACGCCAGCAGCCCCAGCAGCGATCGCTAGAGGAGCGGTAACGCTAGATATACCCGAAGCACACAGCACTGGCACTGACACCGCACGAGAGATTTCATAAGCAGCTGCTAGAGTAGGCGCTGCCTTTTCAATCAGTCCTAGTGTTCCAGCATGAACCGGGGTGCTACTGGTTCCTCCTTCGGTTTGGATAATGTCAGCTCCAGCTTTAACTAGTTCCTCTGCCAGCTGTACTTGCTGGTCTAGTTCCAAAATGTGAGGAACAGTAACAGATAAAGTGATATCAGGAAGCAGCGATCGCGTCTGGTAGGTCAGTGCCAACACTTCCTCGGCTTCAAATTTGCGACCCTGGGCGTAAAAACAGTCAAAGTTACCAATTTCTATTAAATTAGCCCCAGCTGCTACAGCTTCAACAAACTTCTCTGGCTCAACTGCTGATACACAGATTGGCAAACTTGTCAACTGA
>JBGTCQ010000020.1:0-8566 GCA_041748755.1 Chroococcidiopsidaceae cyanobacterium | reverse complement strand
GCTATTTCAAAGAAGAAAGCGACATTTTCTTCTGGAGTGCTGGGTAAAACACCATGACCAAGATTTAGAATATGTCCCTTGTCGCCAGCTTTACGCACAGTTTCATAGATGCGATCGCGAATAAATTCTTTAGAACCAAATAAAGCACACGGATCTAAATTTCCTTGTACGCCAATATTTGCCCCCAGTCTTGCCCTTGCCTCCGCCATATCAACTGTCCAGTCCACACTGACAATATCCACGCCGGATTGTGCCATCCGCTCTAATATGCCTGCGCTGCCATTAATGTACAGGATTAGGGGTGTATCTGGGTGAGTCTGTTTGACTTGTTGGACTACCCGTTGCTGGTAGGGTAAAGCAAAAGTCTCGAAGTCTTGAGGGCTGAGTTGTCCTGCCCAAGAGTCAAACATTTGCACCACTTGAGCGCCACAATCGATTTGATAGCGCACGTAAACTGCGATCGCGTCTGCTATTTTACCCAAAAATTGATGCAGCATGGTTGGTTCTGAGAAAGCCATGCTTTTGATATTGATATAATCTTTGGAGCTTTTACCCTCAATCGCATAAGCAGCTAGTGTCCAAGGCGCACCCACAAAACCTAAGACAGCAGCGCGATCGCCTACTTCCCGCCGCAAGGTTTGTAAAATTTCCCGAATAAACGGCAGTGATACTTCTGGTTCTAGGGGATGGAGTTTATCAATTTGTTCCTGGCTGCGGATCGGCGGCTCAATTATTGGTCCCCGCGATTCAATAATGTCGAAGGGAATGCCAATTCCTGGCAGCGGTGTGAGAATATCTGAGAATAGAATTACCCCATCTGGACGGAAAGCGCGAAAAGGTTGCAGCGAAATTTCAATTGCGATTTCTGGGTTTTCTGAACGTTCGCGGAACGAAGGATACTTATCCCGTAGTTTTCGATATTCTTTCATATAGCGTCCTGCCTGCCGCATCATCCATACAGGCGGACGATCTAATACTTCACCACGGGCTGCTCGCAACAGATAGGGAACTTCGGTTGAAACGGTCATTTAAAGGTTTGCCTTAACATTTGTTTTTTATGCATTTTTTAGCTTATCTCATTGCTCACAACTGAGGATACCTTGGTCTGCATCTAATTGTGCCAAAACTCCTACTGGTAGTGCCGCATTGCAACCATCGTGACCGAAGGGAAGATTGGAGACAATCGGAATGCCCAGATCACTCAGGCGATCGCGCAGCACTTCCTCAATTGTCAAACTAGGAATGTTTGGCGGTGGTTCGCAGCGGCTAAAGCGTCCCAAGGCAATGCCTTGAACTTTTGACAATGCACCACTTAAGCGCCACTGTGTTAGCAGTCGATCAATGCGATAGGGAGCCTCTGTGACATCCTCCAAGGCAAGAATTACACCATCAAAATCCGGTTGAAATGGAGTGCCGAGTAGATGGGTTGCAACAGTGAGATTGGCTGGTAACAGCATACCCGTAGCAATACCGCCGCCCCAGCCTGTACCTTTAAGCGGTGCAAGGGGACGACCTTCTACCAGGTTGAATAATCGCTCAATTGCCCAATCTGGTTCCGAGGCAAGGGTTGTCAACACGGGGCCATGAATGCCTGAAATACCAGCTAGGCTAAGACTCCAGAGCAAACCAGTAATATCAGAAAAGCCAATTAGCCACTTCAATTCATCTGGGGTCCAAACCCAATCTTCTAAGATTCTGGCGCTGCCATAACCGCCTCTGGCACAGAGGATACCACGACATTCTGGATTTTGCCAAGCGCTGAGTAATTGATGGCGGCGATCGCTATCTGTTCCAGCTAAATATCCCCAGCGATCAGCAACACCCGTGCTGAGTTCTATTTGGTAGCCGCGCGATCGCCAAATTTCCACACCCAAATTAAATGCATCCCATTCTCTTAAAGCACCACTGGGAGCAATTACCCGCAGCAAGTCCCCCTGTTTTAATGGTGGTGGTAGTTGGCAATCATTCATAGTTTCTAACTGGAAGTGAAAACAAAAACCGTTAAATATTATGAAAATCGCCGTTTCATTAGGAACGCGGCAATAGCGATCAATATAGGCTAGGTTGGTAATGGGAGGAACATGATTATGCAAGCAACTAGCGCAGATTTAATGGGAAGAATTACTACAACCCTGGTAGTCGCAAATCGTGGTGATGAGGTTTTAGCGGAACGGGGTATGATTCCATCTGAGGACGTACGCTCAGTTACTTTAAAAAATGTGCTAGTCGATACCGGAGCTACTACTTTATGTCTGCCAGCTGATGTAATTTCTCACTTAGGGTTAGCAATACTTAAAGAAGTAGATGTTGCTACTGCTACTGGGTTTGGCAAAGCCCGAATTTTTCAAGATGCCAAAATTTCCCTTTGTGGACGAATTGGAACTTTTGAGTGTTTAGAACTCCCAGGTGGAACAGATCCTTTACTGGGCGTGATTCCCCTGGAAGCACTGGGAATTGAACTAGACGTGCAAAATCAAATTCTCAAAGTTTTGCCCATTAGCCCAACAGCAAGTTATTTAAGAATATAGTCAAGACCAGTTATTTTTGCAACTAGTTCATAAACTGTTTTAATTATTGAGGTATCAATATCAATTTGATAATTATTATGTTGTAATTCTCTAAATCTGCATTTCCTTTTCTAGCACCCAAACTATGCAAAAATTGCGTACCAAAGAAATACTATCTTTTATTGTTTTTAATACTTGCTTTTCAAGTAGTTTAGGCTTACTGTTTATAGCCGAATTGTAAGCATTAGTTCTACCTCTTTTTGCTGGTTTTATTGCTTCAGCAACCATGTTTATTTCGTTTAAGTTCGAGCTTGCTAGTCCACAAATAGTAGAGTTTTTAATAAGTTTGGAGATGTTATGTATCTCCTCAAAGTCTTTTTTATTATGTCCTGGATAGCCAACTTCAATAATACCTACACCCATTTCTTCTAGTACTTTTGCAATGCTTATTTTGTTCTGAAGATTCATTTGGACATTAGGCGTGAGTTCTCCATCACGCATAGTAGTGTCAAATATTATTAGTTTTTTATTGGCTGATAACATATAAGTGTTTAATTTTTTAAATTAGCTGTTTCTATAAATGCCTTGAAACCACTGTTCAAAGCGATCGCCCAACGCTTCTAGAGAGAATTCAGCTTCGGCTTGTTTACGGCAGGTGTAACGGTCAATTTCATCCAGATGGGCGATCGCATCCACTAACCCATTTACACTATCTGGTTCGACTAAAAAGCCTGTTTTCCTATCTTGAACAATTTCAGCAGGACCACCGCGACGATAGGCAATGACTGGCACACCGCAAGCAAGCGCTTCAATCGCTACATTCCCGAACGCCTCCATCCAGCGCGGAGTCATCAGCATAGCTTGACATTGACGTAATTCTTGCTGCATTTGGGTAGTTGACAGAAAACCCAGGTATTCAATAGGTGCATCTGGGTAGTCCTGACAAATCTTTTCCCAATAACTTTCATCCTGCATTTTACCCATAATTTTTAGAGGAATGTTTGTAATTTTTGCTGCGGCTACTGCATCCTCCAAGCCCTTTTCTGGCGCAATCCTACCCAACCATGCTAAACACTTTTTGGGTTGACTACAAAATTCATAAAGCGATAAATCAATTCCGCTACTTAAACAAGGACACTGCTGTGAAATCGCAAAAGTTGCTGCCTGTGAGGAAGTATAGAAGCCAATTGTCCCAGGGAATTGATCTGCTACTTGGGCAACAATTTGATCCATCGCCTCAGATAGCGAACCCATGCTGACAAAATGGGCGATGCCTGCGGCGGTTCGCTTCGCGACCATCGCACGACTAAAAAAAGGTGTCAGATAAAACGGCAACCAATCGTAAGCAAAATTAACAATTAGGTCATACTCAGTTTGCACCTGACGCGCATATTCCCACATATTCGCCAATACAGAATTACTCGGCATAGTAATTGGGGTGGTGCGTTCCTGACTTTGGGCAATGACTTGAAAGTTGCCAGCAATTTGCACTAATGGTATTGATTCAAATTTCGAGCCTTGGGGAGCAACAATTTGGAGAGTATGCCCTCGCCGGAGCATTTCTTGAGCAATGTTATATAAACTTAATTCGACTCCGCCTCCGAGTCCAGTGCCTAGTGGTCCAACCGGAGTAGAGACAAATAGTAGTTTTAGACAGTTGCGGGTGTAAGTAGTCAGATATAACTCCTTAGTTTAGAGCTTTGATTCTGATTTAGTCACAGATAGGGAGATGACCACTTTATTTGGCTCAACTGATGGTTCCAAAGAGCTTCCAGGCTGTGGATTCAGTTTTTCTTTGGCGGAGATTTTATTCCTAACTTTTGCTAATGTTTCGCGCTGGTTGATTAAATAGATGCTGATTAGAGTCAGGCAAACTCCTATCGACTGAAGTGGACTAAGAACTTCACCAAGCAACAAATTGCCAAACAGCAGGGCAAATACGGGTGTGAGAAAAGTAAGTGAACTGAGACTGGTAAGATTGCCCTTGGATGCAAAGTAGAAAAATAAGCCGTAGGAGATCGCACTCCCAAACACAGTTGAATACGCCAACGCCATCCACCCAGATAGATCAATATTCACCCACTGCTGCGATTCCCCACCAGCTGACAGGGCAAACAACGGACATCCACCCAGAATCATGTGCCATCCCGTAGCTGTTAATGGGTCAGCATAGCGGCAAACGAACCGAATTATCACAGTTCCGACAGCCATAGAAAGCGCCGCTAACAGCATTAACCACTCACCACTTTGAAATAACTGTTGCCAGCCCAAACCTGTAATTGTGCCTGCGTGTAAGAAATTTAAAATCCAAGCATCCGGCAAGCCAATTAAACCGATTCCCAAAACGCCAACAGACAATCCCAGCCAGCCCCACAAACCAATTCTTTCTCCAAACAGCCAACACGACAACAGCGCAACTGCTAAGGGCTGCGAGTCAATCATTACTGATCCCAAACCTGCGCCAGTTCTGACTAATCCTTCTGCCAAAAAGCCTTGAAATAAAGCTCCATCTATCAAGGCGAATCCGGCAATCCACAGCCATGCTTTCCACCCTTTGGGCTGAGGTCTACCCATCACAGTTGCCGCTACCAGCAGTAACACGCCAGCTGGCACCAGACGTACTCCAGCCATGAATAGTGGTGTGGTATGTGGGATCACACCTTTCATCGCTACCATTGCTGTCCCCCATAGGAAAAAGGGCGCAATCAAGAGTAAGGGAGCAAAGGGAAGTCTTGATTCAGTCAGTTTTAGCTGCATGGTCTGCCTGAAGGCTCATTTAAGGCGAAACAGAACGTTTTTTGATTGTACCTAATTATGTATTTTTATGAAGCATTTGCGAATAGAGATAAGCGTAGGCGAAGCCCGCCGCAGGCATCGCCACACGCAAGCATTCCAGATTAATCAAATAACAAACTAGACTAGATTTAGAACACCTGTTCGGTTTATGCCAGAGAAGTAGGAGTTTGATAGCAGGTACCCCTGCTTCTATAGCTGGTATAAATTTATTCACATCTTGTTTGACAGCCCATGATTTGGCCTTTTAAGCCCTCTTTTCGGAAACAAATTGCTCGGATTGAAATTACTGGAGCGATCGCCAGTGCCACTCGTAGACGAGTACTAGATGCCCTCAAAACTGTAGAGGAAAAACGCTTTCCCGCCTTACTGCTACGTATCGACAGCCCTGGCGGTACGGTGGGAGATTCCCAAGAAATTTACAGTGCTTTGAAGCGATTACGAGAAAAAGTTAAAATTGTCGCCAGTTTTGGCAATATCTCCGCTTCTGGAGGCGTTTATATCGGTGTGGGAGCTGACCACATTATCGCCAACCCAGGCACGATTACAGGTAGTATTGGTGTGATTCTCCGGGGTAATAACCTAGAACGGTTGCTGCAAAAAATTGGTGTCTCGTTCAAGGTGGTTAAGTCTGGTCCCTATAAAGATATTTTGGCATTTGATCGCGAACTCACAGAGCCAGAAGAGCACATCCTCCAAGAGTTGATTGATACAAGTTATCAGCAGTTTGTGCAAACAGTCGCCGAGGGTCGTAATTTGGCTGTAGACGCTGTTAAAAGTTTCGCAGATGGTCGCATTTTTACCGGACAACAAGCCTTAGAATTGGGTGTTGTGGATCGTTTGGGAACAGAGGAAGATGCGCGTCGTTGGGCAGCAGAACTTGTAGGTCTTGATCCAGATAAAACGCAGTGCTACACCTTGGAAGAACGCAAACCGTTCTTGACTCGCTTGCTATCGGGGAATCGTCAAGAAGGAGCAGGCTTAACGGCTGGTATTGATTGGGTTGAATTTAATCTGTCTACCAGTGGTTTGCCTTTGTGGTTGTATCGACCCTAATTGAGCGGTCAGAGTTCAGCTTAAGATATTTGTGAGACAACGTCATCTGAAAGCTGATAGCTATTAAAGAGGAGTTTGGTGTGGAGTGGCAAGTTCGAGCGATTCGTGGGGCAACAACCGTTTCTGAAAATACAGTTGAGGCAATCCGAGAAGCATTGATGGAATTGCTAGATGAAATGGAAGCGCGAAATCAACAAATCGCTCCAACTGAAATTATTAGTGCCACTTTCTCTGTTACCCGCGATCTGGATGCTATTTTCCCAGCCGCGATCGCGCGGGAGCGTCCCAACTGGGACAATGTGCCAATGTTAGATGTGCAGCAAATGCACGTACAAGGAAGCCTGGAGCGTTGCATCCGCTTGTTAATCCATGTGAACGACGTTCCAGGTTCCCAAGTTAAGATTTACCACACCTATCTACGTCAAGCCCAAAATTTGCGACCTGATTGGAGTGTTTCGCATTCTACTGCAATATCGCCACCAATTCAGTCCCATCAATAATTATTGTTTAGATGAGTGATGAAAAGTGAAAGTAGTTATCAGGTTGACTATTAAAAATTAATATTAAAGTATTAAAATCATTAACTAATTCAGTTCTACTTCCTTTTTTAGGGTCTCCTGTCTGAGCAATAATGATATTAATTGCTTCTCCTTTTAACCAATCTAGGATTAGCTTTATTCTTTGGCTGCTTAATTCTTGATATTTCCCTGGTGATTGAGTTAAGAAGTTATCCCATGATTGGCTGTTTTTTAATCCAACTATGAAGGCAAGTGTTACTAGACTTTTTCTCGGACTTGGTGTGATGATTCCCCTGGGGGGATTGCTTAAATGCTTCATCACGCCTCACTTCTGGAAAAATCTAAATCTTTTGATACCTACGACAATATTGGTCAATGAAGCTCATGGTAGGTTGAGGTACTTTTGACTGCGCCATATTCCCTGTCTCCTATGTAGCTTTCTATGCTTATTTTACTTTTCCCAGAGTGACAAACTAGGGGTAGAGCAGTCGAAGCATAGTTTAGGACGCTAACTTGACAGCAGAATCAACTCGCTCTCGAAAATCATCGATACCGGGACTTAAACAAAAACTCAGAGATAAAAAATTTAAAATACAGTTATAGTCGATATTTTACATTCAAGCAAACTGGTGAAAGAAACAACTCCTGTAGCTATGCCTCCTTGCTTCGACAGATGGTGTCGTCGCTTTGATGATGTCTTCACTCGGCAAGCACAAAGAAGAGAGTTTAGGAATTATTTGGGAGGATTATTGGGCGAAAGTGAGCGAAAAAACTTATCTCAGATGGCTGAAAATGCCGTAGGAGTGACCTACCACAAATTACACCATTTTCTAACGGAAGCTCCTTGGGAGGCCGACAAGGTTAATGAGCGTCGCCAAATCGGTAATGTCTCAATGTCGCCAAACGAAAATTAATAAGGGTTTTACTTTAATAGTGGATGATTCGGGACACAGGAAAAGTGGAACATTAACTGAGGGAATAGGGCGACAATATATCGGAGAAATTGGGAAAACGGATAACGGAATAGTGATTGTCACAACTCACCAATATGATGGGGTAAAAAGCGTCCCGCTAGATGTAGAACTTTATCAACATGCCAGTTCTTTAGCCCAAGGGCCACATGACCCAGAATTTGTGAAAAAACCTGATTTGGCTTTAAACTTAATCGAGAGATGTTTACAAAGAGGCTATCGACCTGGGATTGTCTTAATTGATTCAAGTTATGGAAATAATAGTCATTTTGTTAGATAACTAGAAGAAAAAAAATTAAAGTATATTGTCGGATTAGCAAAGAATCGGCGAGTTTTTCTCAGACAAGAAGGACAGGAGGAAAAGGCAAAGTTTAGGTTAGATGAGGTCGCCAAGTCCTTAAGCCCAGAAGACTTCACTCCTGTAACATTACAATTAGAAAAACCTCGGACGGTTTGGGTAGCCACATTTTGCGGAGAAACAATCGGACTAGAAGGAGAACGAGTGTTTGCCATTGTTAGGAATACTCCTACTCTGACAGAAAAGACAGAAGTTGATTATTTCATGACTAATGTTAGCCTCGAACAAGCAACCAACCAATGGTTTGTCCAAACTTATTCCCAAAGAAATTGGGTGGAAGTTTTCTACAGGGAAGCTAAGGGTTGGCTTGGCTTAAGTGAGTATCAAGTAAGAGATAAAATCAGCCTTTATCGTCATTGGATA
>JBGTCQ010000019.1:0-9852 GCA_041748755.1 Chroococcidiopsidaceae cyanobacterium | reverse complement strand
GGCTCTTTTTAATTCTCTGGGGTCAGGGTTACTTTGAATAAAGTCTTCTAAGTTGAGCATGACTTAAATCTAGACAATTTTGAGGTTCTGGAAGAAATCTTCTCCACTCTCTCATAAACCATCTAGGATTGCTATATAAGTCCATTGAGTTGAAAGTGGTCATACAATTGCTGATTATTCAAACCAGCTGACCCTAAGTCAGAATTGACATCACGATAGTAGTTAATGTCCAAGGGAACGGAGAACAAGCGTCCTTCAGCTAGACCATTCGCTTCAAAGTGCTGCAAAAGTTGCCTGTTGGATTTCAGTCCCGCTGCAACTAAATCTGAATTGCTAGCTCGGTAGTAATCAATATTAAAGAACGAAGAAAAGGAGCGTCCTTCATCCAAACCATTAATTTCCAGGTGTTGTAGAGCTTGGCTGTTGTTAAAGCTAGCTAAGTCACTATTTATAGCCGATAGAAATTGAGGTCTACAAATGGTGAAAAACTACGTCCCTCAGCCACACCATTGTTCTGTAAATGATTAAATGCTTGTTCGTTATTCAAGTTTGTTAAGTCAACATTGCTGGCTCGATAGAAGTTAAGGTTAACAAACTCACTAAAGCTGCGTCCCTCAGCCACACCATAACTTTGTAGATGATTAAATGCTTGTTCGTTATTCAAACCTGTAAGATCGTTATTGGTAGCCCGATAGAAGTTAAGGTTAACAAACTCACTAAAGCTGCGTCCCTCAACCACACCATAACTTTGTAAATGGTCAAATGCTTGCTCGTTATTGAAGGAAACTAGGTCATTATTGCTAGAGCGGTAGAAGTTAAGATTGACGAATGGTGAAAATGCACGCCCTTCAGTTAAACCATAGCTCTGGAAGTGAGACAAAGCTTGGGCATCAGTAAAGCTTACTAAATCTGTATTAGCAGCGCGATAGAAATTGGCATCAAATAAATTGACAGGCATACATTATCTCCAGAATACCACTAAATAATTATTTGTAAGTTGGGCAATATATTATTTAAAATTAAAGATTACGCTCAGATTAAGTAAGTCAAAAGCTAATACTACTTGTAGAGTTCCTATATGTATATAAATAAATAAATAGCTTCATTCTAAGCTTCTCAATCAACAAAGCTTTTTGAATAAAACAGTATTATTCCAAGCTCAAATGTAATAAGATGCTGTAGAAAGTGATTTACATTATTAGTTGAGTGTCAAACAGTTTCATCTTGTTGTAATAGATGAAAAAGCTAACACCACCCCCAACTATATTAATAAACTGTTTTTAGATTTGTTATTATAAGTTTTCCTATCATTTATACTAAACTTAGTTGCCTCTATACAAGAAATTAACTCAGCTAAGTTGCAGAAGAAATCAGTGACTTCACTGAATAAAAAGTAAAGACATTTAGGGAATTTTAGAGAACCAGATTTTCTAGGTACGATTCAAAGGATTCTCCAGAAGGTTGTGTTGCAGAAATATCGAAAGATGATGAAGGAAGTTTCAGCTTCTGTTAGCAGGGATGGCACTCCTATTCAGTTAGGCAGCTATACAACTTTGGTGAAGCGCTGCTTGTTGAGTCCAAAAGTCCTCCCACCAGCCGTTAGCCCTAATAATCCGTAGCGCTAGCATTGGATTTACCGTATCTGGATGCCAGGTTGCCCCTGGAATCTTCAGGCGCTTTTGGGGAATATAGCGATGAGCACTTTCAACTTCCCCCGAACCAATGGGAAACCCTTGGGCGAGGAATTTTTCATAATGCACGGCATCAGAGAAACGATTTAAATACCTAGACAAATTAGCAACGCGCTCTTGCCCTTGACCGTGATAGCTATTGAGTTGCCAAATGACTAACTTTACGAGTCCCTTATCAATTGCGTGGAGTTTATCATTCACCCAATTATGGCGCTCAATATCCGTTAATCCCATTGCCTCACCACCTGCATAAAGATGTTGTTTAAGATGTAGGCGATCCAGGATGAATGTTAGTTTTGGGAACTGTTTTTCCAGCGCTTCGCGTAACCCGTTGCCACCGTCACCAACAGCTATTACCTGCGTTTGGGTTGACATCCCTCTCATAAATGCCGCTCTTTCCAAACGCCAGACTATCTCTGGGTATTGGCTCATCTGTGCTACGAACGTTCGTTCGTCCTTCTGCGCTCCAAGTGGTCGAGCGAATCCTACTCTGACCTCACGCCAATCAGGAGGACGTTGGCACAAAGGCAGCCGTCGTTTTTTAGTTAGTTCAGTTCCTTCTAGCGCTACCTTCTTGCCTGTACGAACATGACTTCCATCAAGTTCGACTAACACCTGTTCCATTCCGGGTCTAGTAGTCAATGTTTGTATGTAATCCCAACCAGCCTCCCATAGTCGAGCTTCCACATACTGCTCTGCTTTGATTACCGTTTTTTCTACTTCTCGACGCACCGTAGCTCTATCAATTGCCCAACCATAATGCTCCTGAAAGCGTTTAGCTGCTTGCCCAAAAGATTCTTCCGCTCCGAAATCACACATTGCTCTTTGGACTGCAACTGAACGGTCGCCATGCTCAATTCCTAGTTGCTCCTTGACTGGACGCGCCCCTCTCCCAGTATTTTTATTCCACAAGTAAGGGGATAGCATTTCGACAACGCCAAACAGGGAGGAGTATTTTATTCGAGATGCTCGATGTATGGTTAGACCTGTTGCCTTTGCCTCTTTTGTCACCTGAGTGCTAAGTTCGGCTAAAACTAGCGATACGACAAAAAATCCTACCTGCCGCAGTATTTTGTTAACTTCGCCATCGAGTTCATACACTTTTTGCGCTAAGTCTGGTTCTTGTTTCAACAGCGCTTGGCACAGCTTCTGGCTCATTTCAACAACTATATCAGTATATCCGGTCTTCACGGCGGCTTTTGGTAGTTGAGCAATAGTCCTTCTGTGACACTGCCACAAAAAGAAGCTGTTTCAACCTCAAGGCTATTTCCAATGCAGCTTGCCTCTCTACCAACTAGTTTTGACCACACCCGGAGAGCAAGGCGTAGAGCAAATAAATCATAAACGTTTATGGAATAATCAGGAAAACAAGGAAAACAGGAAAAATAGCCATACGGCTAATCTTAAGAAAGAGGTTACTTTCGACTTCCGACAGCTTCCGACAGCTTCCGACAGCCCTTTTCTGTAAATCGAAACCACAGGTTTCGTCTATAAATTAGTTACTCTCAGTACACGCTCTGTATTGTATCTCTAGAAACATAATGCGGCTTTCAAGTCAAGATTTAATTCAGCTATCCCTAAACTTGAGTATCGACAAACTATGAAATATCGGAGTATTGCAGAGATATTACGGAATAACCAAGCATGGGTTGCTCAACAGCACCAAGATAACCCAAGTTACTTCCAAGAACTGTCGGCTGGACAAACCCCACCTTACCTATACATTGGGTGTTCAGACAGCCGCTTGCCCCTGACAAGGTTTACGCAAACCGAACCAGGTGAAATATTTGTCCACCTCAATATCGCAAATCAGGTTTGCCTGACGGATATTAACCTTCTGTCGGTGCTGGAGTATGCGATCGCCCATCTGCATGTTCAACATATTATTGTCTGTGGTCATTACTATTGCGGTGGCATTCAAGCTGCCCTGGAAGGAACCACCACAGGGCTTGTAGATAGCTGGGCCAACCCCATTCGAGAGCTGTATCTGCGAGAGCAAGAGGAAATTGACAAACTGCCCAGTCGCGAAGCCAAACTCAATCGTCTAACTGAGTTGAATGTTGTAGCTCAAGTCAAAAACCTATACCAAACCTCGATTATGCGCCAAGCCTTACGGGAAGAGGGCGCTCCCGAAATCCATGGCTGGGTGCTCGACCTGTATTCGGGTCTAATTAAAAATTTAAACATTTCAACCGAAGTCTGGCATCTCTTTCCCAGCTGCTCTGTGCCTAGCCCTTTGTTACCTAGCAGAACCTTCAGAAGACACTGCCTGCTGCCACCCTCAGCTAGAGCAGCACGATATGCCAGATTTCCAAGTTAAACTCTAGGTGATTGCAACGCTTGGGAAGCGTTAGATTAGGCACCAATTGTGACTTGTGAACCGGGAGTAGCAAATATTAAACAGTTGCCCTTGAGTCAGTTTTAGTGTCTCGTCTAGCGTGGAGTTTTGGCGATCGCTCCTTTCTAGCAAAATTGAGTGAACAGAGCGATCGCATCTCACCGACAAGCTTTCAACTACGACCCAACCGAGAACTTGCGGTATAACGGCTAAGTTGAGCCGCCGCAGATAACCCCTGACTTCAACAGATAACCTCGATACGGTCGGCTCTAACGCAGTGTTATCTGGCTTTCTCCATCGATCACCTCAAATACGTCCTAATAAATTGCCTCCCGACACTCCTTGATCAACAATCACCCTTCTATGTTTTGTAGGAAAGACTCAAGGTTGAAAGCTAAGGTGTTGAAGTGAACGCACTTGAGCAATAGTTTCAAAGTCTCGATCGTTGTGAATCAAAAGTAAATTGTTTTCTATTGCTGCTTGAGAAATACAGCAGTCAATTGGGCTGCGAACGGTGAGCCCTTGACGGCGCAAGTCATAGTAAATGCGGGCAGCCGCTTGCCAAGAATGAGCCGTGAGTTCAACGTAATCTTGTGTTTCGAGATAAGTAGAAAGGAGAGTCCATTCTTGCTCGTTTAGGCTACCTTGAAGCAGTTCAAGCTGAGTGAATCGAGTGAGTAGAACTTCACGATTATTAATCAGGGTTTCAAGCTGTTGACGAACTTGCCCACTGCGATCGCGGAAAACGCTGATCCAAACAGAGGTATCAATCAGCAGCACGACTAGTCTCGCGCAGGGCTTTATGATCAAAGTCTGAGGCGAACTGAATTTGCCCTGCAAGGTCGAGAAGATTTTTCTTGCGGCGCGACTGCACAAGTTCTTGCAAAGCCAAGTTTACCAGTTCCTCTTGAGTAGTGAGGTTGGTAAGTTGTAAGGCTTCGCTGAGAAGAGCCTCGTCAAGGTTAAGGGTGATTTGCATAGATTATGGGAATTGGTTGAAGTCAGGAGTTGTCATTCTTTTTACACTTTAGCCGAGAGACGATCAGGACACCTCAAAGTATGGGTTGATTGGTGTTCTTCAGAGACGTTTTCAACGTGGTTCCAATTCTTAATTCTCTGATGAGACTGCGAAAAGGCACTTATTAAGTTTGGTCTGTTGAAATTCCTAACTCTGCACAATCTCGATCAGGATCGAGGGAACACCCTTGTGGAAGTTTAGTTTTACAAAGCTTTGCAGATTTAAGTTGGTCTTCTGTCCAGTTTTGAGAAGTTGTGAGGTCAGCGCCACTGAGATGGTCAACACTCAATCCACCAAAGATGACACTGCTAAAGTCTGGATCGTTGACGTTCATGCCACCAAGGTCGGCACCAGTAAAATCAGCACCACTGAGGTTTGCATTGCTGAGGTTAGCACCTCTCAGCTTGGCACCACTGAGATCAGCATTTCGGAGATTTGCGCCACTAAGATTAGCACCGCTGAGATTAGAATTTCTGAAAGTAGCACTACTCAAGTTGGCAGGGCTGAGGTCAGTATCAAGCAGATTCGCACCGCTGAAATTAGCACCGCTGAGATCAGCGAATCTAAGATTTGCATTGCAAAGAATGGCATCAAAGAACTTGGCATTGCGGAGGCTGGCTCGTTGAAAGTTAGCCTCACGAAAAATGGTACCGCTGAGTTGAACATAACTGAGATCAGCGCCACTAAAATTGGCAGCACTGAAAATAGCACCATCGAAATGAGCACCGCTAAAGCAGGCACTACTAAGATTAGCATCGCTGAAACTGGCATCGCTGAGATCAGCACTACGGAAATTAGCACCACTGAGGTCAGCCTTCCTGAAACTGGCACTGCTGAAGTTTGCATTGTACAAAGCCTGCTTGTCGAAGTGGGCAATTTCGCAAACCGCAAACGAAGTTTTTAGTGACCCTATTCACCACGATTCTGATGATGTGTGGCAAAGTCAATTTTACGAACTTGAGCCGATACAGTGAGTTGAGCGAACGCACCTACCGCCGCCAGTATGAGCAAGAGGTTGAGTTTGCTGCATTGAATCGAGCCTTAATCGGTCGGGCAAGTCGAACCGGAGGGGCATTACTCGCCGTGATGGACTGCTCATTTATTGCCAAAAGTGGCAAAGCAACGTTTGGACTCAATGCATTTTGGAATGGCTGCGCGAGTCGAGGGGAAACTGGATTAGAAGTTTCGGTGGTCGGCGTGGTCGATGTCGAGACTGAGACGGGCTATGCACTGTCAGCCGAGCAAACCTATGCCCAATCGAGCTTGTCAGAGTTTAGTCGGATGGATCAGTATTTGTATCATCTCGACTGTGTGCGATCTAATCTGCCAAAAGAAGTAGAGTACCTTGCGGTTGATGGCGCATATGCCAAAGAGAACTTCGTGTCAGGAGCAGTGGCTCTGAAGTTGCAAATGATCAGTAAGCTGCGCTGTGATGCCAATCTCCAGTTTCTTTACACCGGAGTTCAGAAGCAGCGAGGTAGACCGCGCAAGTATGAAGGTAAAGTTGACCTCGCTGACTTGAGCGGCTTCACTTTTGTCAAAACAGTACAGCCTGACGTAGCACTGTACACGGCAGTTGTCTTTCATGTGTCGCTCAAACGCTCGATTCGAGTCGCCTATCTGGTAGACCGTCGCCATGCCACTCGTGTTCGCACCTGCTTGCTGTTTAGCACCAATGTCGAACAAGACCCAGTGCAGATTTACCACTATTACAAGTTGCGATTTCAAATCGAATTCATTTTCCGTGATGCTAAGTAGTTTACCGGACTTCCGGATTGTCAAGCCCGTGATGCTCAAAAGTTAGACTTTCATTTCAATCCCAGTCTCACGGCGCTTAATCTCGCAAAGTTAGAGGCACTACAGCAGCATTCAGAACAAGAACCCTTTGTCTTTTCACTGGCAAGCGTCAAACGTCGAATGTTCAATCAGCACCTGCTTGACCGATTTATTTGCAACTTAGAACTGGAGCCAAGTCAAATTAAATCCCATCCCAACTACTCAAGCCTTTGCAATTACGGCGTGATTGCTGCTTGATTCTGTCCGAACCATTGCTATAGCTCACTGTGGTCTAGCTGCGACGAACTGCGTGGCGGGATGGATGCTTCCCAGTACAAGGATTACGTCCTGACGCTGCTGTTTATGAAATACGTCTCCGACAAATATGCAGGTGACCCCTACGGCATGATTGTGGTACCGGAAGGCGGCTCGTTTAAGGATATGGTAACGCTCAAGGGCGATAAGGAGATTGGCGACAAGATTAACAAAATCATTGGGGCGTTGGCAGAGGAGAACGGTCTCAAGGGTGTGATCAACGTCGCTGATTTCAACGATGAGGACAAGCTGGGCAAAGGCAAGGAGATGGTCGATCGCCTCTCAAATCTGGTAGCAATTTTCGATGGGCTGGATCTGAGTGCAAACCGTGTCGAGGGCGATGACCTGCTGGGGGATGCCTACGAATATCTGATGCGCCACTTTGCAACGGAGTCGGGTAAGAGTGAGGGGCAGTTTTACACCCCAGCGGAGGTGTCGCGGATTCTTGCCAAAGTAGTGGGGATTACGGCGCAAACGCGGCAGGATCAAACTGTGTATGACCCAACTTGCGGTTCAGGGTCGTACTGCTGAAGGTAGTGGATGAGGCTCCCCGTGGGCTGACGATTTACGGGCAGGAGATGGATAACTCCACCTGGGCGTTGGCACAGATGAATATGTTTATGCATGGTTACACCAGCCATGAAATCTGGAGAGACAATACGCTTGCTTCTCCCCACTGGAAAAACCCTGATGGCAGCTTGAAAACTTTTGACTTTGCGGTTGCCAATCCACCCTTCTCCTATAAGTCCTGGAGCAATGGCATTAACCTGACAAAGGATGAATTTCAGCGGTTTGAATATGGCACACCGCCCGACAAGAACGATGATTACGCTTTTTTGCTACACATTCTTAAGTCTTTGAAAAGCACGGGCAAGGCAGCAGTGATTTTGCCACATGGGGTACTGTTTCGGGGCAATGCGGAGGCGCGTATCCGACAGAAGCTGGTGAGTCAGGGCTACATCAAGGGTATCATCGGCTTACCCGCCAACCTATTTTATGGCACAGCTATTCCGGCGTGCATTATCGTCATCGACAAAGCCAACGCTCACAGCCGCACAGGGCTGTTTATGGTGGATGCCAGCAAAGGCTTTATCAAAGATGGCAACAAAAACCGACTGCGAAGCCAGGATATTCACAAGATCGTCGATGTGTTTACTCGGCAGATTGAGCTACCCCGATACAGCCGTATGGTCAGCATAGAGGAGATTACCAAGAACGACTACAACCTGAACATCCCGCGCTACATCGACTCCAGTAAGCCGGAAGACCTGCACGATCTCAATGCTCACTTGAACGGCGGCATTCCTAACGCGGATATTGATGCGCTGCAAGCCTACTGGAAAGTGTTTTCCAACCTGCGGAAGATTCTGTTTGCACCCAGCGATCGCGCTGGCTACAGCAACAGTTTGGTAGAAGCTAGTCAGGTAAAGGCGACGATTCTCACCCACCCAGAATTTAGTACCTTTGCCGATCGCTCTCTAGCACTTTATACCGACTGGTGCAAGGAACACGATGATCGCCTGAAGGAAATCGCGATCGCTGACAAACCAAAAGAGTTAATCGCCACGCTGTCCGAAGACTTACTGGCACGATTTGCTGAGGCGGATTTGTTGAGCCGATACGAAATTTACCAGTTGTTGATGGACTACTGGGCGGAGACGATGCAGGACGATGTATATGTGCTGGTGCAGGATGGCTGGGCGGCGGCGAAGGTGCTGCGGCAACTGGTGGTGAAGAAGGGCGAGAAGCTGAAAGAAACGCCGGATCTGATTATCGACAAGAACAAATATAAATCTGACTTGATTCCGCCTGGTCTAATTGTTGCGCGTTATTTTGCCGCACAGCAACAGGAAATCGACCAGTTGCAGGCTGATTTGGATGTCATTAGTCAGGAGTTGGAGGCGTTGATTGAAGAACACAGCGGCGAAGAAGGCTTACTCAGCGATGCCCAGACCGATGCGGGTAAAGTAAGTAAAGTTAGCGTTGCGGCTCGGCTGAAGGAGCTAAGAGGCGATGCCAGTGCTAAAGAGGAGCGGGCGGTGTTGAAACAGTGCCTTGATTTGTTTGAGCGCGAAGCTGAGGTAAGAAAAATACTGAAGGACAAGCAAACGGCACTAGATGAAGCGGTATTTGCGTCATATCCCAAGCTGACAGAAGACGAGATTAAAACGCTAGTGGTGGATGATAAGTGGCAGGCGACTTTGAAAGGGGCGATCGCGGCAGAGATTGAGCGGGTAACGCAACAGTTAGCGAATCGAGTGAAGACGCTGGAAGAACGCTACGCGGAGCCACTGCCGCAGTTGGTGCAGGAGGTGGAGGCATTATCGAGCAAAGTGGATGAGCATCTGAAAAAGATGGGGTTGGTATGGTAAGGGAAGGATATAAGCAAACTGCGATCAGGGAGATTTCTGAAGATTGGAATCCTATTTTGATTAGTGAATTAACCTCAGAAGTTGGTGACGGTATTCATGCAACTCCGATTTATTCGAGCAATGGTGATTATTATTTTGTCAATGGAAACAACTTTGCTAATGGCGAGATTGTAGTAAGCCAAGATACTAGAAAAGCTAAGTTAAGTAGTTCAACCAAATTAAATATAAGATAAAATCAGGCGAGTTCAACCAGATTGTAATGCCCGCACCAATACGAGCGAAGTTGAGTGAGGAAGAAGATCGCACCCTTAAAGAACTGTGTTGTGCAGATTTCAAAGTGCC
>JBGTCQ010000018.1:0-16359 GCA_041748755.1 Chroococcidiopsidaceae cyanobacterium | reverse complement strand
ACGAACTGTATTTACTAGTTAGGAACCCAAAAAAACTGCTTATTAGTACGAAATCTCGCCCTGGCATTACAGTTTTGTCGGGTGATATGCGAGAAATTAGGCAGTTTGCTAAGTTGCTTCATACAATAGATACTGCTGTGCTAACAGCAACCGCTTGGGGTGGTGCAGACATTTTTGATACCAACGTTTTTAGAACACACGAATTGCTAAATTTGCTTTCCTCAGATTGTCAACAGGTAATATACTTTTCTACCGCTAGTATTTTGGATGGTAACAACCAATTACTTAAGGAAGCAGGTGTTCTAGGTACAGACTACATTCGTTCTAAATACGACTGTCTCAGCCAGTTATCAGAATTAGCGATCGCCCCCAAAATTACAACCCTATTTCCTACCCTAGTGGTGGGAGGCGATGCCCAAAAACCCTATTCTCATCTCACAACTGGCTTACCGGAAGTAGTGAAATGGGTTGATTTATTTCGCTTTATCAAAGCAGATGGTAGTTTTCACTTTATCCACGGACGAGACATTGCCCAAGTGGTGCGATACTTAATTGACCATCCTCCACAGGAAAAAGAACAGCGGGAAATGCGGTCTTGGGGTTCCCCCAAGGGGAGCAATTTCCCAAGAGGGCGCTCCTTCGTTTTAGGTCAAAATCGGTTGACTGTAAATCAGGCAATAGCAGAAATCTGCACCTATTTAAACAAAAAGATTTACTTTCGCATTCCCCTGTCTCTGGCGCTTGCTAATTTATTGATTGTTTTGTTCCAAATTCAGATGGCTGCTTGGGATCGGTTCTGCCTGCGCTATCGGCATTTTACTTACGAAAACCCAGTTAACCCTAGCTCTCTTGGATTGCCAAATTACTGTGCCACCCTCAGTGATGTTTTGAAAATTTATGGAATTTCCCCTAGTGTGAAACACTAAGAAATTACACTAACACGTCGAATAAACAATTAATAAGAACGCCGAGAATCAAACTTGACATGGCAGCGGGCATTAGCTGACGTTATACTTCACTCGTAGTTAGAATTTATGCACCATTGTACCTGAGATATTGATCCCTCCTAGTCCCATCCCCAAAAGGGGAACTATATAGCCCTGTTTTTCAGGAGGGTTAGGGGATCTCAGCTGCCTAAGTCCTGATAGTAATGCTTTATTATCTAACTAGTTAGCATTTTGATTAGAAAACTAGTATTTACTAGCTACAGTTAACTCAATGTGTTAAACATTAGGAGAAATCAGACACTAATTAGCTTTAGTGTCGTCAAGAGTTAGCAACAAGAATGATGAGATTAACTTGATAATTTCATCATTTATACTTCAGCTTTTAAGCTGACACCTACAGAAGTGTGAGGATATAAATTTTATGCGAGTTTTACTGATTTATCCTCTGTTTCCAAAAACCTTCTGGTCTTACGAAAAAATCTTGGAATTAATCAATCGTAAAGTTTTATTACCACCCTTAGGGTTAGTAACAGTAGCAGCTATTTTACCTCAAGAATGGGAGTTTAAGCTAGTAGATCGCAACATCCGCACAGTTACAGAAGCAGAGTGGGAGTGGGCAGATGTGTGTATCTTTAGCGCCATGATTGTCCAGAAACAAGATTTAATAGACCAAATCCGGGAAGCGAAGCGGCGTGGTAAATTAGTTGCAGTTGGTGGTCCTTATCCAACCTCTGTTCCTGACGAAGCAATATCCGCTGGAGCAGATTATATGATTTTGGATGAAGGAGAAATTACGCTGCCAATGTTTGTTGAGGCTGTGCAGCGGGGCGACAAGAGTGGGATTTTCCGCACAACAGAAAAACCAGATGTGACAACAACTCCCATACCCCGGTTTGATTTGTTGGAATTAGATGCTTATGATTCCATGTCAGTCCAATTTTCTAGGGGTTGTCCTTTCCAGTGCGAATTTTGCGACATTATTGTTCTCTACGGGCGTAAGTCTCGGACTAAAACCCCACAGCAGCTGTTAGCAGAGTTGAATTGCCTTTATGAACTGAGTTGGCGACGCAGTGTGTTTATGGTGGATGACAACTTTATTGGGAATAAGCGCAATGTCAAGTTGTTGCTAAAAGAGTTAAAAGTCTGGATGGCGGAACACCAGTATCCTTTTAGCTTCAACACTGAAGCCTCAATTGACTTGTCCCAAGACCAAGAAATGATGGACTTGATGGTGGAGTGCAATTTTAATGCGGTGTTTCTGGGGATTGAAACGCCGGATGAAGAAAGTTTGCAAATGACGAAGAAATTTCAAAATACCCGTAATTCCCTAGTTGATTCGGTGCAAGCAATTACAAAAACTGGATTGCGACCGATGGCTGGATTTATTATTGGGTTTGATGGGGAAAAATCTGGTGCAGGCGATCGCATTGTCCGGTTTGCCGAAACTACAGCAATTCCCACCACCACCTTCGCCATGCTGCAAGCTCTACCCAATACTGCTCTATGGCATCGGTTGGAGAAAGAGGGAAGGTTACAGGGTAAAGATGGCAACATCAACCAGACAACTTTGATGAACTTTACCCCCACTCGACCTTTAGCAGACATTGCCAGAGAATATATAGAGGCGTTTTGGGAGTTGTACGATGCCGAGCGATTTTTGGATCGCACCTATCGCTGTTTTCTACTCATGGGTGCGCCCAAGTGCAAAGCCCCCTCTAAAATGCCTAGTTGGGTAGATTTACGAGCGTTGCTGATTGTAGTTTGGCGACAGGGTGTAAAACGTAAAACTCGCTTCAAGTTCTGGCACCACCTGTTCAGTATAATCAAGCGCAACCCAGCGGTTTGGGAGAATTATCTCACTATCTGCGCTCACAATGAGCATTTTCTGGAGTATCGCCAGATTGTACGCGATGAGATTGAAGGTCAATTAACTGAGTTTCTGGCACAAGAGACAGTGCAAGCTCAAACTAACCAGGTAACCAAAGCCATAACTAATAATGCACCTGCTTTAGCTAGTTAGATTGTTAATGATTCACAAGTCCGCTTGCCAAAACTCTTAGGTACTAGCTTTCATAGAACTTACGCGCTCTTGTTACTTAAACTTTGATCTCCCCTAGCCCCTCTTAAAAAGAGGGGAACCTGTATCAAGATAATTCGAGAGCGCACTGTTTATACAAGCAAAGTCTTTAAGACTTGAGCTTCTTAACTATAAGGAGTTTACGGGACTGGCGCGGCTCGAACGCGCGACCTAGCGCTTAGGAGGCGCTCGCTCTATCCATCTGAGCTACAACCCCAAATCTACAGCGATCTTAGCAGTTGGACGAACCTACTCATACATTTTAATAGCTAAGATCGCCAAGGAGTATCCCAAGGCTCACCACCAATTTCTAAGCCACACAAAGAACTTGTTGCTTCCAGGATGAGTTGATTATCGCTGTGCTGCCGCGATGCCTGCGACGACGTGCTAAGCCTACGCAGTTCCAACCTCAGCTGCCCCTGCATTGTATCTCGGCAGCAAAATATCAAACCCTTTTCAGTCGGCGCACGTAGGGGAGTACCAGGAAGATTCGTTGTTCCAGTCAACTCAATTTCAAACTCGGAATTCCTAGCTTGCATTTTCCACCTACCCCAAGGCTGAATATCCCAATGCACTTCTGAATTCCAGGGGACGAACTCATAGAACTTGCCCTGGTAGTGTAAGCCAACCATTGCCACAGATTCCATCCACCACAAAACACCCCGCCTCCCACCACCCGCTGTTAAGGCAAGATCAGTTTCACCGTCAAAGCGATCGCAGTTAAGCCAGAACCATTTTTGGGGAAAAGCACCACCCCAATTTTTCTCACTATAGGCTGGGGCGTTAGTGAATTCATAAGTGTTGCCATTCCACTCAATCCAACCAGTAGCCAACCCGTGAGCCATCAAAATCTGCCAACCTGGTTCAAATATTGGCAAAAACGATAACCAGCCAGCGGTTGATTGTTGCTGCTGATTTGTATTACCCCAACCATACACAGGCTCAATTGAATACTGCCAACGGCAAGAGTGACCGCTACCCGGATCGTGAATCGCTCCCTGATTCCACGTAGCATTAGCTTGATAGCCCTGTTGCACATGGTGGTCAAACTCTGCTGGCATTAACCAGATTGGTTGAGTCTGGAGGTCAGTTTTGCCCCAATGACCCAACTCTAGTACATCACGGCTAGCCCAGAATCGATTCACATCTGGGAAAGTACGGCACAAATACTGATCATCTGGTCCCAGGATTTGTGCTGCACCGCCGCTATACATACCGCCACTGGGATCTTCGATGGAATACATGAAAGCAAAGGTTTGACCGCGATCGGGTAAGGTGACGCGGTAATACCAACCTTCAAAAAAGCGGTGACTACTACTATCCCAGTGATAGCCACTATGGGGAGTTTGGAAATTTACCATAAAGTCAATTAGCTGATTCCTTTTCTGGAAACCTACTATGAAGCGAGAATTTGAATTACTGGTACAGGCGATTTCATCCTTGAGCTTAGAAGACAAGCATAAGCTTTTTCAGCTGCTAGATGAAGAAATTGCCCAAGCAGAAGAATATAAAAAGGAACCGCAGATGGACGCAGATGGGAGTTGAATGAGATTACGGAGCAGGTGATTGGATGTGCTTTTACAGTAGGGAACGTTTTGGGTTGTGGGTTTTTGGAAAAAGTCTATGAGAATGCGTTGGCATATGAATTGCACAAGGCAAGGTTGCGGGTAGAGCAACAGCACGGAATAGAAGTGCGATACGACGGCATTTTAGTTGGGAAATTTTTTGCTGACTTGCTAGTTGAAGGTTGTGTCCTAGTAGAACTTAAGGCAGTTAAAGCGCTGGATGCAGCCCATTTCGCGCAATGCCTTAATTACCTGAAAGCGACGGGTTTAACAGTCTGCCTGCTAATTAACTTTGGCAATCCCAGAGTAGAGTTCAAACGGATCGTCCGAAACTTTTAACCCCCCGTTCCACACCAATGTTCATTCATCTGCGTTTATCTGCGTTTATCTGCGGTGCATTAAACATCTTGAACCTACACATTAGTTAAGTTATGCCAATTGGCGTTGTCCCCAAAATTCTCATCACTGTACTCGCTGCTAGTAGCTTGCTTAACCCTGAGCCAGCATTTACAGCGACTGCCAGCCAATATTTAGAACAAGGATTACGTTATCGTGCCTCAGAACGGTATCCAGAAGCGATCGCCGCCCTCAAAAAATCTGTCGAACTTGACCCAAAAAATATCTCTGGGCAAGTGATCTTAGGTTGGACACTACACTTGGCAGGAAAAGAAAATCCTGCAACTCAAACACTGCTGCAAGCAGCCTCTCAAGATTTATTTAATGTCCCTACTTTCAATGCTTTGGGAATTGTCTTTTTAGTAACTGGAAAACTGGCTAGTGCAGTTGTTGTTCATTCTTGGGCAACGATTTTGCAGCCTGACAATGAAATTGCTTACTACAACCTGAGTTTGGCTCATCACCGCTTAAAGAATTATAATTTGGCACTTGCAACTGCAAACCGAGCTACTGCCCTTGAACCCAGTAATCCTCATCCACTGGTTGCTACTGCGATCGCTTACTGGGATAGTGGCGATCGCTTGCTGGCACAAAAAGCTTATCGTCAGGCAATCAACCTCGATCCTCGATATCGCGATCGCACCTTTCTTAGCCATCTTAAGCAAGCAGGTTTTAGCTCCTCTCAAATTCAAACTGCTGAGATTCTGCTCACCCTCACAAAGTAAGGCAGTTGTGGCTTAGTCTTGAATGGCACCTGGTTAAGGTTGGTTAGTCTAACCTTAACTTAATGCTTATTAATATTTAACTAAAATAAATTATTCATTGGTTACGATGTTGCCCGTAGTTGGTGCTAAAGGCTCGTTGATGATGTTGCTCCCTGTACTGCTGTCTCTGTCTTTATCGTTACCGTCGCCTGTAGCAAATCCAAGTACCTGTAAGGGTACGAACTCAAAGCAACTGCCTGCTACCCTGGTCAGTAGTTTGTCACAGGGCGCAGTCTGGGTGGGAAAAATGACATCAGTCGTGGACAAACTAATAGGCGATATTGGACCACAGCTTTTAGCTTATGTCACCCCTAGCCCTTGGCCAAACATTCAAGAACGGGCCAGGCTAGCTAAAGTGCCAGTCATGATGTATCACGATATCCTCCCTCAGAAGGAAGTATTTTTTGATGTTACCTACCAAGAGTTTGAGGAGCATCTACAGCTGATCCAAAGCAGTGGACTGACCCCAATTAGCATGGAGCAACTAGTTGCCCACTTGCGAACAGGGACACCTTTACCAGAAAAGCCAATTTTATTAACTTTTGACGATGGCTACGGCGGTCATTATGAGTTTGTCTATCCACTGCTGAAAAAGTATGGATATCCAGCAGTTTTCTCGATTTATACAGCTAATATTGGCATAAACACTGGTAGATCTCATGTTACCTGGGAGCAGTTACGCCAGATGGCTACTGATCCTCTGATTGCGATCGCTGCCCATAGCCTGACGCATCCAGATGATTTGCGAGAGTTGCCAGATGACAAACTCCAAACAGAGGTGATGGAATCTAAGCAATTATTGGAGACTGAATTAGGTATTCCGATCCGTTACTTTACCTACCCAGAAGGTAAGTATGACCAGCGAGTAGCGAAGTCAGTGCAATCAGCAGGCTATCTGGCAGCGCTGACTATGAGTAATGTAGACGAAGGCTTTGCCGGAGAATCAGAGAGTTTGCTAGCAATTAAACGCTTTGGTCAGTCAGGGTTGCAGAATTTAATTGCTCAAGCTTGGGGAGGACCGGAATTACCAAAATGGAGCAGTAGATTTGATTTTTCATCCCCTGTTCAACGCACAGAAACCACAATCGATGATACGCCCTTTATTCTGATCTCTGGCGGCAAACCAATCACTATTCATGCCAAAAGTCGCTATCAAGTGCAGGATATTGTAGCTGGTACAGAAGCATTAGCCGCTGTAGACGGTGGCTTTTTCTCTCTAAAGTATTTGGACTCCAATGTGATGATTGGTCCAATTTTGAGTCAGAGCGGAGATAGATTTATTCCTGGCAATCACGGTGAGAATAGTAAGCTGAATGGACGACCCCTAGTGCTAATCAGTTCATACGCAGTCAAGTTCATTGCCTTTGAGCGGTCAAAGCACAATACCTTGGCAGGTGTGCAGGCAGATATGCCTAATGTCACAGATGCATTTGTAGCTGCTGCATGGCTAGTAAAAGGTGGTCAACCACAGTCGGCTGACACATTTGCAAATTTGTATACCTACGAAGTGCCGCGCCACCGAGCTTTTTGGGGTATTAACCAGGCGGGACAACCTACGATTGGTGTATCTAAAGAACCAATTGACTCTGTTTCATTAGGGGAAGCATTAGTTAAAGCCGGATTTCAAGACGCTGTTATGCTCGACTCCGGTGCTAGTACCTCACTTGCCTACAAAGGTGAATCACAGGTGGGCTATGTTCCTCGCCCAGTACCTCACGTTGTTGCCCTAGTGCCTCCTGAAGCGGCTAGTGGCGACTGTACGTTGGCATCACGCTGAGTAGTTGCTCTAGGTTCTGGGGATTTGGGCGCGATCGCGTAGCCACGTTAGGCAATATCGTTTCTTAAGAAATTATTCCATAAAGTGACGTTGCTACCAGATGGATTGGCAATCTCGTGTGATTTAGTGCGGGATAATTAGGAGTATCTCTTCTATTGGAATATAGCAGCGATGACCGAGTTACTCGAACGAGCGATCGCAAAACTGAAAACTCTGCCTACTAGCGATCAAGATGCGATCGCTGCGATGATTTTGGCAGAACTTGAAGATGAAATCCGATGGGATGAAGCATTCGCACGTTCCCACAATGCTCTTGCTAAACTTGCAGCCACAGCAATAGCTGAGTACCGTGCAGGCAAAACACAAGAGCTAGATCCAGAAACATTGTGAAGTCAAGCACAACCGCTCAGTTTCGTAAAGCCTTTTCGGAGCTACCCAATCAAGTTCAAGAACAGACACGCGAAGCATATCGCCAATTCAAGCAAGATCCTTGGCATCCAAGCCTGCGTTTTAAGCAGGTGCATCCATTACAAATTTATTCCGTCCGGATTAGCAGGAGTTATCGAGTCGTAGGTCAGCGAGATGGAGATACCGTCATTTGGTTTTGGGTTGGCTCCCATGCAGATTATGAAAAGTTAATATCTCAGTTGTAGTGGAGTAGTCTAACATCACGTTGCACCCAAACCGATCCCGAACTTGTTAGTTAACTTTTGTAAGGTAGGCGAGGGCAGGTGAACTTCGCCCTTATGCCGTAGGGTGATCGCGTAGCCACGAACTTAGTCAAAAAGTTTTTTAAAGCATTGTTCAATGAAAGACATCATTCCTGACTTTCAGCAATATTTCGGTGGTGTTATTGCGGAAGTCTGAGATAGAAAAGGTGAAGTAGTCTATAAAACTTGAATCCTATGGTTTCAGCTAACGCAGACGGCGATAACAGTAATCTGATACAGGCAACTCTTGAATGGATTGCTGATGCTGGAATTAACGGGTTGGGAGTTTTACCATCTGCGGAGCAGGTCGCAGCAGACCACTTGAGTAAAGCAGCTAGTGTTGAGGATGCGATTAATTCAGTTATTGCGTGGAGAACTACCTACGCTGCTGGTACGGGTTTTATCACTGGACTAGGTGGTATTGCAGCAATGCCCATTACCATTCCAGTAGGTTTGGCTGCATCCTATGCACTTGGAGCAAATACGGCTGCCGCAATTGCTTATCTTCGAGGATCTGACATTCACTCTGAACAAGTAAGGACAACAGTTCTGTTATGTCTAATTGGTGAAGCAGGGGAGGAGATTCTCAAAACCGCAGGCATCAGTATTGGTACTAAAGTTTGTCAGAACATGATCAAGCAGATACCTGGTAAAGTTCTGATTGAAATCAATAAAAAGATTGGTTTTCGACTAATCACCAAGGCTGGTGAGAAAGGTGTAGTCAATCTGATGAAGTTGGTGCCTCTGGTAGGAGGTGTTGTGGGAGGCACATTTGATGGCATATTTGTGAATAGCTGTGGACAAACTGCTAAAAAAGTCTTTTCTTAAGCGTCAGACACATAACAACCCCAATGCACCCGACCGAATAAGAGTTATCGTTTAAAGTTGAGGCGTTGTCTGCGGCAGGTGATTGGGAACGTTAGGAACCCGTACTTGGGATTGGTAAGGATAACTGGCTAGAGATTAGGTCAATTGCCTGTGATTTGCAACTCCTGTCAACTGTCAGCTAGATTTGTTATTTTGTAGATACATCGTATCTACTTCTGTAAAAGATGCGATATGTGTGAAAGTTGTTTTACTTAATTGGCAGATCAGCTATGGTTGCAACTGTTGCCAAATGGGGAAATAGCCTTGCTATTCGGATTCCCCAGAATCTTGCTAAGGAGATCCATCTAGCTGAAGGCTCTGAAGTGGAGCTTGGCATAGTAAATGGAAGTCTGGTGATAAAGCCCAAACACAGGCGGTATTCGCTTGAAGAACTTATAGGAGGCATCACACCTGACAACCTCCATGCTGAAGTTGATAGTGGAGTAGCTGTAGGGAATGAATGGTGACACAAAGTCATCTCTATGTCCCCAGCCGGGGAGATATTGTTTATTTGGACTTTGAGCCAACGAAAGGTCATGAACAAAGAGGTCATAGACCCGCTTTTGTAATTTCGCCCTACGCTTATAACCAGAAAAGCTCCCTGGCCTTATTCATGCCCATTACAAGTCATCAGAAGGGGTATCCCTTTGAAGTTATCCTACCTTCTGGTTTAAAGACCTACGGAGTTATTCTTACAGATCAGATTAAATGCTTAGACTGGAAAGCTCGCAACGCTCAGTTTGTTGAGTCTGTACCAGAGGATATGATTGAGGAAGTGCAGGCAAGGATTGAGCCATTACTTTTGTGAGAAACAATCAGGACACTTATTAAGATTAAGTTAGTTGCATAGGGAACAGACAGTTCGTGAAAAACACGTCGCTGCACCGAACGGCTGGCTCAAGGCTTGAATATGACGCTGTAAGTTGTCTGTGGTCGGTAAGCTAAACCGTTATATGGAAGAAGCACTAACTGGTACTTTAGACATAGAGAAGCAAATGAATACCCAACGTGAGTTCCCTGACTGGGAACAGTTATATCAGGATAAGAACGTAGAATCCATGCCTTGGTTCAACCCAGATCTCGATCCAGATCTTGAACAGGCGTTAACCACGCTGAACCTCCATGCTGGAACTGCATTGGATCTCGGTACTGGTCCGGGTACGCAGGCGATCGCGCTAGCTGAACGCGGTTTTCAAGTTACTGCTACCGATCTTTCAGACACAGCGGTGAGGCAGGCGCTTGATAAAGCCAAAGAAAAAGGTTTGGATATCTCCTTGACACAGGATGATATTTTGAACAGTCATCTTAATCAAGAATTTGACTTTATATTTGATCGGGGCTGTTTCCATGTTCTCCCCCCTGAGCAAAGACAAGACTACGTTCGCGTTGTAGAGCGTTTAATTAAATCTAAAGGATACCTGTTCCTTAAATGCTTTAGCCACTTAGAAACAAGTGAATCAGGCCCTTATCGATTTACACCTGAACAGATAAAGGAGATTTTCAGCAGTCGATTCAATGTCTATTCCGTTGAAGAAACGGTATACCAGGGCACATTAGATCCACTTCCACGAGCACTATTCTGCGTTCTGGAGAAATAATTCAAGTACCCCGTCCTGCTGACATTGACAAGAGAAGTTGGCTCTGGGCGGCTTGACTTTATAACTAGAAACGTGCTATGGTTTGTTTCTATGAGACAAAGTTATATACAATCAACAAAAGGATGGCAGCATTGAGTGACAATTACTCTACCGATAATAAGCGCATCCTTAGTAATGCACTAACTCTGGCTGGCGTAGAACACTTACAAAAACAGTGCCTTCATAGTTACTACCCCGACTTTATCTTTCCTGGGCACAAGTTGATAGTCGAGGTTGACAGCAATACGCATAGCGGTAATTCATCTAATAAAGAAGAACAAAAGGCCTACAACGAAGAACGAGATGCTCAGCTAAGTCACCTCGGCTACCAGATAGTGCGCTACTCCAACCAAGCGGTTAAAAAAAGTACAAAGGGTGTAGTGCTAAGTATCCAGCGTTATCTGTCAGCGAACCAGAGAAAAAATGATTAGCGGTTTCTCGTAGCGATCGCACTTTTGCTAAATTTATAGCTTAGAAATGTGTTGTAAAAGCTGTAACAATTAATTGCTTGGTGTGTGAGAAAGTAATCGCTCTGCTGGTGTCAGTTCATTCCATTCCACATCCCGACGTAAAACCATCCCGTTCGGCCCCACAATGATTCTCGGCAATTTCTGGTGGTCAACTAGCTTTAGGGTTGTCATATCGTATGTGGTGTAGGTAGTTGAAGCTGAGCCAAGATCAACATCAACCACTGTCAGGGTCTTCTGGGTTGGTAGGCTACTGTTAAGCAATGGACGAGGACCACTGCCGAGTGCTCCTGTATGTAGTAGCTGCAACTGACCCCGATGGCCTGGGAAATAAGCGTGATGATGTCCACTGATATAAGTATGGACGCGGTAGCGTTCTAGAAGTAATCGCAGTTTATCAGCATTATCAAGAATCTCACCTGATTCATCACGTCCAACTGCTACTGCATATAGGGGGAGATGTCCGATTACAATCCGCATCTTGGCGCTTTGAGCGGTAGGACTTGCTAAACTTTTTTCCACCCAAGCTAGCTGTTTAGGGGGAAATTTTGCGGTTGAAGCGTCCCATACAAGGTAGAAAATATTATTTTTCTGAAAACTGTAGTAGAAGGGAAACTCTGAGCGATCCACAAACTGCAATCCCGGATCGTATTTGGGATTATTCCAATGCGCTGCTGCTAGTTTACGCTCGTTTGAGAATAGAAATTTGCCACTCACCGCCAATGCTGCTGATGCATCGTGATTGCCAATGGTAAAGCCAAAAGGTAGACGCGCCTTACGGAGTGGTGCTCCTATGTGGTGATCGAATGCAGTCCACATCGCTTTAATTTCTTCTGTGCTGAGGGTTGGACTCTGGCCAGCCACCATATCGCCGCCGCCAATTACAATATCAGGCTGCCAACCTGGGATTAAGGCGATCGCCTTGGTTACTTCAGGTTCATAGCTCGTTGAACCATACTGACTGTTTAAATCGCTAATTACAGCAATCCGGACATCACCACGAGCAGGAAAGTTAGCACCACCAGAACCGTTGGATTGACTAGTAGCATTGAGCGCTGTAGAGTCTGAAGCGGATCTTGAGGAATGCTTAAAAGCTTTTGCCTCGATCATTTTATGTACTAAAATAGCAAAACCGAAACTTGCCACCATCCCGCTCAAAATTAGAAACTGACTGCGTTTGAGGTTCATAGATAACTTGTAACTCCCAGTCTAGAAGGTTTAGCCATGCAGTTTTTAGATTTTGGACTAAATAAGTTAGCAATAGCTTATGAAATATTTAAGGTTAACTAAATTGAATAACTTAGACAATGCAACTAATATGCTAAATTTTTCTAAAACAATTTGCTCTAATTACGTTTACAAAAATGTGAACTTACAATCCAGCTACCTAAGAACGCTTATTGTAGCTAGTTTATTAGCTCTAAGTGTGCCTTCTCCGGGATTTGCGGAAACACCATTAATTCTGGCTAAAGCAGGAACAGAACCTCAAGCAATTACAACAGCCAGAGTTGAGCGGCTACAGCGCCAGTTGCGTCAGGTTCAGCCTGAGAATTACAGTCTAAAACGCTACCCAATTACAAACAACAATGCAAGTCACTGGCGTAATATCCTGTGGACGACAGCATTAGTGGAACCGCAAGAAAGCTATGTTGCTGAGGCATTAAATGGGATTTTAGCTTTAACGACTCGCTCTGGGCTATCAAAGCCGCAGATGCGGACAATTGAGATGTCAATGCAGGTAGGAACACAACTTTACTTGAGCAATCCTACTTTGTACAGCAGTGTCAAACAGCAGTTTCTCCAAACTGTTAAAGGCAGTAGAAATTCGCAGTGGGTAGCAATGGCGCTATCAGGGTTAGCTAAGGGAGGAATGACACCAAACGAACTGAAGCAATTGCGCGATCGCACTCGCCAACGCTTCCCTAAGTGGTCACAGGATGTATTTTTACAGACAACCTTACAGGAAGTGACTCAGTTGCTGGCTCCTATCTCTGTGCCGCCTCTTAAAGATTTATTACACCGAAATATTGCCCCTCAGCAATTCCACTTATACGTTATTTGTCAACCAAATCGAGAAGTTCTCTGTCAGACAGTCTTGAAAGATCGCAATGGTCAGTTTGTGCGGCAAAATGGCAAGCTTTGGTCTGTCCCTTTATTACTGCGGTCTGTTCATGGTCTAGGCTGGAATTTTATTCGGGGTCAAACTCCTCAAGGGATTTACAAAATTGAGGGGATGATGCCGAAGTCAGAAGCTGAGTTTTTTGAGGCATACGGTCAGTTCCCTTTGGTCAAATTGTTTTTGCCTTTTGAATCAGGGGTGCGAGAGTTTTTGCCAGGAAAAAAAGGGCGATTTGCAGGCACTATTAAGGCTTATCAAGCTCTTTTACCACCTTCTTGGCGGAGTTATTTTCCGATGCAACAAAGTTATTGGGCAGGGAAAATTGGGCGATCGCTTTTCCGCATTCATGGCAGTGGGGAAGCCACTGACTTCTTTACCAAAAACGAGCGATACTTGGATAGCTACAATTGGAACCCGACCATTGGTTGTCTCTCGGCATTAGAACTTTACGACGAAGTTGGCAGGTTGCAGCAGGCTGACATGCCTAAAATCATCAATGCTTTGATTGCAGCAGGAGGCAAAAATTTGTCTGGCTATATGATTGTGGTTGAAGTACCCAGTTCCTCTAAGACACCAGTTTTTGTTGAAGAAATAGAAGCAATGGTACGTTAACCGAGGCTACGTCTCGAACATTCTGGCGACACCTCCAGATATAGTTAACATTCCCCCAATGAGCCATTCTTGATGCCGCAGGCATATTGGTTGTGGAATTTACTGACTTTGCTTTTGCTATCTGTCATACCATTTTTCAAATCATAACGAAGTAAGCTTTGGATGCTTTGTATGTAAAGGAAAAAGATTATGAGTGGTAATGAATCGCGCTTCGCCGCAATTTGTCAGATTACTGATCGCGAGATACTGCCGCCTAAAACTCCCAATCGCTTGGAAGAACTGTGGGCAACTGATGTTTTTACCTTAAACAAAATGCAGGCCTGTCTGCCTAAAGATGTTTTTAAAGCCATCAAGAAAACGGTGCAAACAGGTGGCAAGCTGGATGTCTCGGTAGCGGGTGTCGTTGCGGCGGCGATGAAGGATTGGGCAATTTCTAAAGGCGCGCTCTATTACGCCCATGTGTTCTATCCGATGACTAACATTACGGCTGAGAAACACGATGGCTTCATCTCAGTGCAAAGCGATGGCTCAGTAATCACTGAATTTACAGGCAAATTACTGGTGCAGGGAGAGCCAGATGGCTCGTCTTTTCCCAACGGCGGTATTCGCTCCACTTTTGAAGCGCGAGGATATACAGCGTGGGATGTCACTAGCCCTGCCTACGTCATGAAAACTGACAATGGCGTGACCTTGTGCATTCCGACTGTTTTCATTTCCTGGACTGGTGAAGCCCTAGATAAGAAAACACCGCTGTTACGCTCCAATGCCGCTATGAGTAAAGCTGCAACTCGGTTGCTCAAACTCTTAGGTCACTCTGAGGTTGCGCCTGTCAACTCTAGCTGTGGACCAGAGCAAGAATACTTCCTCATCGATTCTCACTTTGCTAATAGTCGCCCAGATATCTTATTGACAGGCAGAACTCTATTTGGCAGACCCGCCGCTAAAGGTCAACAGTTTGACGATCACTATTTTGGAGCCATCCCAGAGCGCGTCCAGGTCTTTATGCAAGACGTGGAAGAACAAATGTATCGGCTGGGCATTCCGGCTAAAACCAAACACAACGAGGTTGCTCCCGGACAGTTTGAGATTGCTCCCTTTTTTGAAGCGGCAAACGTCGCTAGCGACCATCAACAGATGACGATGACGATTCTGAAGAACACGGCGAAGAAACACGGTTTTATCTGCTTGCTGCATGAAAAACCCTTTGCAGGCATTAACGGTTCTGGAAAACACGTCAACTGGTCGGTAGGCAATGCCACCCAAGGAAACCTGCTCGATCCGGGTGATACGCCGCACTCCAATCTCCAATTTTTGCTGTTCTGCGGCGCTGTAATTCGGGGCGTTCATAAATACGGTCCACTCCTGCGAGCAGTCGTTGCTTCTGCCAGCAACGATCACCGTTTGGGTGCGAATGAGGCTCCGCCCGCCATCATCTCACTCTACCTGGGTTCTCAACTCGAAGACGTATTTGAGCAAATCAAGCAAGGAGAAGTGAAAAACTCTGCCCATGCTGGGGTGATGAACTTGGGTGTAGACACTTTGCCCGAATTTCCTAAAGATCCGGGCGATCGCAACCGGACATCGCCCTTTGCTTTTACAGGCAACCGATTTGAGTTTCGAGCCGTTGGTTCTAATCAAGCTGTTTCTGGTCCACTGGTGGCAATGAATACGATTTTGACGGATTCGTTGATCTGGGTAGCCGATACCCTAGAAGCGGAATTAGCAAGAGGGGTGGCATTGAATGATGCTGCCTACACAGTGCTTAAGTCGGTGATGGAGCAACACAGCGCGGTTATTTTTGGCGGTAATGGCTATTGTCAGGAATGGCACAAGATGGCGGTGGAGCGGGGTTTATTAAACTTACCGACTACGGCGGATGCCTTGCCCGTTTTGAAAGAGAAGTACATCGAAGAACTATTTGAAAAAACAGGCGTTCTGTCGGCAACAGAACTAGAAAGTCGCTTTGAAGTTTATAGTGAACAGTACGTTCAGGTAATTGAGATGGAAGCCAAATTAATGATTAGTTTGGCAAAAACAGTGATTTATCCTGCCACCTACCGCTATTTATCTGAGCTTTCTTGCACGATTGCCAATTTGAAGGTAATTGGGGTTGAACTTGAAAAAGAGAGCTTGGAAAAAGTAGCTTCTTTGACCAAACTAATGATGGATAGTGTAAGTAAATTAAGTGATGCTCTAAGTAAGCATGATTTTTCAGTAACTGAGGAACACTTGCAATATTCGGCAAAAACCATTCGTCCGATGATGGATCGAGTCCGCGAGTACGCTGATGCGATCGAGGGTGAAGTAGCCGATGATTTGTGGCCTTTGCCCAAGTATCAGGAAATGCTATTTATCAAATAATAGTTAGCGTTGCTGATTGGATGTAGGAATTTTTGTAGAGACGTTGCATTGCAACGTCTC
>JBGTCQ010000017.1:0-21480 GCA_041748755.1 Chroococcidiopsidaceae cyanobacterium | reverse complement strand
AACTCAACAGTCTTCCTGGTGCCTAGAGCGTAGTGGAACCACACTGACCCATCCCGAACTCAGTTGTGAAACGCTGCTGCGGCGACGATACTCTGGGGGTAGCCCCACGGGAAAATAGCTCGGTGCCAGGTTTGATATCTACGTAAAATGCCTCTTTGTGATTTGTAACAAAAGAGGCTTTTTATTTCATTATTGTATGAGTAGGTGTGGGTGATATTAAGCGCTCATTTCTAGCATCTTTTGAATTGGTTGCAAAGCGGCTAAACGAATCTGTTTTGATATGTTGATTTCTGGAGCGCGATTTTTCATTGCCCAGTAGAGTTTCTCTAACGTATTTAAACGCATATAAGGACATTCATTACAAGCGCAATTGTTCATTGGCGGTGCTGGAATGAATCGTTTGTGAGGAGCCTCCTTTTGCATCTGGTGAATGATACCAGGCTCCGTGGCTACTATAAAAGTGCTAGCAGAACTTTGCTGGCAGTACTTAAGCAGGGCAGTAGTGGAACCAATATAACTGGCGTGGCGTAATACAGCGGGTTCACATTCGGGGTGAGCGATCGCCTCTGCTTCTGGATGTTCAATCTTCAACTGGACAATTTTTTTCTCTGAAAAAGTTTCATGTACAATACAGCTGCCTTGCCACAGTAATAAATCTCGTCCAGTCTGCTCTATTACGTACTTACCCAAATTGCGATCTGGAGCAAAAATAATTGGCTGGTATTCCGGGATGTGACGCACTATCTGGACAGCATTAGAACTGGTGCAGATGATATCGCTCATCGCCTTAATTTCGGCGGTACAGTTGATGTAGGAGATTACTAAATGATCTGGGTGAGCCGCCTTTAAAGCCGCAAATGCTTTTGGAGGACAACTGTCTGCTAAAGAACAACCCGCCGCCAAATCCGGTAAAAGTACTAGCTTGTCAGGATTAAGTATTTTAGCCGTCTCTGCCATGAAATGGACACCAGCAAAGACAATAACGTCTGCATCGGTGTTAGCAGCTGCCTTTGAAAGCCCTAGTGAATCCCCAATGTAGTCAGCAATATCCTGAATATCTGGCTCTTGGTAGTAGTGAGCTAAAATAACCGCGTTTAGTTCTTGTTTGAGGGCTTGAATCGCTGTAAATAAGTCTAGCGGTGGTTCAGCAGTTTGGGTAAGGTTTCTTTGGGCAAATGCAGTCGTAAACACAGTTATCAGTTGCCTGGAGTTGAAAGTAGTTGTCTTATACAATTATAGTAGTTTCTACCAAAACTTACTGGTTTAGTAATGAAGTCGCTTTAGCACTCAACTGGCGCTGTGTGCAAAATAGGCTGTGCTTTCTTATGCTGGAGAAGGAAGTAAGGAATGTGGTATGACCAGTCAGAGAAATCACGAACAACTGATTAAAATCGCTGTTGTAGGAGATATTCACGAGCAATGGGAGGCGGACGATGGCATTGCCTTACAGCGACTGGGTGTTGATTTAGTGCTATTTGTTGGGGATTTTGGCAACGAGTCGGTAGAGGTTGTCCGTGCGATCGCCGCCCTTAATATTCCCAAAGCAGCGATTTTTGGAAACCACGATGCCTGGTACACTGCAACAGATTGGGGTCGTAAGAAGTGTCCTTACAACCGTAAGCAAGAAGACTGGGTGCAGCTACAACTGGATTTGCTAGGGGAAATTCATGTAGGCTATGGCAAGCTGGACTTTCCGGCACTGAATTTAACCGTGGTGGGCAGTCGTCCGTTCAGCTGGGGCGGATCATTGTGGAAAAATGCCGATTTCTATCAAGAGCGTTTTGGAGTGAGGAGTTTTGAGGAGTCCACAGCCCGAATGGTCGCAATGGCGAACAGTGCAGCATCCGAAACAGTAATTTTTTTGGGTCACAATGGTCCCGTTGGTTTGGGTGATCGCGCGGAAGATCCCTGTGGTAAAGATTGGCAACCGCTAGGCGGGGACTTTGGCGATCCGGATTTAACAGAGGCGATCGCCCAGACTCGTGCCAATGGGAAAACGATTCCCCTAGTTACATTTGGTCACATGCACCATAAATTGCGGCACACAAAGCAGCAACTGCGAACTGCGATTTATGCCAGTCCAGAGAGTACGATTTACTTGAATGCGGCGAGTGTACCTCGAATTATTCAGAATGGGAGCGATCGCCACCGCAATTTCTCGATTGTCTCCCTGCAAGCTGGTATCGTGTCTCAAATCTCCCTCGTCTGGGTTAATAAAGAATTCACGGTTGCGTCAGAGCAAATTCTTTACCAGCAGCCAAGTCAGGTGGTGCAGAGTGTATAGAGGATTAGATATAGTATCATTTACTATTGGAGAGGTGGCAGAGTGGTCGATTGCGTCTGACTTGAAATCAGATGAAGTGAGAGCTTCCGGGAGTTCGAATCTCCCCTTCTCCGTTTGAGATTTGGCGATCCGCTTGAACGCTTAGGACAAGGGTTTAAGAACCTCTTTCGTATTGTGCCTAGCATAAGTTTGTAGAGTTTGCGTGACTTGAGCCTTTAGTTCGCTAGCTCGTTGACGATTCATCCGTTGCTCGTAATTGGCAATAGGGGTTGACATTTCAATCAAACCGTATTTAGCCGACAAAATTAGCACGTCCAAATTTTCAGCCCAATAGCCCTCCCGCTTTGCCTTCCGCAGCATAAGGTACGTAGGGCCGTCGTAACGTGCGATCGCAGGTAGCAACCCATTGTCCGAGCGCTTGCGCTGAGAGCAGGCAACAATGAGTAAGTATCTAGCTTCAGAATGCACCATTTTCACTTCAAATTAACCAGCTTGCTGATGTGATTTACATTGCTACGCATGAGTATAAGAACATGTCAAAGTGAGTATTAGTATTGTTCTGAATTTGCCAACTGTAACTTACAACCTGGATTCACTAAAAGTAATCGCACCTAACCCTATTCCAAAACCGCTACTCTATCTAGTGACAGCCAGCCGATGGTCATTAACATCTAAAGTAATAGTTCAAATAATCCAAGCCCAAAATATCAGCTTGTACGACTTAGAATCCAAATTTGATCTTCATCGGGTTGAAGATGACCAATTCTTTCCAGAGTGGATAGATGATTTACCTCAACTTACTGATTTAGAAAAGCAATCTTTAGACCGAGTTAAGAGCAACTATTTCAACTTAACTCAGCACCACCCCATGCTAGAAAGCCTCGTCCAGATGGTGGTACTATCTCCGTTGCTTGACTTAGCAGGGTTTTATCAACCGCCTTTTGAAATCGAAGCCGAAACGCCTGTACAAATTTCTGCCGAGGATGAAGCAGGAGAAATTGTGCAGGGGCGTATAGATGTCTTAGTCTTGCAAGACCAGCTTTGGATACTGGTTGTTGAGTCCAAACGTACTAGCTTCTCCATTGAGCTGGCTATACCACAAGCACTGGCTTATATGCTGGCTAATCCTGACTCTGAAAAATCTACGTTTGGATTAGTCACGAATGGCTTTAACTTCATATTCGTTAAGCTGGTCAAACAAGAAACGCCACAGTACGCCTTATCTAATCAGTTCTCACTCGTCAATCGCGGCAACGACTTGTACGGCGTTCTGAACATACTAAAGCGACTCGGTCAATTGTTGAGTTAAAGTTAGCCGTTAGCATCAGCTCGCTGCAGGCATCGCGCCGATCAACTTTAAGAATGTCTATATATATTGGTAGTAATAAACCGCGAGATAACAACGACCCTTAAAATCCTATTTGGACCTTTATAAATGGAGGTGTAGCTAGCGCGTGAAGCTATTTGGTTATCACACCTTTTAACCGACTCCAGCTGATAACGTGCCAGACTAGGCGATCGCACTAAACATCAAAGCATTAAAATAGTTGCTTTCTTACGCTGAGAGTCAGCAGAATAAAAAACTGGGTATTAGTAAAGGTATGATTAGTTCTAGAAGTGGTTTGTAAATTTGTTTTAACGCACTGCTATGGAAATTTTGACGCTGGGTTGGGTTTCGCTGCTGGTTCTCTTCACTTGGTCAATTGCAATGGTAGTTTGGGGTCGCAACGGGCTTTAGAAGAATCGTGGAAACTTCATTCTTGAGTATTCTGGCTATAGTTACTTTGGGTTTACTGGTAACGGTCACGGGTGGAATTGTTTACTTGACACTAGCAGACTGGCGCGATCGCCGTCGCCAAGACCAAGAAAAGCGCTCTGCTAAACAAACAGCTAGAAGAAAATAATGCCTTCTAACTGTTGATAAAAGCGCGATACCTGCGGCGAACTAACGCTAAACCTAACCAAAATAGCTTGCCTTATAAGCATTAAACTCTAGGGCAAGCTATTTACCTTAAGGAGCTACTAAACTGCTACTTTACGGATGCATAGCTTAGTTTTCCGAGGATCGCGTCAACGTTTTTCTTGGCATCACCAAATAGCATGCGGGTATTGTCTTTGTAGAACAGAGGATTTTCAACTCCAGCGTAGCCACTAGCCATACTGCGCTTCATTACTACGACGGTAGTAGACTTCCAGACTTCCAGTACTGGCATACCAGCGATCGGGCTAGTCGGGTCTTCCATAGCGCTGGGGTTGACGGTGTCATTAGCCCCAATCACCAGCACTGCATCAGTTTTTGGGAAATCCTCGTTAATCTCGTCCATTTCCAGAACGATGTCGTAGGGAACTTTGGCCTCAGCTAAAAGGACGTTCATGTGTCCAGGCAGTCGCCCAGCTACTGGATGAATGCCAAAGCGGACTTGTACGCCGCGATCGCGTAGTTGCTTAGTAATATCTGACACGGCATGCTGTGCCTGAGCTACTGCCATACCGTAACCAGGGACGATAATTACGCTCTTAGCACCTTGCAGGAGTTCGACGGTTTCCTCAATTGTTGTTGAGGTAGCCTCGCCCGTAGGCTGAGCGCTTAAGTTCGGAGTTACCGCTCCCGTCTCTGCTCCAAAACCACCCAAAATCACGCTGATAAATGAGCGGTTCATTGCCTTGCACATGATGTAGCTGAGGATCGCCCCACTACTACCAACCAGCGCACCTGTAACGATTAGCAGATCGTTCGATAGCATGAAGCCAGCGGCAGCAGCGGCCCATCCAGAGTAGCTGTTGAGCATTGAGATTACGACCGGCATATCGGCACCACCGATCGCCATCACCAGATGAATGCCCAAAACCGAGGCGATCGCGCTCATAATCAACAGCGGTTGCAGTCCACTGTGGTCGGCTCCCAGGAACGCGGCACCGAGTCCCACGCAAGCCCCAATCATCCCCAGATTCAGCAAGTGACGCGCTGGCAGAAGTAGAGGTTTGCTGCTGATGATGCCCCGTAGCTTGCCAAAAGCAACCACTGAACCTGTGAAGGTAATAGCACCAATAAACACACCCACAAAGACTTCAATCTGGTGGATCGTGACCTCAACTCCGGTCAGAGATTGACCCGGTTCCAGGTAATTGGCAATTCCCACTAGAACTGCCGCAGCACCAACAAAACTATGTAGAATTGCCACTAGTTCCGGCATTGAGGTCATTGCCACCCGAGAGGCTACGAGCGCACCGATCGCGACTCCTGGCAGGACAACTGCCCCCAGGGTGCTGTATTTTGTCACGCCTGAGCTTAAGGCAGTGCCAACGAAGGCGATGAGCATCCCAATGATGCCGTAAACGTTGCCTTTTCCAGCGGTTTCCTGGTTGGACAGACTCCCCAGACTGAGAATAAATAAGGCGCTAGCCGCAATATACGCAACTTGAAGCAGGTTATTCGACATGGTCTTTTTTTACTTTTGAAACATTTTGAGCATCCGTTGGGTAACCAGAAAGCCACCTGAAATATTAATAGTCCCAACTAAAATAGCGATCGCGCCCAGTATGGTCGTAGGTGAGGTTGGCGCTCCAGATATTTGGAGCATTCCACCAATAATGATGATGCCGCTAATCGCATTGGTAACACTCATAAGAGGTGTGTGCAGCGCTGGTTTCACGTTCCAAATCACTTGCCAACCAATAAAGCAAGCCAGGACAAACACCGTAAAGTGAGACAGGAACGACTCAGGCGCACCAATACCAATACCGACGAGGGCTAAACCAGTCAAAAGCAGCCATAGTAAGTCACCGTTACCCTTTGATTCCTTGGACCCTACAGCCTTATCAGATTGCAGGCTAACGCTACCCTGCGAGTTCTTGGATGCCTCGACCTGAGCAGATTGAGCCATGACAGGCTGCTGTTGCGGTGTTGGCTTAGGCTGTGGTGGCGCACTGGGCTTAGGTGGTGGCCAGGTGACATCCCCAGCGTGGAGTACTAAAGCACCCCGGACAACCTCGTCTGTGAGATCAACTTTGTAGTCGTTAGCCCCGCCCATATCGTTGAGGAGATGGCAGAGATTCGTACCATAAAGCTGGCTTGCTTGATAAGCCATCCGGCTGGGCAGGTCAGTCAGACCAACGATTGTCACTCCCTTGTAGCGGTGAACTTCACCTGGGTGAGTACACGCGCAATTACCGCCCTGTTCTGCCGCCATATCAACGATTACCGACCCCTCCTTCATACTCTCAACCATTTCTTGGGTAATCAGCACAGGTGCTTTTTTGCCTGGGATCAGCGCCGTCGTGATGATGATGTCAACCTCTTTTGCTTGTTCGGCGAACAAAGCCATCTCAGCTTTGATAAACTCGTCACTCATCACCTTGGCGTAGCCGCCTTCGCCCGTGCCGTCCTCTGGGAAATTCAGTTCCAGAAACTCTGCGCCCAAGCTCTGTACCTGCTCCTTGACCACAAGACGTGTATCAAAAGCATGGACAATGGCACCTAGACTCCTAGCAGTACCAATTGCTGCCAGTCCAGCGACACCCGCACCGATCACCAACACTTTCGCGGGCGGCACCTTCCCTGCTGCTGTAATCTGCCCAGTAAAGAAGCGACCAAAGTTGTTGGCAGCCTCAATCACGGCGCGATAGCCAGCGATGTTTGCCATCGAGCTTAGGGCATCCATCTTCTGGGCACGGCTGATCCGCGGCACTGCATCCATCGCCAACACTGTGGCTTTACGTGCTGCCAGTTGCTCAAGCAGAGCTGGGTTTTGGGCTGGCCAGACGAAGCTGATCAGCGTGCCACCTTCAGGGAGCAACTCGACTTCCTGAATTTCCGGTGGGCGAACCTTCAGTACGATATCTGCCGTTTCCCAGAGGTTTGAGGCATCTGGAACGATCTGGCATTCAGCTTGTCTGTAGGCATCGTCAGGAAAGTTGGCGGCAATGCCAGCCCCCGACTCAATCAGGACATCAAAGCCAAGCTTCTGTAACACATTTGCTGTATCTGGTGTAGCTGCCACCCGACATTCGCCGGAGTAGATTTCTTTCGGGATACCAACTTTCCTGCGAGTCTGTGTCCCCACCACATTATGTTCACCCGCTTCAACCTCGTTTGCAACGGCTATTGTCATGAACTCTCCTTGTTACGTAATGATTTGCACTCGACAGGATATAATATTTGCGCTCAAAACTGAATTTAATTTTGCTGATTCGTCTTTAGTAGGCTGCCACTGTTTCTTCATGTAGCTGCACTTTGACCAATTTGGCTGCCAGACTCTGCACTTCTTCCTTGGATAATTGGACGAACATCCACTTCCCCTAAAGCTCTCCAGCGTTGGGTAGCTGCGATCGCTTGTGACCCAGTTACATAGAGCCGATACCATGTTGTTAACATCGAGAAGTTATTGAGGCAGCAGCAATTAGTACAGCTCCCTAACCCGCTATCGATGATGTGCGATCGCACATCCATGCTCTTAAGAAGTATCTGACTTTGCACATTTTATGCTGATCCTCAAATTCTGAATCCTTATTTTTAAATTGTTTCGTAAATTAAGCGAGATCCCCATTATCTATATAAGTAATACTAATCACCTACTCAACCAACCAGGAGATTTAATCAAGGAGTCTAAATCGTCAAAACTATGACAGCCACGCTTTGAGCGAACTTCGTTTGATGAATGTACCTCAGCTAATGCGCGATCGCACACTTGAACGCCTTAACTTTTATGACCCAACCTTTAAACTTAAATATACTGCTACATATTTCAAGTAACTCAGAGTCGATGCTTTTAAACTGTTTTACTCATGATGAAGTAAGTATAATCTAGCTTTAAATATGCTTATCAGCCGCTCTCTAGCTGGGCTAATAGAATATAGAACTACATAAAGGGCGGCACTTTTTACTGATATTGAACGTCCGGACTGACTAAGTCAGTAGTAAAGTTTATTAACAGACACTTACTCCTAATTGTCCAGGTACTAGACCAATTCCCCCAGGAGATTCTATGCGACGCGTCCTTTCTGCCATAGCTGTTACCAGTTGCTTGATAATTGGGTCCCCAATTGTCATTTCAGCGCAAAGTCTACCTGGATTCACAATATTTAGCGGGATCAAGCGTGAAAACCAGCTGCCGTTCCGCTTAGATTTTGGCGGCCAATCCAATGGATGGGATCGATATAGACTGAGAATTCCATCTAAAAAGCTGAACTTAGCGGTATCTCAATTTTCCATCTCCTATCCAGACTATTACAAAGGCAAGTTTGACACCGACAAGATTGAAGTGCGGATCAAAGACAAAAAAGTGCCGCTCCAAGAGGTAGTCTGGGATAAAGAAAATCGCCTAGTTGAAATTTATCCTCAGGAACCAGTTCCCGCAGGAAGTAAGGTTGAGTTGGTGTTTTCAAACGTGAAAAACCCAACCTCTGGTGGAACATACTATTTCAACTGTCAAATTCTCTCTCCCGGAGATGTTCCCTTGCGGCGTTACGTCGGAACATGGATTGTGAGCATTGGTTAGGTGGTAAAATAGACAGCTGTGACTTTTTTAGACAAATAGGCTTAGAGTACAGGCTATGAAACGCACCTTGGAAGGCACCAACCGTAAAAGAAAAAGAACCTCTGGTTTTCGCGCCCGGATGCGTAGTCCAGATGGACAAAATGTAATTAATGCTCGCAGAAGAAAGGGGCGTCATCGTCTCAGCGTTTAGCAACATTTATTGATTCAAAGCTAATGCAGTTACTATAAACGCTAGTGGCTTTGTCCAAAGTAAATCGGCTTCAGAGTAGGCAGGATTTTCGGTCAGTCTTCCGTGAAGGTATTCGTAGTCACGGAGCCCACTTAACGTTGAGAGCCTTGTACTCAAAAGCAGAGGCTTCTGACATTAATAACCAGTACCTGACTCCGACTCGGATTGGCATCTCAATTAGTACAAAAGTCAGCAAGCGGGCTTCTGTTCGTAACCGGATTAAAAGGCATATTCGAGCTGCTTTTCGCTATTTACTGCCCCATTTATTACCTGGTTGGCGGCTGGTAGTTGTTGTTCAGCCGTCGGCAGTACAAAAAGAGTGCGATTACCAGCAATTTCTGCAAGAATTAAAGCAGTTGTTGGCAGAAGCCGAGGTACTCAATGGGTGTTCGTGAGGAAGTTTACTATGAAGGTGGTCCCCATATCGGGGATTTGATTATAAATGTAGTGATTGGACTAACGCTCATCGGCTTGCCGCTGGCAGTTGGAGCAATTGTCCGGGCATTGTGGCTACGCTATCGTATTACTAATCGCCGGATTACTGTGACTGGAGGTTGGCAGGGACGCGATCGCACTGATATTATCTACTCAGAAATTGTCAAAATCGTTAAAGTTCCACGCGGCATTGGCTTCTGGGGCGATATGGTGATAACGCTTAGAGATGGCAGTCGCTTGGAACTACGGGCAGTGCCTAAATTCCGTGACATTTATGAATACATTAATGAAAAAGTAACTGCGAAAAATCTCAAAGTAAGTAGTGCTGTAAAGCACTGAAATTATCTCTCAGTTATCTGATCAAGAGTAATTAGCTTGCCACCTACGGCTGCCCAAGAAATCTGTAGGGTAAACCGAAACGCAGACAAACCAGTATCGGATAGATTAGATTCAAGAGCGAAGACGGTTAGCTAATCGCTTCACCCAAGACTTGCGCCCAATTTAGAGTATCTCAGGTTGACTTAACACCAATGGATTTTGGCATCGGATTTCTTTCCAACAACGTAATGCTGCCGATCCTGGATTTTTTCTATGGGATCGTGCCAAGCTATGGACTTGCGATCGTGGCATTGACACTGGTGATCCGCTTAGCACTCTATCCGCTGAGTGCCGGCTCGATCCGCAATATGCGCCGCACACGGGTTACTCAACCGTTGATGCAAAAACGGGTTAAAGAACTTCAAGAGCGTTACAAAGATAATCCTGCAAAGCTGCAGGAAGAAATGAGCGGCGTTTATAAAGAATTTGGCAACCCCTTAGCTGGGTGTTTTCCAGTGCTGTTGCAAATGCCAGTACTGTTTGCCTTGTTCGCCACCCTACGCGGTTCACCGTTCTCTGACATAAATTACACCGTCAACCTGCAAATCTTTCCCCAAGAACAAATCGAACGGATTCAGCCGCAAGCGTTTTCAACTGCTCCCCAAAGTATTTATATTGCTGATGGAGTTCATGCTCGTGTTAACGCGATTCTTCCTGGCGGCAACAGCTTGGGAGTGGGACAGAAAACAAAAATTGAATATCAAACTGTAGAGGGCAAATCCTTTAAAACCTTAGTAGCAGAACACCTAGAAACGAAAATCGAACCTCAATGGAAAGTCGTTAAAGGTGAAGAGCGGGTACGAGTAGATGCAGACGGCAACGTCGAAGGTCTACAGCCTGGAGAAGTAACAATTCAAGGAACAATTCCAGGGCTTGCCGCAGATAAAGGATTTCTATTTATTGATCGTTTGGGAAGAGTCGGGGCTAGAGATGCAGACGGCACAATCCACTGGGACATTGTGGCAATGGTGATTGGCTTTGGAATTAGCACGTATATTAACCAGACTTTTTCAGGTCAAGGTTCTGCTAGTGGAAATCCGCAACAGCAGACTGTAAACAAGCTCACCCCAATTATTTTCTCAGGGATGTTTTTGTTTTTTCCTCTGCCAGCTGGAGTGCTGATGTATATGCTAGTTGCTAATATTTTTCAGACCCTCCAAACATTTATTGTCTCCCGCGAACCATTGCCAGAAAACCTGCAAAAAATCGTGGAGGCGACGGAGGCAAAAGAGGTTGATAATAAAGGACGCGAGGCACTTCCCTTTGAGCCAGTACGTTCTAAGAAAAAGGCTTCAAGTTAATTATGATCGATAGTCAAATACAACGGGGTCAACAGTGGCTAGAATCACTGTTACAAATGATAGGTATATCTGCTGAGGTCACTGAGTCGTATACAGATCTTGTAGAAAGCGGAGATTCTCCAGAACCGGATAGCTACTGGCTAACGATTAGTGAAACTAATCTGATGCCTGAACTTGTTCAGGTTTTAATTGGTCCCCAAGGTGCAGTGCTAGATGCAATTCAGTATCTAGCTAATGCAATTTTAAACTTGAACCAAACTGTTGAGCAGCAAGCCTCTTACACGGTTGAATTGAATGGCTACCGCGTCCGTCGACAAGCCGAAATTCAAGTCCTTGCGGAGGCTGCTGCCCTTGAGGTGCGCTCTTCTGGAAAAGAAGTTGAAATCAAATCACTGTCATCAGCTGAGCGTCGTCAAATCCACACATTCCTCAAGGATTTTGCTGATTTAGAAACCTTTAGCCGAGGAAAAGAACCCCATCGTTATCTCGTCGTGCAGCAACTACAACAATAATTTTCGACAAGTACACAGTAGTCTACAGTCAATCTGACAATCTGATACTATGGGCGGTGCAGCGGCTAAAGTCCACGCAGTTGCTAAAAGCTAACAACTAACACAGCAAAAGCTAGACTGGAAATGTAGCACGGCAGCTTGCTCGCTAGGTACAGAAATTAGTTTTCTTTGAGGATGCCTTACAATCCTATGGAAGCAATCTATATTCCGCAGCTAACCAAAGCGCCTGAGCAGACAGAGGTAATTCAGGTTCAGGAGTTTCTGCCAAATCTAGAGACATTAACACCGATTCGCGGTTGCATCCGAGTCACGCATCGCGGGAATTTTCTAGAAGTATCAGTTCAGGCGGAAACAATTATTACATTGACTTGTCACCGCTGCTTGCAACAGTACAATCATCGCTTGGCGGTGAATACGTCGGAAATAATCTGGTTGGATGAATCAGCTGAGCAACCAGATGAGGGTCCTCTAGAGCGGGAAGTAGCTCTGGAAGATTTATTAGAAACACTACCGCCGCGGGGCTATTTTCATCCAGGTGAATGGCTATACGAGCAGTTATGTTTGGAAATTCCACAACGTCAACTGTGCGATCAGCTTTGTACAGGCATTCAAACAGCTACTCTCCCTAACGCCTCAGAGAGGTTAACTGACCAGCGCTGGGCATCCCTAGAAGCACTGAAAAAACAACTACCCTAAGAAGGGACTAGAGACTAGGGGCTAGGGGCTAGGGTAAGAAGGCCTCAGAGAAGAACTCTTAGAACGAACGACACAAGTTTCTCATAAAATATCCTCAAGTCCCTAAGCATAAGTAAAGTCTTTAATCCCTGACCCCTGACTTCTAACGAACTGCCATGAGCTTCCGTGATGAGTTTGCACTTTTGCTACGCGCCCGCTACCCCTTAATTTATGTGCCAACCTATGAAGAGGAGCGGGTAGAAGCGGCGATCAGAGAAGAAGCTCAGCGCCAGGGCGATCGCGCAGTTTACACCTGGGATTTTGTTGATGGCTACCAGGGTAACCCTAATGATGCTGGGTTTGGTCGTCGCAATCCGCTGCAAGCATTGGAGTTAGTAGAAAAACTACCAGCATCTGCGCCAGGAATCTTTATTTTGCGAGACTTCCATCGATTTTTGGAGGATGTATCCGTTTCCCGCAAGCTGCGTAATCTAGCGCGACTTCTCAAGTCTCAGCCTAAAAATCTGGTGATCCTGTCACCTCGGATGGCAATTACTGAGGACTTAAGCGAAGTCCTGACAGTTTTAGAGTTTCCCTTACCAGCGGCAACTGAGATTAAAGTTGAGGTGGAACGCCTGCTAATAGCTACTGGTCAATCGTTGGGGGTAAAAGTTCTGGATGAACTTGTGCGCTCCTGCCAGGGTCTTTCAATGGAGCGGATTCGTCGGGTGTTAGCACGAGCGATCGCTACTCATGGAGAATTGCAACCAGAAGATGTAGAACTAGTTCTGGAAGAAAAGCGCCAAACTATTCGCCAAACGCAAATCTTAGACTTCTGTCCTACAACTGAAAGGATTTCAGATATTGGTGGTTTAGATAACCTCAAAGACTGGCTGTTGCGGCGGGGTAATGCTTTTAGTGAAAGAGCAAGGGCATATGGTTTGCCTCATCCTCGTGGTCTAATGTTGGTGGGAATTCAGGGAACTGGAAAATCTCTCACCGCGAAAGCGATCGCTCATCACTGGCACCTACCCCTGCTCCGCTTGGATGTTGGACGGTTATTTGGTGGCTTGGTAGGTGAATCTGAATCCCGAACTAGGCAGATGATTCAAGTTGCAGAAGCCCTGGCTCCCTGTATCTTGTGGATTGATGAGATAGATAAAGCCTTTTCTGGACTAGGTGGTAAAGGCGATGCCGGAACCACTAGCCGTGTCTTTGGTACATTTATCACCTGGTTAGCCGAAAAAAAATCACCCGTCTTTGTCGTGGCCACTGCTAACGATATTCAAGCTCTGCCGCCAGAGATGCTCCGTAAAGGTCGATTTGATGAAATCTTTTTTGTTGGATTGCCCACTCAAGACGAACGGCAAGCGATTTATACTGTTCACTTATCACGACTGCGGCCTCACAACTTGAAAAGTTACGACCTTGAGCGGTTAGCTTACGAAACTCCTGATTTTTCCGGTGCGGAAATTGAGCAAACCCTGATCGAAGCTATGCATATTGCATTTAGTCAAAACCGCGACTTCACCACAGATGATGTTTTAGAAGCTGCTAGCCAAATTATTCCCTTGGCGCGAACAGCTCAAGAGCAAATTCAATTTCTTCAAGATTGGGCTGCCGCTGGCAAAGCCCGCCTTGCCTCGAAACATAGCAATTTAAGCTGTCGCATTCAGCGGCAGTTACAATAGTTTGCCGCCATTATACTGATAATGAATTGTGCTGGTGTATTGTTAAGGGTTTGAAGAGGTGATTTCAATGAGGTGGGCTTTAGTAAAGTTATTGCTTGGTGTTATTTTAGCGATCGCTATCCTCATGGGCGCAGGCGTGGCGACAGCTTTATACTTTATGTTCAAAGTCACTACACCCCCACCTAAACCGATCTTTGCCAACGATAAATCAAGTGTCACCCAGCGTTCACCTGACTCGAAGACAGCTAAACGCACACCATTGCCTGTTAAACCTAGTGCCACACCAACCTCAACTGATTCCTCCAAGCCACTAGAAGCCGGAGCTTATAAAGCACGAGTCACTTGGTCTCAAGGATTAAGCCTGCGCTCAGAACCCAATTTAGATTCTGAGCGCACTGGTAGCGCTGCTTACAATCAGCTAATTGTGGTATTGGGAGAAAGCGTTGATAAAAACTGGCAGCGGGTGCGCTTGGAAGATGGCGGACAAGAAGGTTGGATTAAAGTAGGCAACATCAAGAAAGAACAATAAACATTTGCTCTTCTTTATCTAAATAGGCATCAGTGTCCGTTGGCAGGTGGGACAGACAGCGTGAATGGTCATCTGGCAGTCCAACAGGTGATACCCCTCTTTTTGAGCGGTCTTCGTGCCAGTCTTTAAAATTGAATCGTTTTTAAATTCAATTGTTTTGTTGCACCGCACACAGATTAGATGATGATGGTGATAAGGGTAAGGCTGGTTTATTTCGTAATGTTTATGTCCCTCCCCCAACTCTAGTTCCCGTAAGATACCCATCCGAGCCATTAACTTTAAAGTTCGGTAAATGGTAGATAAGCTGATTCCTGCTCTTTGACCTTCTAGTTGATGGTAGAGATCCTCGGCACTAAGATGTTCGCCTGCGGGAAGCTCTTGAAAAACGTGTAAAATGGTCTCTCGCTGGGGAGTTAAACGCCAACCGCGATCGTGGAGTTCCGCCTTGAGCGAGCCAGCTGTGTAGACAGACATAACAACCTTCTCAAGAAAGCTTTGTAATTAGATTAATTATAATAATTTGTAGTCTTAATTGTCAACAAGCTTAAATTATTGAGAATGTTTTCTAACTAGACAAAGCAGATGACTTGAGTGAGTTCACAAGAGTTTACAATAATCGCAGCCGCGAGGCAAGACGAGGGAGTCCAGCCACACCGCAAACCTTGTTCAGCTCAGATACATCACAAAGCGTGCGGGAAGCGTTAGCGAAAAACCTGTTGTGAGACATCGCGCCCCTAGTACGGAACGTAGTTCATGGTTGGTTTGAGATTTTAGACTTGAGCCTAAATTCAATATCTAAAATCCAAACCGATGATTAAGTAAGGGCATCCATATAGTCCCGTACCAGGTTACGACGCTTTGGTTGCCGTAGCTTTTGGAGTGCTTTGGATTCAATTTGACGCACGCGTTCTCGCGATAGATCCAAAGCCCGCCCAATTTCTGCTAGGGAGTAAGAGTTACCATCCCCCATTCCAAACCGCATCAGAATCACATCGCGTTCCCGGTCAGTTAACTCTGCTAGAAGGTTCTGCAAGTCCCGCTGCAAAGCTTCTCGCATCAACACCTCTTCAGGCGATATACTATCCGTTTCTAGTAAGTCGCCTAACTCTGTGTCTTTCTCCTTACCTACTTTGGTTTCTAATGAGACAGAACGAGGCACCCGTAGCAAAACTTCTCGTACTTGAGTTGGTGTCATTTCTAATTCGGCAGCAATGTCATCAATGGTAGGAGTGCGACCTTTTTCTTGAGCAATTTTGCGCTGCGCTTTCTTAATCTTGTTGAGCTTTTCTGTAATATGAACGGGTAGGCGGATCGTGCGGCTTTGGGTAGCGATCGCTCGTGTAATTCCCTGACGAATCCACCAGTAGGCATAAGTGCTAAATCGATAGCCCTTAGTTGGGTCAAATTTGTCAACTGCCCGCTCCAAACCCAACGTTCCTTCTTGAACTAAATCTAAGAGTTCCAGCCCGCGGTTTTGATACTTTTTCGCAACTGACACCACAAGGCGGAGGTTTGCCTTGATCATATGTTCCTTGGCGCGATCGCCTTCAGTTTGAATTCGCTCTACCTCCTCCACTGCCAAACTGGCAATTTCAGCCCAGCGCCGTTTACCTTTTGCCAACATCGGCTTGAGTTGCGAGACAGCTACACCAGCGGTATCAGCCCAACGTTCCAGAGAAGGTCGGTGTCCCAACCCACAGGCTAGACGCTCTTGAACTTCAATTAAGTGAACATAGGGCTGAATAACTTCATCACCGTTTAAAGCCGCTTCAGAACGAAGTTCCACTAGCCGCAAGTAACGCTGAACTTTTTGAGCTTCTGAAACTTCTTCATCTCGCTCTAATAAGTGAACCCGTCCAATTTCCTGAAGATATAGACGCACTAAATCTGTGGTGCGACGATTGGCGCTTTGCTGCACGCTAGCAGAGTCGTTAGACTCAGTTTCCGAGTCAAGCAAATCATCCATCAATAGCTCACCCTCACCGTTAGAAGTCTCCGACTGAAAATCTGAGGGCGATTGCTCTTCGTAGGCTGCATATTCGTAAAAGGATGTTGCTGGCATAGGACTCATCTTAATAGCTCCAAGTGAATAGACTTACTCAGTTGCTTCTTGTTGCTATTGTTCCCGTGATTCACGATGAACTAACATGTCGCTTGTTTTCCTTTACCAATTCTTTATCTGCCGGACAAATTAAATTCACTTCAGATGACATTAGGTATCTAAGTACAGCTATTGCACCGCTACTCCACCGCACATAAAGGCAGTAAGGGGCTTTCGTTCAAACCTGGCAGCGTACTGGATAAATTAATAAATTCTTCACTAATATAAAAATGATTATTATCAGAGGCTAAGTTACTGCTACATCAGTGGTTAGATAATTTCCTGATCGCTGGTCCCGTTTTGAGCAATTAAGAGGGATTAGGGGCGTTGTGGGTTTCCCCATACTTAAAAGCAGGGGATTTGTAACAGTACGTTTTTGGTTCTCGCGCTATGTGCTGCTGTTATTTCTGGAGGAAGATTCCCCCAGAAAAACAGCCTCGAACCAAATTATTTTCTGTTTTTTCCATACCTGTAGCTTGCCGCCGAAGGCTAGGCAGGGGCTTCAAACCACTTGACGGGGCTAATATGAGCCCTTCTTTCCCTAGTCCCTAGCCCCTAGTCCCTAGCCCCTTTTTGGTGATTCTTCTACCGCAAATGCGGGCTCCGTCTACGCACCTCCACTCAAAGTCGGTGGTGGATAGAGCTTAACGGTTATATTCCGGCTTAATATCTCGGAGCATCAGCGCCTCCAGGGCTTCGCGAGGCGTGATTTCACCTTGGAGTAAACGATAAACTTGAGCCGTAATTGGAATAGAAATTTTCTGCTGATTGGCGCGTTGGATTAAAACCTGAGTGGTGTTAACTCCTTCAGCGGTCCCCTCTAGATCAGCGAGAGTTGTCGCTAAGGTTTTACCCTGAGCTAGCTGATAGCCGACTTGATAATTGCGACTCAAGAGGCTGTTGCAGGTTGCTAGCAGATCGCCTAACCCAGATAAACCGTAAAACGTTTCTGTCCTAGCACCCCAGGTGTTACCGATGCGAATTATTTCTGTCAAACCACGAGTTACCAGAGCGGCTTTAGCATTAGTTCCTAGTCGCAAACCATCACACACCCCAGCAGCGATCGCAATTACATTCTTCAGCGTTCCGCCCAGCTCTACTCCTAGTGGATCAGAGTTCGTATAAACCCGGAAGCGACTCGAAGATAACACAGCTTGCACTGCCTCTGCTGCTCCTGCATTAGTGCTGGCAACGACGGTTGCAGCTGGCAATCCCTGTTGAATTTCTTTAGATAAGTTGGGGCCGCAGAGGACAACTACTGGATAGGCAGGAAAGGCGGCTTGCCAAATTTGAGAGGGTGTCAAAGTAGTGTCTGGATCTAAGCCTTTAGTAGCTGTTACAAAAATCGTCTCTGGGGAAAGAGGTAAAGACTGGATTTCTGTTACTACCGCTCTCACGCCTTTCATAGAAACAGCAGATAACACAATGTCAGCGCCCTTTAGCATGTCCTCCAGCCGTTGAGAACTATGACGAGACCACAAACAAACCTGATGACCCTTAGCTGCTGCCAAAGTCGCTAAAGTTGTACCCCAGGCACCAGCCCCCAGAATAACTATTGTTGTTCGCACAAGTTTTTAGCTGTTAAAACGGAGAAAGCTGAGGGAATCAAAAATTCTCGTCTCCTGGCTTCATTCTTTTTGCTTAGGGTTTCGTCGCATCCGGGGGTAACGCTTTGATTAATTCTCTTACTTGCTCGGCATGGTAAGAGCTACGAGTTAAGGGAGAGGACACCACTTGCAGGAATCCCAAGGACTCGCCAAACTGCTTCCAGGCATCAAATTGCTCTGGCGGGACAAACGTATCTACTTGCAAGTGTTTTTGACTGGGCTGGAGGTATTGCCCAAGTGTCAGAATATCGCAATCTACAGTCCGCAGATCCTGCATCACAGCTCGGATTTCGGCATCGGTTTCTCCGAGTCCTACCATTAAGCCAGATTTAGTGTAGAGCCAAGGAGCAGAAGCGCGCGTTAGCGTAGCGCGTCTTTCAGACGTTCGCTGCAACAGTTCTAGCGTCCGCTGATAGTCACCTTGGGGACGTGTCCGCCGATAGAGACGCGGAACTGTTTCTGTATTGTGATTCAACACCTCTGGCTGAGCTTGCAAAATAGTATCTAAAGCATTCCAGTTGCCGCACAAATCTGGAATCAATACTTCAATGGTTGTTTGGGGTGAAGTGGAGCGAATCGCTTGAATACAGTGAACAAACTGGATTGCTCCACCATCTGGCAAATCGTCCCGATTTACAGACGTAATAACAACATGATTTAAGCCCAAACGCCGTACCGCCTCTGCCAGTCTTTGCGGTTCTGTGGGATCTAAGGGTTTTGGTTTTTTTTCAAAGTCGATATCGCAGTAAGGACAGGCTCGTGTACAAGCTGGTCCCATAATTAAAAATGTGGCTGTACCGGCATTAAAGCACTCACCAATGTTGGGGCAAGAGGCTTCTTCACAAACGGTATTAAGGGCTAAATCTCGCAGAATTTCTTTAACGTTACCGACGCGCTCCCATTGAGGCGCTTTCACACGTAACCATTCTGGCTTAACAGTCACAGGTTCGCTCTAATCATTGATATTACTTAGTTTTGATCTTATCAGGCAAAGTTATTAGCACAATTGGAACTTTGTAATTAGTAGTTAGGCATGATATGTTGGATTTAAGTCGTTGATGTGCAACGGGATGTGGCGCAGCTTGGTAGCGCACTTCGTTCGGGACGAAGGGGCCGCTGGTTCGAATCCAGTCATCCCGATCTACTTGAAACCTCTACTACAAGGCTCTCCGGGTATTTAGCCTGTATTCTACCATTGTCAATAAGACTGCTAGCTTGGGCATTTCTAGATCGTTTGGGTATCTAAATGGTAGGATTGTGGTAGGAATTTAGTTGGGGAATGCACTTGTGTTAAGGGGTTCACCTGATAAAGAAAAAATTGGTAGGAATGGTAGGAACTTAGTTAAAGTTGAAAATGATGATGGCAGATTAAGGCTAAGATTTACTTATGGGGGCAAGCGATATGCGATCGCACTGGGGTTGCCAGATTCACAAGTAAATTATACAGTCGCTCACCAGAAATCAACACAGATAGAGTTGGATATAGTTTCTGGTAATTTTGATCCAACACTGAAAAAGTACAAGCCTCAAAGAACATCTCAAAAGTTTACTTCTGGTAACGTTGTCGGACTGTTTGAGAAGTTCATGAAAGAAGAACAAAAAACAAAAGGTCTTTACAAAGGTACTTTGTGTCGGTACGAAGCAACATTACGACATCTAGAGAGATATTTTCAAAACCAGCTAGTAGAGTCTGTTAGTGATATCCAAGCTGAAGAATTTAGAGATTATCTCCGCAAGAAAGTTGCTGAAAGGACAGTCAAAGATTACCTAACGCTAGTTCAAGCATTTTGGAAATGGGCAGAAGCAAAGTATGAAATAAAACATAATCCTTGGGGTGAAGTTCTAAAAACAGTTAAACCTGAGCCTAAACAAAAGGTCAAGCCCTTTACAGCTAAAGAGGTTCAAGCAATCCTGACGGCTTTTAGCACAAATCGTTACTATCAATGGTATGCCGACTTTGTTGCCTTTCTAATTAATACAGGCTGTCGATTTGGAGAAGCTGCTGCTCTGAAGTGGAAGCATATTGCAGATGACTTCTCGACTGTTTGGATTGGAGAATCTGTATCTAGGGGAGTTCGAAAGACGACTAAAACGGGGAAAGCTAGGACTGTAATTCTGACTCCGACAGTTATCAATATGCTAAGGAAGCGAAAACATAGCGACTGCAATCCTGAAGATTTAGTATTTCCTGCTCCTGAAGGTAAGCATATGAATGATCGCGACTTTCGACGTAGAGCATGGAAAAAGATCCTTGCAGAGCTAGGAATTGACTATCGGCGGCCTTACTCTACGAGGCATACTGCTATAAGTCATGCACTAGCAAAGGGAGCTAATCCACTGGCTGTTGCTGAGTCAACAGGACATGATCCCGAAACCTTATTTGAGTATTATGCTTCTGTTATTCAACCAATTGCTGTAATGGCAGAGTTTTAGCCTAGTTTTTAATCTGTCTCACTCTGGTAATTTTTACCTAATTAATTAGGGCATGATTGTAGAGGCACTTTTGTCAAAGACCAAAGTTGTCATCTAAATATCTTAAAAAAATGGCTAGACACCTGCATGATTAATAACCATATTTCTTTTATTGCTTTTTAATATAGAAACCACTTGCAAGTCCTGGATATTATTGGCTAGTGTATAGATACATATGGCGAAGTTTCCTCTGAAATACGGGGGCTAACGTCAGCAAAATAACCAAAGGGATAAATGCCCGTTAACTCAATTTGAGTCAGCGGGCGTTTTTTCATTTATGGAGTCAATTATCTGTGAAAGCCGATTTTTCAAGACCACCGGATAATCCTCACTACGTTGGCAAGCATAGGCTTGCGGAAATCACAGGTATCTTTATAGAACCTATTTGATATCTTTGAGGATGCCGGATTAAACTAGAGCAAAAATGGCATACTCCAGCAGTTTGAGCGACCAAGAATGGAAAATCATTGAACCACTTTTGCCGCAGAAGAAGCAGACTAGACCGCCTCTGTGGAGCAAACGTCAGATTCTGGATGGCATATTCTACCAGCTCAAAAACGGCTGCAATTGGTGGGACTTACCCAGAGACCTGCCGCCCTACTCAACGGTGTTCTGGTACTACAAACAGTGGCGGGCGCGATTCGTTGAGTGCTGAATCACGGTAATCAGTCCGTACATAAGCACCCCAGTCTAGACAACTAAGTCTAACTGAACTTCTCGATTGATGTAGGTGAAAGCCCTACCCGTCAAACTCAGACGTGACTCCTTA
>JBGTCQ010000016.1:0-13371 GCA_041748755.1 Chroococcidiopsidaceae cyanobacterium | reverse complement strand
GCTGCTATTTCTGCCACTTCATCTGCAATTCCTTGAACAACTCCTGGATCGATGCCATAACCCAGGTTGCCCATCAAGGCTTCACCGCTCAGTTTGAGTAAAATCCGCCTGTAAGGTATTGCCATGCATTTAAAATTAGTTGAGTTGCGATTGCTCCCAATTTAAGATAGCAGTAGAGGCGCCTTCTGTCTCTAGCTTAAGCTGAATGGCACTAAGTCTTGATACAGGAACATCCAAAGGGTAACGAACGGGTCAAATAGCCGTTGACAATATTTAATTTTTCCGGCACTCATCGCTTCCGGAATGGTGGATGGCAATAGGTCTCGAAAAGGCAGCCTAAGGTTGTTGCTAAATTTCTGCTTAAGAATCGTGTACCCGATTGGGAATACTAGTCATAGTGAACCTTACAGAGTCCACCTCTGTATCGCTGTCACCAATCTAGAAGCTGTGATCAACCAATCCTTTTTGTGACCCATTCTAACTCTCCCTCAGGATGTAACTAGGTGGGAGGATCTCAGTTTTGCATTATGTATGGCAGTAGAGTTCAGAAAGCTACGATTTCCAGTTTGTAAATAAGAGTATTCTTAATAAAAAAGTAAGTGTACCCTAACTACGTCCTCAATGATGGAGTCTAGCCCATTTTTAATGGCTGATGACCAGCCCATTTCTCTTGAGCAAGCATTAAGATACCTAGAATCTGCTGGAAAACTTGAATTTGTCCTCTGGGAAATTATGCGCCAGCACGTTCTAGCGCAAGAACTACAGGTTCTAGAGGAGAGGGAAATTAGCACTGATGTAATTGAACAAATAGTGATCGACTTTCGATTAGAACGTCAGCTTACTAACTCTGAGATTTTTCAAGAATGGCTTGCCAGTGAGGGGCTAGACTACACTACCTTTCGTAAAAAAATTGCTTTTGATATCAAGTTAGAAAGACTCAAAGCTCAGGTTACCAAATCAAACCTTCAGGAATACTTTATTGAGCATAAAATCTATCTGGATCGGGTAGTGCTATCGCGCTTAGTTGTAGAAGAACAAGCACTTGCTGAAGAGTTGAAAAGTCAGATTTTAGAAGACGGCGCTAGATTTGATCACCTAGTCCAAGAATATTCTGTAACAGAGGATCGAATTGTTAATGGCATGATGGGGCTAATCAGTCGCGGTGCAATGCCAGATTTACTTAGAGCAGCTGTTGATTTAGCTAATGCTGGAGAGTTGCTCGGTCCCTTAGAAATTGAGGGACTTTGGTATTTAGTTCGAGTTGAAAATTTCTTGCCAGCTAAGTTAGATGAACAGATGAAGCAAGAATTAGAAGATCAGCTTTTTGAGCAATGGTTAGAAGATAAAATTCAAAAATTTAACGTCAAACTTCAGGTTGGTTTTTAAGGATTTATCATGAACTTACAAGCTTACTTTCGCTGGGACGAATTGCCTCTAGATTTGCTAAGTCATGAGGAGCAAATTCAATTTAAAGATCAAGCATATACTTGTCGTTATACTCTTGGTAAAGAAATTTGGCATACGGATAGCCCTGGAAAACAATTCTTAATTATTTCGGGGAAAGTGCGTTTAAGAGAAGAGGGAAAAGTTAAGCCATTAGCAACTTTAACCGCAGGAGATTGGTTTGGAGATTTAATAGAGCTTTCTGGGCAGTTTAAGGCTGTGGCATCAAGCAAAGATGTGGTAGTGGTGCGCTGGGATGCAGCACTTTGGACTAGAGTTTCATCAGCAGAAATTAAGCAGTTTTGGAATCAAGAGCGATCGCGCTATCAGCCTCAAGACGCTAGGTTACCCCAACCAGTGTCAGGCTATCCATTTATCTTTAGTCTCAACACTGCTGCTGCTTGCTTAACAATGGCAGCTCAATACCTGCAAAATCCGATCCCATTTGAGTCAGTACAGCGTCAACTCCGGGGACAGCAACCTAATAATGTGATAGAAGCTGGCGAAAAATTAGGACTACAACTGCGACAACTACAAGTCGCCTGGAACGATCTGCGGCAGCTATCCTTTCCCGCGTTGCTGTACTGGCAACAGCAGGACTGGATTGTTGTCTATGGCATCAGGGGTAATCGCCTAATTATCGCCAACCCCACCAACCTGAACAAAACTTGCGAAAGCATTCCCCAAGCGATACTTAAGGAGAATTGGGATGGTCAACTTTGGCAAGTAGAACAAATCCAAGAGCAGGAGAAATTCAACCTAAGTTGGTTTGTGCCTGTGGTTTGGCAGTACCGCTCTTTATTTAAAGAAGTGCTGTTAATTTCTTTTGCCCTGCAATTACTGGGGTTAGCAACGCCAATTATCACTCAGTACATCATCGACAGAGCATTGGTTTACCAAAACCGTAGCACTCTAAATGTGATGGCGATCGCCCTCCTTGGAGTTGCGCTCCTTGAGGCACTTTTGGGCATCTTACGGCTATACATCTTTACCCACACTGCCAACCGCCTCGACTTAAGCTTATCAGCACAATTATTTCGTCACTTGATGCGCTTGCCCTTGAATTATTTTGAGTCGCGGCGAGTAGGAGATACTGTTGCAAGAGCGCAGGAATTAGAAAATATTCGGCAATTTCTCACAGGTACAGCCTTAACTGTGATTCTTGACAGCATCTTCTCAATAGTGTATCTAGCGGTGATGTTTTTTTACAGTGTCACTCTCACTTTTGTTGCTTTGGCTGTGATACCCTTATTTGCTGCCCTGAGTCTAATTGCAACACCTGTTCTACGCTATTGGCTGAATGAAACTTTTAATCGTGGTGCTGATAGTCAATCTTTTTTAGTGGAAACAGTCACGGGAATTCATGCAGTGAAAGCTCATGCTGCTGAACGCAAATCCCGCCGACGCTGGGAAGGCTTATTTGCCCGTTACATCCGCACCAGTTTTAAGGCTTCCACAACCTCTAATATTGGCGGTAATATTGGCGATTTTTTGACCAATTTTTCCTATTTAATTATTCTCTGGGTTGGAGCGGGGCTGGTTATGGACCCGCAGCAAAATTTTACAATTGGGGCATTGGTGGCTTTTCAAATGCTTTCTGCTAGGGTGACACAGCCATTGCTACGTTTGGTGCAACTCTGGCAAGAATTCCAGCAAGTCTTGTTGTCTGTAGATCGGCTGGGGGATATTCTCAATGTTGCCCCGGAAGCTGAACCTGGTTCTGGTGTGGTTTTACCACCACTACGCGGTAAAGTATGTTTTGAGAAAGTAGTTTTCCGTTACCAGCCTGAGCAAAAAGAACCTGTTTTAAATGGTATTTCTTTTACTATTGAACCAGGGATGTTTGTTGGAATTGTCGGTCGCAGCGGTTCCGGTAAAAGTACGCTTTCTAAGCTATTGCAACGACTCTACCAACTAGAATCAGGCTCCATCATAATTGATGATTTTGATATTAAAACTGTTGACATTGGCTCTTTGCGCCAACAAATTAGCGTTGTCCTGCAAGAAGATTTTCTCTTCGACGGTTCCATCTCGGAAAATATTAGTTTGGGCGATCCAAACATCACAACCGAGCAGGTAAAAGAAGCGGCAACACTAGCAGTAGCTCATGATTTCATCCAAGAACTGCCTCAAGGGTATGAAACTAATACTGGAGAGCGGGGAGTCGCCCTTTCTGGAGGTCAAAGACAACGCATTGCTCTGGCGCGTTTGTTCCTCTCTCAAGCCCCGATTTTGATTTTAGACGAAGCGACGACGGGTTTAGATAGTGAGACGGAGCGAAAAGTATTACAGAACTTACAGCAAGTTGCAGGCGATGGCTCCGCCAACCCCAAAGGTGTACGCACTGTATTTATGATTGCCCACCGATTTGCCCCATTGAAACGAGCAGATTTGATTTTAGTATTAGGAAACGGTGTAATTGTGGAACGAGGTAATCATGAAGAGTTATTACAAAAAAGAGGTGTCTACTGTAATTTGTATCAAAAGCAGCTTGATTCTGTATGAACAGGTAGTTAGTATTTAATCAATTTTTATTAAAAACACTAAGCTAAATATGCTTGATATACAAAACAATAAACGCCAAGGATCTAGTGGGGGACTCTCCTCTAGACCATCCCAAATCTCGTTAACTCGGCGCGATGAAGGTATAATCCGCCGCGAACTGAATCACAGTTCCAGTCCTCCATCGAATCTACGCGGGATGTCTGCTGATGCTACCGAGAGACGGAGCGGGAGCGCAAGTCCTCAGCCCAAGCCTAAATCTACTGCTTTAAGTACTCGGCGTTACGGTTCAGCCGATGCAGAAGAACGTTGGCGCGCAGGTGCAAGTTCTCAATCTAAGCCTACCCCAAATCTACGTGGAATGTCTGCTGATGCTGCCGAAAAATGGAGCAATTCAGTTAATAGCCAAAAGCCTACCCCAAATCTACGTGGAATGTCTGCTGATGCTGCTGAAAGATGGAGCAATGCAGCTAAAAGTCGTGGCTCTTATACCATTAACTCTGGCGATACCCTATCAGCGATCGCCAAGCGAGAGTTAGGCTCTAGCAGTCGCTGGCGGGAAATTAGAAAAGCGGATGGTAGTGCTTTCACTGAATCGGAGGCTGGCAGACTACAGATTGGTCAGCGAGTCCATCTACCAGGCACTAGCGGCAGTTCTAACAATCGCGCTAGTCAACCATCAAATCTACGAGGGATGTCCGCCAATGCTGCTGAACGCTGGAGCACAGGCTCAATTCCTCAACCTCAGCTAGCGATCGCCCCAAGGAGAGAACAAAACTATAATAATGCACTAACCCGTACCAATGGTGTTATCGAAGGAACCGCAGTAGGAGCCTTTGTAGCAGAAAGAAAATTGTCATACCCAATCAGAACAGCTCCTCAAGTACCTGAAAATATTCCTAGAGCGTCTTATAACGGCTATGGCTATCATACAGGACAGATTGCGCCAAATCCAGGCAAACGGCTCACCTCTCAGCAGCGTAGAAACGCATGGAGGGCTATGGTTGATGACCCTAAAGCGCCACTTACTGAGGTGCAGCGTCAGCAGATCAGAGCCACGCCTGGAAAAACATCTTCTGCTCCTACGTGGAGAAACCCAGTAACTGGGAATATAGAAAGGATGGAACTTTCCCATGAGCCAATACCTCATCGACAGGGTGGGCAGGTAGTAGTGCCACGTTGGCCGGAAGATCATGCTGCAAGAGATCCTTATCGGCACTTGTCTAGGCACGTAAGAGATGCCTACGAAAATCAAGGTGATGCAATCCGCAAGACGTTTGCGGAAGAAGTAGTAGTTAAGGAATGGGGCTACAAGGTAAATCCTAGTGTCCTAAGAGGTGAAAAACCTCCCGTAGTTCCGCCAGTATCACGAGCATCACGAGCAGTAAGCGTACTTGAAAATTCTCATGTTCAAAGGGTTGCTAGAGGAGCTTCTAAAGTTCTTGCACCAATTGGAGTTGGACTTGATACCTGGCGGCTAGGAAGTGCTTATAAGAAAGATGGATTTGGGGAAGAATTCCGGCAAACGGCGGGTAGTGTTGCTGGTGGATGGGGTGGTGCAGCAGCAGGTGCTGTTGGTGGTGCTGCTATTGGCTCAGTCGTTCCAGTAGTTGGAACAGCTGCTGGAGCCATAGTTGGTGGCATAATTGGTGGTGTCGCTGGAAGTGAATTTGGCGATGATATAGAGCAAGGAGCAGAGAAAGCAGGGCAAGCGATCGCAGGAGGAGCTAAGAAAGCGTGGAATGAACTTTTTGGCTAACAAGCTCAATATGGGGCATTGCTGAAATATATGATGTTTTTGTACTTCAAAGCTCAAAGCTTGGTATAAGATTATGCCGCCAATCAGCAAAGCCCATCAATCTTGTGGAAAAATGTCCAAGCGATCGCCGTAACATTTTTGGAAAATAGTAAAAACGTTTTACGGGGTAGAAAACTGCAAGGGAAAAACTAACTTTGTAAGCCAGCGTCAAAAATCTCTTGTACGGTTAAATTCAATTCAGGAAAGGTTAGTGACACAAGGCGATCGCCTTTCCTAAACAGGCTAACTTGGTATTCGCTTTCCACTAGTTGGTAAATCGAAATAGTTGGTTGTTTGGGGTCGCCGATCAACCGCCTTCCACCCAAGCCAAGATAATCGACAATCCAATACTCGGGAATACCAATTTCCTCATAATCGCCAGCTTTATCAAGATAATCATCGCGCCAATTGGTACTGACAACTTCTACAACTAATGGAATTGATAAACTTTGAGTTACTGTAGATTGTTTTTTCCACAATGACTCTGATGGCAGATTAGGACGGTTTAACAAAAGCACATCTGGTGGGTAACCTGTTTCACTTTCAGGTGGTTTGACCAACACTGTTTTGGGGATACCGTATGGCAGGTTAAAGCGACTATATTCTAAAGTGAATTTCTCAACCAAAAATGCGATAATTTCTTCATGGTCGCCTAATGGTTGTGACATCTCAACAACTACGCCCTTGTGTAGTTCATACCGACCGTTGCTAGGTTTCCAATTTGTAAATTCTTCAAAGCTTACTAGCTTAGGTAAAGCTTGAGTCATATATACCTCAGATAATTACTTTAATTTTTATCAATAATTTACTCATCAAATTATTTTTATTCATCACCCTTCCCTTCAAAACTAGGAAGTAGTTTATCTAAAGACACGCCTAAAGTTAAAGCTGCATTGTCAATTGTAAATTTGAACACCGAACACGACTACAAAATCTAGCAACGCATTACAAAAGATATTAGGTAAGAGAAAATCAAACAACTTACCAATGACCAAGAAGCAGAAAGCGATCGCTCCCCATAACATTAAACTATAGCTTCTCGTATTAAGCCGATTCACTTACGTGAAAATACATCATCAACTTGCCGAGTAATCGGATCGAGTAACAACCTAAGAACTGTTTTCTCTCGCATCACAATTTCTCCAGTAACAGGCATACCAGAAGTGATCATTTTATATCCCTTTCCAACTCTCAATAAATTTGTCTTGAGTTTAATCCTGGTTGGGAAAACCTGCTTACCCGAATTATCTCTAGAAACAGCATTCGGACTAATATAAATTACTGTGCCATCAACTGTACCAAATTCTTGATAAGAGAAGGTATCTATCTTTACCTTTGCCCTCATTCCTTCATTAACAAATCCTTGATATTGGGCTGGTAAATCAACTGCTAGCACAGGTCCTTCCCCTACTTTACCTACTGGAGCAATTGATAACAACTCTTCACCAGATTGCACTATACCTTGACTTAGGTTAACTTTAATTTCATGAATTGTGCCAGCAATTGGAGCTGTGATATTTTGATTCTGCAACTGATTGTTAGCTTGCTCTAGTCTCCCTTCAACAGACTTCAATTCCTCCTCACGCTTGCTAAGCCCAGAAAGGGGTCCAGTTTTATAATCTTCATTCAGTTTTTTGATCTCTTGCTCTTGAGCTTCAAAAAGTCTCTTTGCGTTATTTAGTTGATTTTGAGCATCTTGACATTTTTGTGAGTAAGCACCTGGAAGTGCTTGATAAACACCAGGAAAGAAAGGACAGTCCTTTCTTTCTTTGAGTGTGGCAAATTCAAAGTTACTTCCCAGACGGGAATATTCAATTTGTGCCTTTTTCATGTCTGCTTTGTGGCTTTCAGCTGCTGCTTCGGTAGTAAGTTGGAGGTCTTGCCTCATCAATTGGGCTTGGTCCTCTAGCGTTTCAATATCAACTTGAGGGGCATTTGAGTCAAGCGCTATTAGAAACTCACCCTTTTGTATCTGCTGACCTTCTCTAACTTTAGTTTCATTGATACGTTTAATTTTGCCACTACTAAGCGATCGCACTGGCTGCACATCTTGCTCACCAGCAAGCACCTTACCTGGAGCTACAGCCACCTCATCTACTTTGCTCAAAGCTGCCCAAGCGATCGCTCCAAATACTGCAAAACTCAAACTTACTGCTACCAATCGTGTATAAAGCGGCGGTAGCTCTTGAACTGCCTTTCCTAATTCATAAGATAGGTAAGGGTCGGGCTTAACAAATTGCTGTTTAGTTTGTCGCGCTTGAGCCGGAGAGGAAGCTAAGGGTAGCTTCATATCTTCACATTGGTAATAGAAAAGTCTTTATCATAATAATTTACATGACTCGGAAAGTTAATCCCAGTTTTATAGGGTAGAAGTTCTATATTCAGCTTAAGCCACTCCAATCCTACCCAAAAACTCGGTTCAGTTGGGTTGGTGACTTTAGCTTTGAGCAACAACTGGTTATACTGATTTTTCTGGTAGAGTTAATTTGCGCTGTTGGTGTGACACTCTTTAGCTTAACCAGCCTTGATCCTGTGCCTGATAACCAATAATTTTATAGACCAATTTCGCTGCTGTAAATTCGGAAACTACGGAATCTCCTACTGGCGACAATTCCATTACATCACAACCAATCACCTGGAAGCTTTCAAACACGCGCCGCAAAAATGTAGTCACCGCATACCAATCCAAACCACCTGGTTCTGGAGTACCAACGCCAGGAATTAAGGTCGGATCAATTCCATCCAAATCAATGGTAAGAAACACTTTTCGAGTGGGGATAGCAGCGATCGCCTTTTCAATCCAATCCGGCTGTGTGGCAATCTCCCGTGCTCGAAACACCGTTAGATGTTTTTCTTTAATCAAATCTGCTTCTTCTTGACAAATAGCACGAATCCCAATTTGTACGGTCGGCAAACCCATATCGACAATTCGCCGCATCACACAAGCATGGTTATGAATTGAGCCTTCGTACTCATAGCGCAAATCGCCGTGGGCATCAATTTGAACTACTGTAAACGATTCTGGATCGGCTTGACGGTACGCTTCTACAACGCCAGTAGTAATACTATGTTCGCCACCCAGAGCGATCACAAATTTTCCGTCAGAAATCAGCTTGAATACCGTTTCTTGAGTAACTTGTAGCATCTCCTGGGCTGAGACAGGGCGTTGATTGCGCGTATCTGCGATCGCCTGCTGAGTATAAATCCCCGTATCGCGGCAAGTTTCTTGATCCAGTTCCTCGTCGTAGTATTCCACTTGTTGAGATGCTTCTAGAATTGCATCTGGACCATTTTCACAGCCACGGCGATAGGTAGTCGTTGCCTCGTAAGGAATCGGTAAAATGACCACCCGTGCAGTATCATAAGTTGCTGCCACCTCTGAGCCGAGGAATGGCAAAGTCGAAGTAGAAGTTTGTGCCAGCATAACAAGAAAAGTTAGGGAGTTGGGAAGTTGCAAGACTTGATCCTGACACACTCCTAGCTCTGACTGCACTACTTAGACAAAAAATGGTAATTAATCTAACTTCTCTAAGTTGTCCCCTCTATCGCACTCTGGAAAACACGCTCAGGTTGAATTAAGAAGTATAAAAGGCGATTTTTCAATTGATATAGCTTAATTTTGAAGTCACTACTACCCAGAGGCAGATTACTACAAGCTAATTCTTTGCCTCTTAGGACATACATAAGTGAAAGTGAAAAAGTTAGTTGTTGCAACTGTAGCATCTGATATGAGCAAGTAAATGGAGAAAAGAGAAACGGTGTTTCAAGCAAAACGAATCATTAGCACGACTGCTAGTTTTAGCGATCGCCTTTTAATTCGGATACTAGTAGTCGGAAGCCTCATTACAAGCCAAGTAGCTTTAATCTCTTTCCCTGCACAAGCGGCACCAAATGGTTTTGACAGGATAGAATTTGGCTGCGGCGTTAGTCGTCCCTTTGTCAAAGGATATACAACTTGGTATGGAGGAGTGAGCGTCACTACTGGATGGGCTGACTCAACCTTCAGACAATGGAATGGCTATACTTACGTTGATGGAGCTTACCAATACGGTTCAAAGCAGGGACCTACAGCCGAGGCAACTGCTGACGCTGGCAAATTCACTAGAGGTTCGTTTTATGGATACACCAATCACGACACTTCTTTTTGGGTAAGTTCCCGCTATCACATAACCAGTTATTTTTCCTGCTAAGTCAACAGTCGCTCTTGTAGCATCGCATTTACCTGTGTCCACCTAAGTTTCAATATTTACAGTGTGTCAGTATGTTCAAACAATCTACATTTCTGCGATTTTTTGCGACTACCACCCTTCTCTCTGTCCTTGGTGCAGTTGCTGTAGCTTCTGAGTTTGCCACTGCCCAAAATACTCCTGAGAATGCCCAACCCTCTGAACCAATGCAAAATAATATCAGACCGAGACTACTCCTACCCGAAATCCCACCTAGTGACGTAGTGGAGTATATTGTGCTGCCACCAGGTGCGAAAATTACAGGTCGTCTAGGTCTTCCTGCCGCACAGCTTGTCGATATTCCTGCTGAGCTGGCTCAGGAAATTGCTGTCTGGGTACCACCAAAAAATATTGAGCCTCTCCAACCAGACGCAATAGGAACCGAATTTATTTCCGTCGTGCGATATAAGGGCAGTGGTCATACTGTTTATGTGTCAACTGCCCGCTTCACACCTGGGGCAGCTAAATTAAAACACACTTTTGGCAAAGAGGATAAACTCACTGACGGCACGACGGTGGGGTTCACAGTTTCCTGTGAGTCTATGACTCCCGCTCAGCATGAAGCAGGCTATGCCTGTTGGCCCGGTACCGATACTCCAAATCGAGTGGTTTTTATGAGAGGTAATAAAATCATTACTATAGCCAGTGACCTGCCCATTGACCAAGTTAAGAGCTTGGCGACAAGTGCTTCTCTCAAATAGGGCATATCAATTTTGAAGACCTAGACTCAGGTTTACATCTGGGTCTTTTTTTTGCTCCTATTTGCATACTAGCCTGCTGCATACTCTCACTCAGATGATTGCAAGATAATCAAATCCAGCTAGTTGTGAAGGTTTTGTCACAATAGGATCAGTAATATGCCTATGACAGGCTGAAGCTAACGCATTCTGTCGATAACACTTCATTCTCTCATGACCCTCTCTACTTCTATCTTATCAACCACGACAACGAAAACCTGGACTTGGCAAGGTTTTCCTATCTGCTACCAAGCACAAGGACACGTAGGACCCGCTGTTATCCTGGTGCATGGCTTTGGAGCTTCTTGGTGGCATTGGCGGCAGAATATCCCCGCCTTGGCGAAAAATGCCCGCGTTTATGCCATTGACTTAATTGGCTTTGGCAGTTCAGCCAAACCCACTCCTGGGGAAACGTTAAAACCAGGGGAACAGATTCAATACTCGTTTGAAACTTGGGGACAGCAAATTGCCGATTTTTGTCGGGAGGTTGTTGGGGAACCAGCTCATTTGGTTGGTAACTCGATTGGTTGTATTGCAGTGATGCAAGCGGCAGTAGATTCACCAGACATCGCTTTAAGCGCTGCTCTGCTTAACTGTTCTTTACGGCTACTGCACGATCACAAACGTGGGACTTTACCCTGGTATCGACGCTTTGGAACGCCGCTGATTCAACGCTTGTTGTCGATTAAGCCAGTTAGTCAATTTTTCTTTGATCAACTCGCCAAGCCAAAGACCGTGCGGAAGATTCTCCAGCAAGCCTATGCTAATCCTGAAACGGTGACAGACGAATTGGTAGATATCATCCTAGCACCAGCGCGTGATGCTGGTGCAATGGCAGTGTTCGTCGCCTTTACATCTTACTCTCAAGGTCCTTTACCTGAAGACCTCTTGGCTGTGCTACCATGCCCCGCAATTATACTATGGGGAACAGCTGACCGTTGGGAACCAATCGCACTGGGACGCGAACTAGCTAACTTCCCTCAAGTACAAAAGTTTGTTTCTCTAGAAGGAATTGGGCATTGTCCCCAAGATGAAGTGCCAGAGTTAGTCAATCCAATTTTGCAGGACTGGATTTTGCAGCAATCAGCAGATAAGTAGCTAGGAGGATTTAAACCTAAAACGCATTAGTGTGTACCCACCTTGTTCACTTCGTGTTTCCATGCCGTCCATAACAGCGAGGGCTAAATCATATTCATTCTCAAACATTCGTCCGGCAATTTCATGTGCTTTGAGTTGATGCCACTGTCCCTCAATGTCGTTCATTTCAGAGCAATATTTGGGTAGGAAGAAGATAAATAATCCTTGTCCCTGCCAGCGTGCCCACTGTTGGCGCACAAGTAAACTGGTATGGATTGGACCATTATCTTGAACGATGACGGTGAGTCGCCCCGTTTGCTGGAGTGTCCTAGCAGCAGTATCGGCAACCCAATCCATCACTCTGATGTAGCTGGCGCTGTTGAAGCCACCTTGAACTAGAGCATACTCAAAGTGTTTATCCGGTTGCCAGAGTCCCAGGATGCTAATACGACTACCGTAGCGTCGCAACGGTTGTTCCAGGCGTTTCTGCTGACCGATACGACTGTAGCTGTAGCTGAGTGGACTCCACAGACAAAAGCCCGACTCATCCAGATATTTCAGTTCGATGTGTTGCTCTTGAGCCGCTTGCTGCAACAGTTCTAGGTTTGCCTGCTGATAGGCTTTCTGCACCGGGTTCTGTTTGCTTCGGTGGCTATGACGGGTGCGTTTCCAACGAAAGCCCTTTTTTTCATCACCCGCCGAATCCAGTCTGCACTCAGCGTCACTTGCCGCTCTTGCTGGAGTTTACAAGCGAGTTGAGTGCTGTTGTAGGTCTGAGGGTCTGCCTCAACCCAAGCTTCGAGAACTTGCTTGTCTGCTTCACTCCATCTGGCTTTGGCTCCTCGACCGGGAACTTCCCATAACCCGCTTAATCCCTGTGCTTGCCATCGACGCAAGTTTGCCCTCACCGTATGCTCATGACACCCGTAAATCTTAGCAATCGCCGGTACGTTCCAGCCCTGAGCGTTTAAGCGGATCATGTGGCCACGGTCGCGGGTACGCTGCGGCACGGTTTGAGCCACTCGCAACTCACTCAACATCAAATCTTCTTCGTCGCTTAAGATGATCCGAATGGCAGCAGGCATGGGTTAATAGAATACTTAATTCGGCGTTCTCAACTATCTTATATTTAATTAGTCCTAGCTACTTATGTGATCACCTGCATTAATAAAACAACGATAAACGCTCCAATCATCAGGTATAGATATAAAGCAAATATTTCAACCTGCTAAAGCCTGCTGCTTTTGCTTTATCGACTTCTTTACTTACAAATTCAAGCTTGATGCTTATGGATGGGAATAATGACTCTTTGACCCAATCTAGAGCTGTCTCTCTCAATCCAACTGCATAAGTTTTGACTTAGTAGACCACTATTTGAGCCGATGGATTGAGAAAGAAACGGGGAGCCACTTATCAATATGCACAAATCACAAAGAGGCATTTTACCTAGATATCAAACCTGGCACCGAGCTATTTTCCCGTGGGGCTACCCCCAGAGTATCGTCGCCGCAGCAGCGTTTCACAACTGAGTTCGGGATGGGTCAGTGTGGTTCCACTACGCTCTAGGCACCAGGAAGACTGTTGAGTT
>JBGTCQ010000015.1:0-32226 GCA_041748755.1 Chroococcidiopsidaceae cyanobacterium | reverse complement strand
AGCACAGCACGAGCTTGTTCTGCTCTAGATCGAGCTTCCTGGTAGCGTAGATTAGCTTGAGCAAAAGTTTTGAGAACCTTAAAGCCTTCCTTGAGGTGGGCGATTTCGTCCTCACTCACTAACTTGTCTGTAAACAAGATGTCAACAGCCGTGCGGACAGCAAGTGCTTCGGCGCGTGACTCCTGCACCTTAAGCTTAAGTGTGGCAAGGCTGCTCAGAATTTGGACAGCGTGAGTAACGGCATCCTCATCGCTAGCAGTATCGGTTGCTGGTTCTTTGACCTCAATAAGCTGTTGAGGACTAAAGCCTTCTTCGAGATCGGTGGATAGCTTGCCTGCATCCATCAGTTCCATCAGCTGATCCAGCGCTTTCTCACGCGCTTTGGGTGAATCTTTGCCTGTAACAGTCAGGATGACTTCTGGACTCTGAGCGAGAGTGTACTGAACCATCTTTAAATATATTAGGAGAACTTACCTTACCCCTAACAGTCTGGTTATCACAAGTCAAGCTGGTTAACCAAATCGCAGGACTTATTCTAAGTTAAACGAAAGTTGCTGTGCGAGTCCTCACTTTTCAAGCCGCTTACAGCATCGCCTGATCGCTACAAACTTAAGCACATACTGTTCGTACTAGCCACACCTCAAGGCACGGCTACTACGGTAATTCAAAAATTAAAATCATGTTTACATTTCGTTACGATCTAGAGATAAGGAAAGACTTAGATCAAGCTTTTCAAAGCTCAAATTAGAGGTGCTTTGGCATGAATGGCACTATTCGAGTGGGTAATCTGTTCGGGATTCCCTTTTATGTAGCTCAGTCCTGGTTTTTGATTCTAGGCTTAGTAACCTGGAACTATGCTAGTGGACTAGCGGGTCAATTTCCAGCCTTGGGTGGCTCATTACCTTTGTTACTGGGATTTGTGACAGCATTGTTGTTATTTGCTTCTGTTTTAGCGCACGAACTAGGACACAGTTTTGTTGCTCTGCGCCAAGGAATTGAAGTTAAATCAATTACTCTATTTTTGTTCGGCGGTCTTGCTAGCTTAGGAAAAGAGTCAGAGACTCCAGCAGAAGCATTTTGGGTAGCGATCGCTGGTCCTTTAGTTAGTATATTGCTATTCACTCTGATTGCAGTTATTCAGGTTGGTACACCAGTATCAGGGCCACTTGCAGAAATTCTGGGAGTTCTAGCTTACGTCAACTTGGGGTTGGCGGTGTTTAACTTAATTCCTGGCTTGCCTTTAGATGGTGGTAATATCCTCAAAGCGCTGGTTTGGAAAATTACGGGCAATCCTTATAAAGGCGTTGTATTTGCTAGCCGGGTAGGTCAATTTATTGGTTGGATGGCGATCGCCAGCGGACTAATTCCTCTAGTGTTATTTGGCAGCTTTGGTAACTTCTGGAATTTATTAATCGGTTGGTTCTTACTGCAAAACGCGGGTCGAGCTGCCCAATCTGCCACAGTGCAGGAGAAATTGAAGGGACTGACAGCAGCAGATGCCGTAACTCCTAATAGCCCAGTTGTGTCTGCTGATCTTTCTCTCAGGGAATTTGCTGACGAGTCTATTCTTAGCAATGGTAGGTGGCAGCGGTTTTTAGTAACAGATAATGTCGGGCAACTAATTGGGGCGATCGCAGTAGATGACCTGAAAGTTATCCCTACTACACGTTGGTCAGAAATGCAGGTTAAAGACCTAATGCAACCAATCGAACACTCCGCCGTTGTGCAGTCAAATCAATCGCTACTAGAAGCAGTAATGCTACTTGAAAAACAACAGCGCTCGGCACTACCTGTTATTCAGGATAATGGAGTGCTAGTGGGAATCATAGAAAAAGCCTCAATTCTCAACCTGCTACAAAAAGCGCAGGCGAATCCTGCTTAATCAAAAAATCTGTAATTCTTTTTAAACCTCCCCCGGACAAAAGTTTCATTGTCCGAGGGAGTTTTTTTAGTGACAACTAGCATCTGTCACGTTGGGGATTGGGTAGCACATTTTCGCGCTGCCTGTTGAAAGCTAACCGTTGCCGCGATCGCTAGAAATGCTTGCAACTGTTCTAGCGGCATGATGGTTTGGTCTGAATAACATTGATGGCTTAAATTAATCTTAATGAATTTGTGTAATATTTTAGTAGAGCTTGATACAGCAACCTTAATGAATTTGTGGTAGAAGTTCAGTAGAGTTTGACACAGCCAGCAGATGCTCCGACTTGATATTTTGCTCAAGCAAAAGTACGGCATTAACGGCAGGCACTAGAACACTTTAGATACCAAGAATACGGAGTTTGGAGCGTGTTTAGCTACACATATTGACTGATCAGTATGAGAATATAATTCCTGTATAAATTGTTCTAGTTATGAAGGCTTTAAAATCTTTGCAATGATATGGCTGAAACTATCCCATCTTAAGCGAGGTTTTATTTATGACCAAGTCTACCTTTCATGAGCCACACAACAGCAAAGCCTCCACTAGCTCAAAGCCTCACGAAAATATAGCCACCGCTAACGATGTCCAGGCTAACGCCGATGAATACACAACAAAAATCATTAGCACCCCCGCCCCTTCCAACTTGTCTACTCAAGAGCAATTCGGGCAAAAAATCAACCAGTCACACCGTAAGTCAGATGAAGGAAACTTGACCGCAGGTAGCTCAGAGCAGACGGCAAGGCTTCAAGATTCTCCTTATCCTTGGCAGCGGGGGCAGGATAAATGGAGTTTGAAGGCTAAGGTAATAGTTTGGGCGATCGCTCTCAGTATGCTCCCAGCGCTGGCAGTTGGGACTACCTACTACCTTGGCAGTCAGTCAATTATCAAGCAGATTACTCAAGCTAGACAAGCGGGTGCTACAGGTATAACGGAAACTGAAGCACTACAGAGACAATCACGCCTAGTAATTGGAACTGGAATAATGGCAGTATTGGCAGCTGTAATCGCTGCAATCTTTGCTAATCGCGCTATCCGTCCAGTCTTGAGCGCTGCCGCAGCTTCTACCGCTATAGTAAATAGACTCCGGCGAGAGGAAGTCAATACTCGCGATCGCGGTGCTGGGAAAGATGAACTGGTTGCCTTAGAAACAAATCTCAGCTTGATAGAAGAACAGTTGCCGGATTTGCTCTGGAAACAAGAAGTTGCTGCCGAGCAATTCCAGACATTGAGGAACATTACCCGCCGCTTGCGAAAATTACTCTCTGAAGAAGATGTCTTCAGAACTACTGTTGCAGAAGTTCGCAATGCATTTAGAACTGACCGCGTGGTCATCTTTCGCTTCGATTCCAACTGGGATGGAACCTTTGTAGAAGAATCAGTATTACCTGGTTTGCCAAAAATTTTGTGGGCTACAGTTCACGATCCCTGTTTTGAGGGGGGATATGTAGAGCGTTACCGGAATGGTCGCGTCCGTGCCATAGATAATATCTATCAAGCTGGTCTCACTGATTGTCACATTGGATTGTTGCAACGATTCGCTGTCAAAGCCAATCTAATCGCACCAATTCTCAAAGACGACCAGCTATTTGGCTTATTGATTGCCCATCAGTGTTCTGGACCTCGCGATTGGCAACAGATTGAGATTGATTTATTTGCTCAGTTGGCTACTCAAGTGGGATTCGCTCTTGACCACGCCAGGCTTCTCCAAAAGTTAGATACAAGAGCCGATCAAGCCCAGGTAGTTATAAACATTACCCGTAGGATTCGAGAATCGCTCAACGAAGAAGATGTCCTCAAAACAACCGTTGCAGAAATCCGCAAAACAATTGGCACTGACCGAGTTCTGGTTTATAGCTTTGATGCTGACTGGTATGGAACTGTGATTGCCGAATCGGTTGTTCCAGGTTTTCCGAAGGCATTACGAGCCAACATCAAAGACCCCTGTTTTGCCGAGGGCTATGTAGAAAAGTATCAGGCTGGTAGAGTCCAGGCGACTAACAATGTTTATGCAGCTGGTTTGACTGATTGTCACCTTAGTCAACTAGAACCCTTTGCTGTCAAAGCAAATTTAGTCGCGCCTATCCTCAAAGATGGTCATCTATTTGGCTTATTGATTGCACATCAGTGTTCTGGTCCCCGCGATTGGCAGCCGTTTGAGATTGATTTGTTTGCTCAGGTAGCTACTCAAGTCGGATTTGCCCTTGACCACGCTAGGCTTCTCCAAAAGGTAGACCAAGCGTACCAAGCTGCTGAAGCTGCCTCTCAAGAGCAAAGTCAACTAAAAGAAGCACTCCAACGTCAGGTGTCAGAACTTCTTAGAGATAGTAAAGTAGCTATCGATATCCTTTCGCATGAGGCTCTTAGACAAATGGAGTCTGTTAAAGCTGCCTATAACCAAATTCAAGAGGTAGCTGATTCGGCTCAGGGAATGATCGCCTCCTCTCAAAAAGCTGAACTCCAAGAACAAAAGTTCAGTCAGACGTTGCAGGATACACATAAGTCCATGAGTAAGACTTTAGATTGTATTTGTGCTATTCAAGAAACAGTTGGGGAAACTGCCGAGAAGATCAACGGACTAAATCAGCCTTGCCAAAAGCTCTCCCAGTTAGTGAGTAGCGTTATTAGAGTAGTATCTCAGATGAAACTCCAAGCCCTGAATGCGACACTTGAAGTAGCTCGCACGGGAGAAGTAGATCAAAAATTTGCTCCCATAGCTGAAAAAGTGCTTTTCCTGGCGCGCCAATTGGATACGGATGTAGAAAAAATCAAATTACTCGTTACGGAATTTCAGACAGTAACAAGTGAAGTAAGTGCTGTGATGCAGATTGGCACAAAACAAGTAGTTACGGGGACTCAATTGATGGAGGAAACTCAGCAAAAACTCAATCAGGTTGCCATTTTAAGTACTGAAATGAACACAGTGGTAGAGGAGCTTACCCAAGCGGCTACTGGTCAAGCACAAACTTCAAACTCTGCGATCCAATCTGTGTTAGAAGTTGCTAGTATTGCCAGCCAAAGTTCAGAACAATCGCTGGCAGTTGCTGATTCCTTAGCTAAACTGGCGGTAGCAAAATAGACGTTGAGTTCTAATCTGTAATTTTGCCGAACTAGCTTGATTAGATAACACACCACTTGGGGCTGGTTGTTGAAAGCTGCCCGTTGCCGCGATCGCGCTTAAAGGCTCATAACTGCTCTAGCCGCATTGGGTGTTGTAGCCTGAATAACATTTAACTCAACAGGCAAAACTTAAAACTCATAACTATTTTTTGTCCCCAGGCCCGCTTGTGACCATTCTGCAAGAGCGATCGCCACGCCTTGTTTTAAATCAGGTGCGATCGCTTCATTAGTTGCTAGCTGCTGTAACTGCTGATGTGCGGCTTCGGGAGCTAGTTGTTTAAGCGCGGCGATCGCGTGTAGTCTTACCCCAGAATCAGTAGTTGCCAATAATTGAATCAAAGGGCCTAGTGCCTGAATCTCACCCAACTGTCCCAACGAAACCGCGATTATTTGTTTGACTTCATGTTGAGTTGCTGGCCCTGACAGTATTTCTACTAAGATTTCAGCCGCTTTAGTTGTTAATGGCTGTTCTACTCGCCCCAGCACTGCCACAATTTCCTGCCATAACATTACCGATGCCAATTGATTCAGTGCTGAACGCAGATGTTCTAATCCGCTTATTGTTCCTACTCTGCCCAAAGCCCGGATAATTTCTATTTGGAGGGAAGCTGGCGTGTTAGGGGATTTTAGCACCTGATCTAAAGCGCTAGCCGCATTATCTGTACCCAGTCGTCCCAGGGCGATCGCTGCTCCTGTACAAACCGCTAAATTGAAGTCATACAACCTCGGCACCAATCGATTTACCAAATCCAATTCCTCCCTTAATTCAGGGCGAAAACTCAAACCTGTTACTGCCTCGCGTCTGACTGGTGCTGCTATATCATCAAGGGCGTTGAGGAGAACTGGTGGAATCTGAGCATCGTGAAAGCTACTTAAGGCTTCGATTGCGGCGGCTCTTACGGCAATTTGGGGATCTTGGACAACACTGAGCAAAGGAATTATTGTTTCTGAGCGCCGGATGTGGGAGAGCGATCGCACAGCCAATAATCGCGTCTCTGACTCTGCCAATAACTCAGTCAAGGCAGCAACAGCCGAGGGCCCTATACTTCCTAGCGCTGCTGCTGCCATTGCGGTTAATTCCTGACTCTCAGAAGTTTTCAGCAGTTCAACCAGAGCATTAATTACAGACGGCTGATTAAATTCTCCCAAGATGCGAGCAGCATACCAACGCACTTCTTCTTCTGCATCTTCGTCTTCGAGAATGAACAGCAGTGGAGCGATTGCGTTTTTCAACTTGGGCAACACCTTAGCAATTTCCCAACGCTCATGAAAATCCGCATATACCAACACATCTATTGCTAAGTCCAGCAGTTGCTCCCCCTGCTCCCCCTGCTCCCCCTGCTCCTCTACACCCCTGCTTTTCTGCTCCCCCTCTTCCCCCAGTATCACCTGTTGCAGGCATTGAATAACTAATGACCAGTTACCCATAGAACGTGCAGCCTGTGCCTGCTTCAAAAGGTCGACTTTAATATCTGTATTCACGGGTTGCTTTCAATAAGAGTGAAACTAGCTTTCTTTGACCAAGACTGAACTACCCTCAATCTTTGCTTGGAGAGTTTTTAGAGGTTTTTTAGCTGGACCTTTAAGTACCTTACCGTCAGCATCAAATTCAGAACCATGACAGGGACAGACAAATTTTTTCAGCGGACTTTTCCATTGCACCACACAGCCTGCATGAGTACAGGTGGGATCTACGGCGCTCAACTCGTTGGCTGTAGCGGTGCGGACTACTAAAACAGAACCAACAGGTGAGTTTTCGTTCAGCAACTGACTTGACTTATCTAACTCTTCAACACTCCCAACAGGCTGAAATTCTGTATCTGTATTTGGCGAAGATTCTGCCTGGTTTGTCTGGGAACAGGCTGCCAGTGCTACAGGTAAAGAACTAGCTAGCCACCCCACACCAACCCATGTCAGGAAAGCACGACGATTCATTGGCATTTTAAATTTAGTCCTTGTTTAAAAGTTACATAACAAGCTTTGCAAAACTTAATTAACTAACGCTCTCAGCGCTCTATGAGAACCCAGATTAAGTTTACTCTTATGAACACAGTTTTTTCACATCCATCTTTTGGTTGAGATATATGTAAAAAACGCATGGAAGTAATACGCTTTCGTCATAATAGGTAACGTTTTGTTACCAAGGATACGAATTTAATTTCTAAGTAATCTTACTTTGGATGTTAACAAGTATCCATGCAAAGCGCGATCACGTTCTTGAATTGCCAATTTTCACCATCGGGATGAGTAATGGTAACTGATGCGGATTCCGCAAGCTGGCAGATGGAAAATTATCCCTTAATCGGATGCGTAACCAACTATACGATTTTAATTTTTAAAACCGAATAAGGTATCAGGAAAAAGAAACTTTAAAAAATTGAGCAACTTTTCTTGATCACACATGATGCTAACAGGCTTTCGAGAGAGAAAAAGGCAATAAGGTACGATAATGACGGACGTAGAAATAACCAAAGTAAGTCTTAATAAATTTGAAAAACTCAAGGCAGAAAAAGATGGTCTTGCCGTCAAAGTTCAATTAGAGCAATTCGCGCAAATTGGCTGGGAAGCAATGGATGAGACTGACCGAGAGCATCGGCTGAAATGGTTAGGTGTGTTCTTTCGCCCAGTTACTCCGGGTAAGTTTATGATGCGGATGCGGCTCCCCAACGGTATTATTGCTAGCGATCAGCTGCGGGTACTGGGGGAAGTGGTGCAACGTTACGGAGATGATGGCAATGCAGACATCACCACTCGCCAGAATCTCCAGTTACGGGGTGTGCGGATTGAGGACTTGCCAGATATCTTCAAGCGGTTTCAGCCAGTTGGGTTAACCAGCGTCCAGTCAGGTATGGACAACGTTCGCAACATCACTGGTGATCCAGTAGCGGGACTTGATGCGGATGAATTGTTCGATACGCGGGAATTGGTGCAACAAGTCCAAGACATGATTACAAACAAAGGGCAAGGCAACCCAGAATTTACAAATTTGCCGCGAAAATTTAATATTGCGATCGCGGGTGGACGGGACAACTCAGTTCACGCCGAAATCAACGATCTTGCCTTTATTCCCGCCTATAAGGGAGATGGGGAGGCTGAACGTCAATTCGGGTTTAACGTTATTGTTGGTGGCTTCTTTTCGGCGAAGCGCTGTGATGCGGCTATCCCTTTGAATGCTTGGGTGCCTCCAGAAGATGTAGTTGGGGTATGTAGAGCAGTTCTAGAGGTTTATCGCGATCAAGGACTCCGCGCTAATCGGCAAAAGTCTCGCCTGATGTGGTTAATTGATGAATTGGGTTTAGACAAATTCCGAGAAGAAGTCGAAAATCAGCTGGGTAAGCCATTGCAACCAGCAGTAGAAAAAGATGAAATCGACTGGGAAAAACGCGATCACGTTGGTGTTTACTCTCAAAAGCAACCAGGTTTAAACTATGTTGGGTTACACATCCCGGTTGGTCGCCTGTATGCCCAAGATTTATTTGAACTTGCACGGATGGCGGAAGTCTACGGCAGCGGCGAAATCCGCCTTACAGTTGAGCAAAACATCATCATTCCCAATATCCCCGATTCCCGCCTGGAAGCGTTATTATCCGAACCACTATTGCAACGATTCTCGATCAATCCCGATACTCTGACGCGGGGACTGGTTTCTTGCACAGGCTCTCAGTTTTGCAACTTTGCCTTAATTGAAACCAAAAACCGTGCTTTGACAATGATTAAAGCATTGGAGGCAGAGCTATCCTTAACCCGAAGTGTGCGAGTTCACTGGACTGGGTGCCCCAACTCTTGTGGACAGCCACAAGTAGCTGACATTGGGTTGATGGGAACTAAAGCGCGTAAAAATGGTAAAGCTGTAGAAGGCGTAGACATTTACATGGGTGGGAAGGTTGGCAAAGACGCTCATCTGGGTACTTGTGTGACGAAAGGTATTGCCTGTGAAGACTTGCAGCCAGTGCTCCGAAATTTACTCATCGAACAGTTTGGAGCAAAACCCAGACAGGAAGTTTTAGTTTCTACCTAAACAGGAATGATGCAGTGTAGCGCCGATACATCTATGTGAAATTTAGTGGTTTATTTGGGCATTCTAACAAGGAGGACTATCGGCAAGTAATACCTGCCTAAGCTCTAGAAGTTCAAACTTTAAACCGAAGGCAACTCCTTACCGGCTCTAGACCTTGGGTTCCTAATAGACAAAAAATCGCACAAACAAGACAATTATGACGAAATTTTCCAGACGGCAATTCATCATTACAGCAGGCGCTGCTACTACAGGTTCACTAATAGCTCATGGCTGTAGTACCGGACCCTCGAATACGTCCGGATCAACCGACGGTACAACTAGCAATACTATACCGGCTGCCAATATCAACCCAGCCGATGCACCAGAAGTTACTACTGCCAAGCTAGGATTCATCGCTCTGACCGATGCTGCTCCCTTGATTATTGCCAAGGAAAAGGGCTACTTCGACAAGTACGGCATGACAGGTGTAGAAATTGCCAAGCAAGCTTCCTGGGCTGTAACCCGCGACAACTTAGTGCTGGGTTCTGGTGGCGGTGGTATTGATGGAGCGCACATTTTGACTCCCATGCCTTACTTAATATCCTTGGGCACGATTACCAAAGGTAATAAGGTGCCGATGTACATTTTGGCGCGGTTAAATACCAACGGTCAGGGAATTTGCCTTTCTAATACTTATAAGGATTTAAAAATAGGTTTAGATAGCGCTCCCTTAAAGGAAGCATTTGCCAAATCTAAATCCTCTGGCAAGGAACTGAAATCTGCCATGACGTTTCCAGGTGGTACTCACGACCTCTGGCTTCGCTACTGGCTAGCTGCTGGTGGGATAAATCCTAATAGAGACATTTCTACAATTGTTGTGCCACCGGCGCAGATGGTGCAAAACGTCAAAGTCGGCAACATGGAAACCTTCTGTGTAGGTGAACCGTGGCCAGCCCAAACTGTTAGTCAGGGAATTGGCTATACAGCTTTGACAACTGGTGAACTCTGGAAAGACCATCCCGAAAAAGCTTTGGCAATGCGGGCAGACTGGGTAGACAAAAATCCCAAGGCAACTAAGGCAATTCTGATGGCAGTACAGGAAGCCCAGCAGTGGTCTGCTAAGCCGGAAAACAAAGAGGAGATGGCTAACATCGTTGCTAAGCGTCAGTGGTTGAAAGTGCCTGTGAAAGATATCATAGGGCGGTTCCAAGGCAAATACGACTACGGCACTGGTCGGACAGAGGATTATAGCGACACGCTGGTGATGAAGTTCTGGCGGGATAACGCTTCCTATCCGTACAAGAGCCACGACACATGGTTTATGACGGAAAACATTCGTTGGGGGTATATTCCTGCTGATACGGACGTTAAGAAGATCGTTGATGCTGTGAACCGCGAGGATCTGTGGCGAGAAGCGGCAAAAGCCCTTAATGTTGCAGAATCAGAAATCCCCACGAGTACCTCCCGTGGCGTTGAGACGTTCTTCGATGGTGTCAAGTTTGATCCAGAAGATCCAACTGCATATTTGAAGAGTCTCAAGATTAAAAAAGTTTAATTGAGGGGTCAGGGGTCATGATTAGAAGTCCGCTGCCCCTGACTTTTCCTGTGAACCCTAGTCCCTTCTGCAAAAAACCTCTAAGTATGGCAACTACGCTTGACAGGCGCTCTAAAAGCAGTAATTCAAATAAGCTCATTGCTGCCCTAACTAAAAATATCGTACCGCCACTGGTCGCGATCGCAATCTTGCTAGTTGTCTGGCAAATAATTTGTGGGAGTCCAGATTCTCGCTTGCCGGGACCGCTCACCGTTATAGAAGAAACTTGGGATCCTCTAATTACCCAGCCCTTTTTTGACGATGGCGGCACAGATAAGGGATTAGGATTGCAGATTTTTGCCAGTTTAGGGCGAGTTGCAATTGGCTTCTCTTTATCTGCAATCGTGGGAATTGCCCTGGGGATCATGATTGGGATCAATAGCTTCATCTATCGGGCTGTAGATCCGATATTTCAAGTGCTGCGTACAGTACCGCCCCTGGCGTGGTTGCCTCTTGCTCTAGCAGCATTGGAACAATCTAACCCATCAGCAATTTTTGTAATTTTTATTACAGCAATTTGGCCAATCATTATTAACACTACGGTGGGTGTACAGCAGATTCCCCAGGATTACAGAAACGTTGCCAAAGTGTTGCGCCTGTCTAGCCCGAAGTTTTTCTTTAAGATTTTGATACCGTCGGCAGTCCCGTACATTTTTACGGGATTAAGGATTGGAATTGGGTTGTCTTGGCTGGCAATTGTAGCGGCAGAGATGCTCACTGGTGGTGTGGGTATCGGCTTCTTCATCTGGGATGCCTATAACAGTTCTAGAACAAGTGAAATTATCTTGGCGCTGATCTATGTCGGCATAGTTGGTCTTTTACTAGATCGTCTGGTTGGATTCATAGCATCAAAGGTTGTCTCAGAGGAACAAAAAGGCTAATTGTCATTAGTCATTAGTTCTTTGCCAATGACTAATGACTAATGACCAATGACTGATGACCAATGACTAAGGACTAATTTATGTCTGTCTTTGTTGAAGTTGACCATATTGACCAAGCATTTCCGCTGCCAAACGGTGGTACTTATGTTGCGCTTAAGAACATTGATCTCAAAATCAAAAAAGGAGAGTTCGTCACTTTAGTCGGACACTCCGGCTGTGGTAAGTCTACTTTGTTGAACATCGTAGCGGGTCTGGCTAGGCCAACAAGAGGCGGTGTGCTTCTAGAAGGGCGACAAATAACCAAGCCCGGACCGGATCGGATGGTGGTATTCCAAAATTATTCGCTACTGCCTTGGTTGACGGTACGGGAAAACATCGCGCTGGCTGTGGATGAGGTGATGGGGACTCAGCCTAAAGGTGAACGCCGCGGCATTGTGGAACATCATATTGATATGGTGGGACTGCGACACGCCGCAGACAAGCGCCCTGGTCAACTTTCAGGGGGGATGAAGCAGCGGGTAGCGATCGCCCGTGCTTTGTCGATTCGTCCCAAGTTACTCCTACTAGATGAACCATTTGGGGCGTTAGATGCCTTAACTAGGGGCGGTTTACAAGAGCAGTTGATGAAAATTTCCCAAGAAAACGAACTTACATGCATCATGGTTACGCACGATGTAGATGAAGCCCTGCTGCTGTCTGATCGCATTGTGCTGCTGACTAATGGGCCAGAATCGTATATTGGGCAGACGCTAGACATTCCTTTTCCACGTCCGCGAGATCGCATGGAGGTAGTCAATCATCCCAATTACTACGGCTTGCGGAGTGAGGTGCTTTATTTCCTCAATCAGCAGAAACGGGCTAAGAAGCAAAAGGCAAGGCAGTCTGTAGTAATTGCCCGCAACGGCTTAGAGAAAGTCAATCTAGAAATTGGCTTTGTGCCGCTAACAGACTGTGCCCCACTGGTAGTTGCCAAAGAAAAAGGCTTTTTTGAGGAACACGGACTAGAGGAAGTAACATTATCCCGCGAACCCAGTTGGAAAGCAATCGCTGAGGGTGTTGCCACGCGCCGCCTAGATGCAGCCCAAATGGTAGCAGGTATGCCCATAGCCATGACATTAGGAATGAATGGCAAAGCACCTCTACCAATTGTCACAGCACTGGTGATGGCTCGCAATGGCAACGCGATTACCTTAAGCAAGCGCTTATATAATGCCGGAGTCCGAACACTTGCTGACTTTAAAGAGGCGATCGCCCAAAACCCAGATCGAGTACACACCCTGGGTATGGTACACCAGTCCTCCATGCATAATCTGATGCTGCGGTACTGGCTGGCTTCAGGAGGCATCGATCCAGACCTAGATGTCAGTTTGACGGTGATTCCACCTCCACAAATGGTTGCAAGTCTAAAGGCGGGAAATATCGATGGCTACTGTACTGGCGAACCTTGGAACTCTCGCGCTGTTTATGAAGACCTGGGCTTTGTCATTGCCACCGATTTAGATATTTGGGCAGGACACTTAGAGAAAGTGCTGGGCGTGCGTGAAGATTGGGCAGACCAATACCCCCAAACTCATCTTGCCCTGGTAAAAGCCCTGCTGCAAGCATGTGAGTACTGCGATGATCGCCGCAATCGAGAGGAGATTCTAGAACTGCTTTGCCGTCCAGAATATGTTGGCTCTGCCCCAGAGTACACCCGCCCTGGCTTTATTGATCCCTACAATCGCGGTCTTGGCGAAGAACCTGAACAACTGCTGCGTTACAACCAGTTCTATGTAGATAGAGCAAACTGCCCTAGTCGAGTCGAAGGACTGTGGATTATGACTCAGCTAGCCCGTTGGGGAATTACACCCTTTCCCAGAAACTGGATTGAAATTCTAGATCGGACTCGGCGGGTTGATGTATTTGGTGCAGCGGCTAGAGATCTGGATCTAGTCGATACTGAACCCGATCGCGGTCCGATTCATTTTGCCGACGGTTCAGTTTTCAATCCAGATGACCCAATCAACTATCTCAACAATTTGAAAATCAAGCGCGAGATTCGGATTGAAGAAATCTTGATTGATTCTTTAGCAACATCAGCAGTCTAGAGGAAAGCAGGGAAGCTAGCTGCGCTAGGAAGCAGAGGAGAGTGTACATAAAAAACCATTAAGACAATCTTTCTGAATTCCCTGCTGCACCCTTTGACCCCTAATTTTTAGCCCAAACCCCTAACTCCTAACTATGCAAACCCTCAAAACCACTAGCGTCAAAAATCCTCAATTAATCAACCGCGACCCTTTCCTGATAATCGAAGACGTTTCCAAGGTCTATCCCACTCCTACAGGTTCTTACACTGTTCTTGATGGGGTCAATCTCACAGTGCACGAGGGGGAATTCATCTGTCTAATTGGTCACTCTGGCTGCGGCAAATCGACGCTACTGAATATGGTGGCGGGTTTTAATAAGCCAACAGATGGAGAGGTAAGGCTGCAAACGAAGCGGATTACCCAGCCTGGACCTGATCGCATGGTTGTGTTCCAAAACTACTCTTTACTCCCCTGGATGAGTGCCTTTGATAACATCTATCTAGGGATAGATTCAGTCTGGCCAGAGAAACCAAGGTCAGAAAAAGTAGCGATCGTTGAAGAACATCTAGCTCTTGTGGGATTGTCAGATGCTGCCAGCAAAAAGCCCAAGGAACTTTCCGGGGGTATGAAGCAGCGCGTCTGCATCGCTCGCGCCCTGGCAATGCGTCCGCAAGTCTTAATTTTAGACGAACCCTTTGGAGCGCTTGACCCAATTACAAGGGAAGAATTGCAAGAGGAACTCCTAAAAATTTGGAGCGAAAACCAGGTTACTGTCTTGATGATTACCCATGACATTGATGAAGCGCTACTGCTGTCAGATCGCCTGGTAATGATGACTAATGGACCAGCAGCACAGATCGGCGATGTGTTGAATATCCCATTTTCCCGTCCCCGTAATCGCACTCAGGTGATGGAAGACCCAGAATACTACAACCTACGCAACCAAGCTTTGGACTTTTTGTACCACCGCTTTGCTCACGAGGAAAAGTAATTATAAATCGAAGTGGTGAGTGCTGCGATGGCTCCGCCCGCCGCAGGCATCGCGTTTTATGCGTAGAGAGGGCTAAATCAGATGACAGATAACATCAAAACTCTCTGCCCCTACTGCGGTGTAGGTTGCGGACTGGAAGTGTCGCCGCCAGCCCAAGCTGGGAAGGCAATTAATCGGGATAGTCAAGGTAATCCGATTTGGAAAGTGCGGGGCGATCGCAACCATCCCTCAAGTCAAGGCATGGTGTGTGTTAAAGGAGCAACGATCGCCGAGTCTCTTGATAAAAATCGGCTCCGCTATCCAATGGTGCGTGATTCTTTAGATCAGCCTTTTCGCCGCGCTAACTGGAATGAAGTTTTAGAGCTTGTAGTTAGCCGCATTCAATCAATTTGTGCTACCTCTGGCTCCCAAGCCTTGTGTATGTATGGCTCCGGTCAGATGCAAACAGAAGACTATTACGTTGCTCAAAAGCTGCTCAAAGGCTGTCTTGGCACTAACAACTTCGATTCCAACTCCCGCCTGTGCATGTCGTCAGCTGTAGCGGGCTACGTGCAAAGCTTGGGTGCTGATGGTCCTCCCTGCTGCTACGATGACTTAGAGTTAACTGACTGCGCCTTTATAATTGGCTCTAATGCAGCGGAGTGTCACCCAATTGTATTTAATCGCCTCCAGAAACACCACAAAAAGAATCGTCACGTCAAACTAATTGTGGTCGATCCTCGCTACACCCCAACAGCGGAAGTGGCGGACCTGCACTTAGGCATTCGACCAGGTACCGATATCGATTTACTTAATGGTATTGCTCACCTGCTCCGGCGTTGGGGTTACATTAATTCTGAGTTTATAGATGAATGTACGACGAATTTTCCCGCGTTTGTAGAAGTGATTAAACACTATCCACCGGAGGTAGTAGCTGAACGTTGTGGAATATCTGTGAGTGATTTGGAAACAGCTGCTCGTTACTGGGGTGAATCCAATCAAGTTTTATCTCTGTGGTCAATGGGCGTAAACCAGTCCTCAGAAGGCACAGCCAAGGTGCGAAGTATTATTAACTTACATTTAATGACTGGTCAGATTGGTAAACCAGGGGCAGGTCCTTTTTCGCTTACAGGTCAGCCTAACGCGATGGGCGGCAGAGAAGTCGGCGGCTTGTGCAACCTTTTACCAGGTTATCGCCACGTCCAGTATCCTGAACAACGAGCAGAAGTCGAGCAGTTTTGGGGACTTCCGCCTGGTCAAATCTCACCTAATTGGGGACGCACCGCCTGGGACATGATCACTGGACTGGAAAATGGGGAAGTAGATTGCTTGTGGATTGTTGCTACCAACCCCGCAGTCAGTATGCCAGATTTGGAACGCACCAAAGCAGCTTTAGAGCGATCGCCTTTTACAATCTATCAGGATGCTTACTATCCAACGGAAACATCTACCTACGCCCATGTCTTGCTACCAGCTGCCCAGTGGGGGGAGAAGACTGGCACAATGACAAACTCGGAACGGATGGTGACGCTGTGTTCAGCATTTCGCCAGCCACCAGGGGAGGCCAAGGCAGACTGGGAGATTATTGCTGAAGTAGGTCGTCGGTTGGGATTTGCAGACAAGTTTCAGTTTACTAGTGCAGCTGAAGTTTATGCGGAATACGTCCAGCTGACCCGCGATCGCCCCTGTGATATGACTGGGATCAGCTATCAACGCCTGGCGCAAGGCCCTATTCAATGGCCGTGTCCTGAAGAGAGGACAAGGGGACAAGGGGACAAGGGGACAAGGGGACAAGGGGAATCGACCTCATTCCCCTCCGCAAAACGCCTCTACACCGACCACCGCTTTCATACGCCGGACGGTCGCGCTAAATTTGCAGACTGTCACTCGCGGGGATTAGCGGAACCGCCTGATCCGGAATATCCCTTTGTTCTGACTAATGGCAGACTATATGGACACTGGCACACTCAGACCCGTACTGGTCGAATTGAGAAAATTCAGCAGATGTATCCTGGTCCGTTTATTGAGATTCATCCCCGTGATGCTGCGAGTCTGAGTATCCAGGAGAATGACTGGGTAGAAGTGCGATCGCGTCGCGGCAAAGCGCGGTTTCCCGCTAAGGTAACACGGGCGATCGCACCTGGTACGGTGTTTGTCCCTATGCACTGGGGTGCTCTTTGGGCAGATCAAGCAGAGGCAAATGCTCTCACCCATCCTGAAGCTTGTCCCGACTCACTGCAACCTGAATTAAAAGCTTGTGCTGTGCAACTTGTGCCAATTTCGGCTGAAGTTGTCTCTTCTAAGAAGCTGGAGGGTTCCAACGCCTTCTCGCCACCACTTTCTGTATGAAATTGTACCTTTTACTATTTCAGAAGGCGATGGCTTCGCCCGCCGTAGGCATCGCGCTACTGACTTAGTAAGCCTGCGGCACAAAGAACTGCTCATTTATCGGTGGGCGGACATAATCGCTAGCGGGTTTGCGGGGCGGTAGCTCCAACGGTTCGGGAGTCATGTCTTGATAAGGTATCTTACTCAAAATATGACTAATGCAATTCAAACGGGCTCGTTTCTTGTCGTCTGCTTGAACCGTAAACCAGGGAGCTTCTGGAATATTGGTATGAGCGAACATTTCATCCTTCGCTTTAGAAAACTCCACCCATCTATCTCTTGATTCCAGATCCATAGGGCTGAGCTTCCATCGTCTTGCCGGATCGGTTGTCCGCGATTGAAACCGTCGCTCTTGTTCATCATCGCTGACGGAAAACCAGTATTTGAGCAGAACGATCCCAGAGCGTACCAACATCCGTTCAAATTCGGGACAAGAACTCATAAACTCCCAATATTGTTCTTCAGTACAAAAACTCATCACCCGTTCTACACCAGCGCGATTGTACCAACTGCGGTCAAACAGCACCATCTCTCCAGCACCAGGGAGATGAGGGACATAACGTTGGAAATACCATTGTGTCTTCTCATGATCGGAAGGCGTTCCCAAGGCAACGACTCGACAACCGCGTGGATTCAAGGGTTCCACAATCCGCTTAATCGTGCCTCCTTTACCCGCTGCGTCACGTCCCTCAAAAATCATCACCACCCGCAAGCCTTGGTGCTTGACCCAATATTGTAATTTGACTAGCTCGACTTGAAGCTGTGACAATTGCTGCTCATATACTTCCGTTTTCAGTTTCTTATTTGCAGGCTGCTCTGCAATTGTGTTCTCCTGAGAGCGGCGACCATTTTTTTTGGCTAATTTCATAGGTTTTTTCTGCGGTTTCCCTAAGCTCAGTTCCCCAGTTAATGAAGAGACAGGAGTAGATATATACTGCCAAATACTGGCTAGATAATATTCAGCTTAGAACTTACGCGCTCTTGTTGCTCAAACTTTGATCTCCCCTAGCTCCTCTTAAAAAGAGGGGAACCTGTTAGCGCCCTTTTTCAAGTGAGTTCGGGGAATCTATGCGTAAGTCCTGGCTTATAGAATCTGTCAATCCCCTGATGCTTTCTGTTGATAATGAACATTTCTCATCTTTCCAGAGACAAAGCCAATTTTTGTTAACGAACCCCACCTAAGCACACTTCATTTTTGAAACGAGCATCGCATTATTCTTATTGCCACAGACGAGGTTTAATCGCCGCTAGCACTAAAAGAAACCCAATTTCCAGCACATAGCTGACAAAAACGCTGGGATTGAAGAGACCATCCCAGAGATACCCATGACGTTTGGGGATGGTGCGCTTGAAGGCACGAGACCAGCCGCTGTAGATGGCAGGACTGCGTAGTCCGCTGTTAAGCAGGATAAATTCAATTTTAGCAACGCGAGGATAAAAGACAGTGAGTGGCGGAGGCTGAGGGTCGGCAGGTGATAGGTTAGACATTAGACAGTGGCGAGGTCACTGACTCTAAGATAATAGGCAGAGTGCATGGCGATCGCTTTAGTTCCACTTGTAAACTTTAGCTTTCGAGACTCAAAGACTCAGCGATGAAGCTCTGATACTCGTTGATGAGGTTCTAATACTCGCTTACGAGACTCACCTACTCGACAATGAAGTTCTGATACTCGCTCACGAGACTCAAATACTCAACGACGAAATTCTGATACTCGTTGATGAGGTTCTAATACTCGCTCACGAGACTTAAAGACTCGACGATGAGATTCTGATACTTACTTACGAAATTCAAAGACTCGACGATGAAGTTCAGGTGCAGCACACGGAATTGATGCAAGACGGATGAGGGCGATCGCTAGTTACTCAAGTTTCCAATTTTTTCACGCAGTATAGTCAACTGGACTAGCTATCTTTGACAACAGGCTTCCGCTTTGCCTTCCACGGTCATATCCACAAAGCTGAAACCAGCCTCTACTCCTATGACATCAGCGCAGATGGACGCAAACTCAACATCATCTGTGCTGGCACCTTTGGCGCACCCATACGCGAGTGGGTACCCGGTTATCCACTGTCAATACAATCTGTTGAAGCTTGAAGGCAGTAAACTGACCGTCGAAACCCGCTGCCGAGAAGAACGGCAACGGAGCCTGGAAAACCGATGGATGAACACAGGGAGCCGGAAAAGACCCGTTGCCTCGTTATGAGATTTAACTATGATGTGCTTTATCTCTGCCCAGTTTTTTATCCAGGCATATAATCAACTGTAATAATATGCGTACCATTGGCGGTAACAGATGCTGCCATTATCAGATAGCCACCAGCCTAGCAACAGCACTCAACCAAGACCAGAGCGATTTTTGGTCTGTGGACTTGGAAGTGTGGGGCAGCATTGTGTGGCAGTGCTTAAGGAGTATGGAGTTGCTGTTAGCGCTATTGATCAAGTGCAGCCCAACACCTGGGAGATCCTAGACTTAGCGAATTTATTGGAAGATTTGTTAATCGGAGACTGCCGCCAACCAAGGATTCTGGAGCAAGCAAAGATTCGGCAGTGTCAGGCTGTACTTTTAGTTACGAGTGACGAGCGCGTGAATACAGAGGCTGCCTTGGCTGCGCGGCTGCTAAATCCCCAAATTCGGCTGATTGTACGTTCTGACAAACAAAATCTCAATCAACTTTTGTGTCAAAGTTTGGGCAATTTTGTGGCCTATGAACCCACCCAACTATCTGCTTCTGCTTTTGCCCTTGCAGCACTAGGAGCTGAGACTCTGGGATATTTCAACTTAGAGGGGCATTTGCTGCGGGTGGTAAAGTATCAAATTCAAGTAGGAGATCGCTGGTGCGATCGCTGGCTAGTACATGGACTAAATAGTCGAACTCGCCGAGTCTTGAGTCATACTACTGATCCATCTCACTTGCCGAAACAATTTTATCAATGGGAGCCAGAGTCCAGACTGGGGGAGGGAGACACAATTATTTATATTGAGGTTACGGACAAGTCCAGCCATTCTCAGCAGTCGGCAACAAACTCTAAGCACGCTCTGCTAAGGTGGCAAGGGGTGGTTCAAGGTATGGCAGCTGAGAATCTCAAGCAGAAATGGCACCAATTCTGGCAATGGACCTATCAGTATCAGACTCGGCGAGTTGCAATTATCTGTTGCATCACGGTACTGGTTCTATTATTCTGCGGCACAGTTTTATTTCGTCTGGAATATCCTGGCATTAGCTTGCGAGATGCCTTCTCTGCTACAGCCGCCTTGCTTTTAGGAGGATACTCAGAGCTATTTGGAACTTTCAAATTGACTATTCCGATCTCCTGGGGGTCACAGTTGTTCAGCCTCGGACTAACATTAGCAGGCACAGCTTTCATTGGAGTGCTGTATGCACTACTAACTGAGACGCTCTTAACTTCAAGGTTGCAGTTTTTCCCTAGCCGTCCGCCGTTGCCACAACAAAACCATGTTGTGCTAGTTGGATTAGGTCGAGTGGGAGCGCGAGTTGCTGCTTTGTTGCAAGAACTCAAGCAGCCTGTGGTAGGAATTACTAATACGGCGATCGCGCCAAATATCCTCCCCCAGATACCGCTCGTTGTCAGCAACATTGGCAACGCCCTAACTAAGGTAAATCTCGGCAATGCCAAAAGCATCATTATAGTTACTGATGATGACATGGAAAATCTGGAAATCGGGTTGATGGCTCATGCCGTTAGTCCCACCAGTAGCATAGTCATCCGCACTTACGATCAACACTTTAGTGATAATGTAGCGCGACTGTTTCCCTACGCCCAAGTTCTATGCACCTCGGCTTTATCAGCAGAAGTTTTTGCTGCTGCTGCTTTTGGAGAGAACATTCTGAGCTTGTTTCACTTCAATAATCAGACGGTTTTGGTGACGGAATACAAAATTGAGGTTGGCGATACTCTTAATGGCTTGATTCTGGCTGAAGTGGCTTATGGCTACGGTGTTGTGCCGATTCTTCACCAGAATCCGCTAAAATCTCCTAAGTTAATGCCCTCTGATGATATTTGTCTACACACAGGCGATCGCTTGATTGTTCTGGCAAACAGCAGTAGTCTCCAGCGGATCGAGCGGGGTGAAATCGCTCCTCGACTTTGGCAGGTGCAGATTGAGAAAGCTCTAACTCGCGATGCGATCTTTGATGGTGCTAATGAAATTGCCCTAATTTCGGGATGTAGTATCGGCACAGCCAGAGAATTGATGAAACATTTGCCTGGGTTACTGCGACGACCGCTTTATAAACACCAAGCTCAGCGCCTAGTAAGAGATTTAAATAAAGTCCAAGTTCGGTCTCACTTAATATCCCATTGCTGACGACATTAATAAGAGGGGCTAGGGACTAGGGGCTGGGGACTAGGGAAATCCCCTTGACACATTCCTGACGGGGATTTATATAAAGACGCTTTAAATCTTTTGGCTACGCCTCTCGACATAAATAGTTTTTCTTAATCCATGTTTAAAACAGGGGCTTGAAACCTTTTTTGGATCTGGAATTTTTCTTTATTCCCCTAGCCCCTAGCCCCTAGTTTAGTCAGCAATCATAGCTGAATCTACTTCACCATTGCAGAGATTTAGTAATTAACGCTCCTGCTGCTTCCTGATCAGCAGGCTTGTTGAAGAAGTATCCCTGCCCATGTTTGCATTGTAGTGCCCTAAGTTGCGCTAGTTGCTCCGCCGTTTCTAACCCTTCCGCTGTTACATTTATACTCAGATTATGTGCCAGGGTGATGATCGCCCGCACAATCTCTAAATTCTTGCCAGTAACGTCCATCTTGCTGATAAAAGAGCGGTCGATTTTCAATACATTAACTGGAAAGCGGTGCAGATAATTTAAGGATGAATAACCCGTACCAAAATCATCCAGATGTAACTCAACACCTAGATTGCTTAGTTGCAAGAGCATTGCTGTTGCAGATTCAGTGTTTTCCATGATCACGCTTTCGGTGATCTCTAGCTTTAAACTGCGTGCATCCAAACCAGTTTCCTGTAAAATCTGACTGATTTGGTCGATTAAGTCAGGTTGTAAAAACTGTTTGCTGGAAAGATTCACGCTAATTGTTAATGAGTCTTCAGGAAATTGTAACTGCCATTTATGCATTTGACGGCATGCTTCCCGGAGCACCCAATAGCCAATAGGAATAATTGCTCCGGTTTCCTCTGCTACTGAGATGAACTCTTCTGGTAACACAAGACCCCGCTGTGGATGCTGCCAGCGAACAAGCGCTTCAAAACCAGTAATTCTGCCAGTTTTCAGCAATACAATAGGCTGATAGTGAATCCGCAACTCCTGACGTTCAACAGCCCACCGCAGGCTATTTTCTAACTGCAAAAGCGTTACTACATGGTCGTGCATAGCCGTATTGAATACTTCATAGCGCGCCTTACCACGCGCTTTAGCGCGATACATTGCTGTGTCTGCATCGCGGAGGAGGTCTTCTGGCTGCTTGTAATCTGTCGTATTTAGAGCAATGCCTACACTTGTGCTGGCGAAAACCTCTTGTCCACTCAGATTGAAAGGCAATTTCAACTGCTCTTGAATCCGCTCTGCCACAAGTATTACATCGCTGATATCTTTAATATTGTTAAGCAGAATTGCAAATTCGTCTCCCCCAAGACGAGCAACTGTGTCTTCTGGACGTAGGCATCTTTCTAGACATCTGGCAATTGCTACAAGTAGTTGGTCTCCGACCATGTGTCCCAGACTGTCGTTGATAACCTTGAAGCGATCTAGATCAAGGAAGAGCACAGCAAACAAATAGTCGTTATGCCGTTTTGTAAGCTTAAGGGCATGCCCCAATCGATCCATGAACAAAGCCCGATTTGGCAGGTTCGTCAGCCCATCATGAAACGCATTGTGCCGTAGCAGCTCTTCCGACTGCTTGCGTCGAGAAATAGACTGTTCCAGAATCCTTAGATTACACCGTAACTCTAGTTGAGTCACTACTTGAAGAGCTAGAATGCGTAGAGCTTCTTGCTGTTCCCTACTCAAATCTCGTGGAACATAATCAAGCACACATAAAGTACCTATTGCCAAGCCACCGGGATTAATTAGAGGTGTACCAGCATAAAACCGGATGTGCTCGGAGATGACAAACGGGTTATTCACAAACCGCTCATCGGTTAAGGTATCTCCAACAATCAATAATTCAGTTTGGAGGATGGCATAAGCACAAAAAGTCTTCTCGCGGGGTGCTTCAGTTGAAGTAAACCCCACTTTTGATTTGAACCATTGCCGATTATTATCAGTCAGACCAATTGCAGCAATTGGAGTTTGGCAGATATAAGCCGCTAAACGTGTCAAATCGTCAAACGAGTCTTCGGGAGCAGTATCAAGGACTTGATACTTAGAAAGGGCTTCAGCCCGCTTGGATTCAATCTCAGGAAAATCCACTGATAAGATTAAGCTGGAATCACTTCTCAAAATCTAGCAAACTCAGTGTGTACTGCATAGCCAGACAACAATCACTCTTATTGTAAGGGAATATTACTCATTTTGCTTTGGGACAACCGTAATGAGCCTAAAATTCTCAATATTTCACTTGAGTACAATACTGAATATTTTATTTTGTTCAAAAACTAACTGATCTGAATATTGTGATGATTGATGATTCCTTTAAGTAACTGTTCGTGATCGTCCTGCTGTCCGCCTGTTGTTAAAATCATTTTATCTTCTATATCTTTCATCATTTTAGTTAAGTATTTTGCAGCCACACCGAAATGAAGTGAACGGATATTTTTAACTTGTCGTATACAGTTGTTGTATGATGCAGTAACACTTTTATAATTACTATTAGCATCTACAAAAAAGTTTTTCTCACCAATTCTGTGTTCAGTTAGAAATGTTCTAATTTTTGGACCATCTTCAAGAGAGTTTATAATTTTTACTTGATTAGAAGGCATATAGAGCCTAGAGTTTACCTGATTAATATATGCGTCGTGCCGAATATCTAAGAAAGCATCTACACATTGAAATATTGGATACTGAAAACCACTCGGACCAAAGAAAGATTGCCCTTGATTGTTGTAAGCTTCTACTCCTTCATAAATTACACCATTAGGAAACATATCTTTATTGTTCCAACCTACAGAAAACCATCTTACTGTATTAAACCAATCTTCTTTATTTATAGTTGAAAATACTTGTGCAAGAGTTTTTCTTACTTCTTCTAGAGATTCTACAATAATATCTAGATGAGTTTTTAATTCTCCTAATACCAAATCACTTACAAAACTTATACCCTCTAATATTTTTTGAATCTTGACCATAGCTTCTATAGCAGGAGCACCTTTGAGTGTCATCATTAAGAAAGTCAAATAAAAATACTTCTCTGCATCATTTTCAACAAACCCATTAAGAATATCAAGGTTGTGTATATTTATCTCTTCACTTGAGGTATTTTGCTGCCAATTATAGTCAAATAAATCAGAGTTTGTTAATACTGGAGGACGAGCAAACATTTCAGATAGTTGAAATAAAGGTACTGAAATTTGTTTAGGAATAAATTGTTCAGGTTTATCCGATATCCCTGAAACATAAGGAAGCCATACCCAAGTATGTGCAAAAACACCTAATAAAAGGATTGCTCGACGCTTTTCGTTTTCTGTCGTAAGGTTATTTACTTCATACTTGGGCATTTCTTCTAACAATCGTTTTGCATAAAAATAGTTGCTTTCTTTATTAGGAGCCTTTTCATCAAGAATTTGCGAAATTAGTTTAGGTAAAGCCTTAGCAGTATTTTCCCAATGTATGTATTGATCTGGCAATCGCTTGAGGGGGTCTTCTTCATGAAGAAAGCCTCGCTTAGTTATCAGCACTTCATCAAGAAGCTCATAACTATGACCAGTAGAAACATTAACCTTATTATCTATTAGTTTCATTGCTGCTACCTCTAAAATTTTTACAGTTTTTATGTACAACAAAGTCCAGACCAGTACAAGTTAAGCTGGTTTTATTACTAGTATTTCTTGATTATCAGGTGAATTAACACACTAGATAAGAGTGAACTCAAGCTTTCAATGAAGATAATCGTGCGCTAGAAAATGGTGCGAGAATTCAAAAAGTGTGAGTGCAAAAAATTTAGCTCAAAGATGAATTACTCGACAGCGGACGCTTGAAATAAAACATATGAAGTAAGATTTCAAAAGTAGATTAGCTCTAGCTCTGCTAGTATTCCAAGCGCAATTTCACGGAGAATTTGACCCAACTTCAGAGTTGCCGTAAAATTATTTAAGTGAATGTACACTAGACATAATTCGTATAGCAGGCTGCCAGCAGAATATGGTATGAAAAACTTTGCTGTAAGTGATTAAAATCACATTCAAAATAACAAAAAATCACAATAGGATGAGTGCGGCAATCTAGCATTTCGGCCAAAATCATTACCTAGCTGGGCAACGCCACTACTTTCTACTTTTTAGAACTCAGATGCGATCGCCCCATCACAAATTGGGCAATTTCATGTTCTAGAGGCAGGGCCTTTAACTTGCAGCATCTGCTGTGGCAGCGTCTCCAGTAAACTTTCAAGTTCCTGCCAAAAGTTTCGGATGCAAATTGGCATGAACTGCTAACCAAATGTAGGGTGGCTCTGAACTAGTGTATTCTACTCGGTGCTTTTGATGGGCGGGAATGAACACATAATCGCCTGCCTCAAGCTGAATACTAGAACCGTCAAAATAGCCTAACGTTGCGTCACCTTGTAACAGAATCACCCACTCGTCTCGGTCTTGGTTATACCACTCTCCTACTATTGAGTTAGGTAGTGTCTCCAGAAAATATAGGTAGGACTTAGGCACTCTTGTTGCTCAAACTTTGATCTCCCCTAGCCCACGACAATAAAGCGGGAACCTGTTAGCTCCCTTTTTACGGGGGTTCGGGGGATCTATGCGTAAGTCCTGATAGGACTAGTTCTAAAGTCTGTCTGCAACCTTTGCTGGGTGTAGCTTTCAGTACATTTTCTCCAAAATAATAGCTGTAAGGTAGAACCCAGACTTAGAGCAGGTCTGCTTTTGTAGCTAACTATCTCACACTTAGAAGCGCAGCACGAGTGCCTCATTTAGGAAACCGAGAAGGAGCTAATAGATATCAGTTGGCAGTAGTGGTAATTGATAGTTACTAGCATCGGGAAGAGAGAGCGAAGGCTACTCATTTTTCTGTGCAGACGTGATCGCTACAACAAAACGTAATTAATAGGAACACCTCAACTTATGTATGAATCCCTTGAACAGCATAATGGCAAGCCTCCGGCTCATCTTAAGCCATCCATTGAGTCCAGGGGGCAAACGCAGATCCAGGTAGAGGACGATCGCACTGGTATGTCGGTAGAAACCCTTAAGCGAGCCTTAGCGGATAACCTTTACTACGTCCAAGGAAAGCCTGAGTGCTTTGCCACGCCCCACGATTACTACATGGCTCTAGCTCATACCGTGCGCGACCGATTGCTCCACCGCCGGATTAAAACGGCACAAACCTATTTAGAAAAAGATCCTAAAACTGTCTACTATCTATCGGCAGAGTTCCTAATTGGTCGCCTTTTAAGCAACAACCTGATCAATATCGGTCTTTACGAACAGATCTACCAAACGCTTGCGGAGTGCGGACTCAATCTTGATAATCTGCTGGAGCGCGAGGATGAACCAGGCTTGGGTAATGGAGGTCTTGGTCGACTTGCGGCCTGTTTTCTAGACTCACTAGCGACATTAGAAATTCCTGCTCTTGGCTACGGAATTCGCTACGAGTACGGGATATTTAAGCAGTCGATTCAGGATGGGTCACAAGTCGAACGCTGCGACGAGTGGCTGCGTTTTGGCAATCCTTGGGAAGTCCCCCGCCCCGATTATATGGTCGAAGTAGGGCTTGGGGGTTGCACCGAAACCTTCATCGACGAGCAGGGTGTTTATCGGGTGCGTTGGATTCCGGAACGAACAGTGGTGGGTACACCTTACGATACGCCCGTGCCAGGCTATAACAACAATACAGTCAACAAGCTACGCCTCTGGAGTGCCCAAGCCAGCGAGGAGTTCAACTTCCAAATATTCAACACAGGCGACTACACCCGCGCTGTAATCAACAAAACCTTCTCCGAGACCATCTCGAAGGTTCTTTATCCCAACGACAACACGCTCCAAGGACGGGAACTCCGCCTCCAGCAGGAGTACTTCTTCGTTGCTTGTTCCCTGCATGACATTATCCGCCTTTACCTGCGTAACCACGATAATTTTGATTGCTTCCCTGAGAAGGTAGCGATCCAGCTCAATGACACTCACCCCTCTATCGGAGTTGCCGAATTGATGCGGCTGTTGGTGGATGAGCATCAACTGAATTGGGACAAAGCCTGGCACATCACCCAGAACACATTCGCGTACACTAACCATACCCTCCTAGCAGAGGCGCTTGAGCGCTGGCCAGTGAGCCTGTTTGGTCGCATCTTACCCAGACACCTAGAGATTATCTATGAAATCAACCACCGCTTCCTAGCCTACGTCCGCAGCAAGTATCCTAACGACGAGGCTCGGTTGGCGCGGCTGTCACTGATTGAGGAAGGTTCCGAGAAGTCCGTGCGGATGGCACACCTGGCATGTGTCGGTAGCCATGCCGTCAATGGTGTGGCGGCGCTGCATACGGAACTACTTCAGCAGAAGGTGCTGCGAGATTTCTACGAGCTGTGGCCCGAAAAATTCAATAACAAAACCAACGGCGTTACCCCACGCCGTTGGCTGTTGCTGAGCAATCCCCAACTCGCTCGGCTGATCACGCAGAAGATTGGGAATAACTGGATCAAGCAACTAGAAGATATCAAGCAGCTCGAAGCATTCGTTGAAGATAGAGAGTTTTGCTCTAGCTGGCGCTGGATCAAGCAGCACAACAAACAGAAACTCACAGATTACATTCGGCATCACAACGGCATTGAAGTAGACCCAAATTCACTCTTTGACATCCAGGTAAAGCGGATTCACGAGTACAAGCGCCAACTCCTCAACGTGCTGTACGTGATCACGCTGTACAACCGAATCAAAAGTAATCCAAATCTCGACATCCTGCCTCGAACCTGCATTTTTGGCGGCAAAGCGGCACCTGGCTACTTTATGGCCAAGCTGATTGTCAAGTTGATCAACTCAGTTGCGGCCGTAGTCAACAATGACGCTGATGTAGGTAGTCGTTTAAAGGTGGTGTTTCTGGAGAATTACTCCGTGTCTCTAGGTCAGTTAACCTACCCGGCCGCTGATCTCTCCGAGCAAATCTCCACGGCTGGAATGGAAGCCTCTGGGACGGGCAACATGAAGTTCTCAATGAACGGGGCTTTGACCATCGGTACGCTAGATGGAGCCAATGTCGAGATCCGTGAAGAAGTGGGAGCTGAGAACTTCTTTCTCTTCGGTCTGACTGCCAAGGAAGTGACCGCGTTGAAGGCGAGGGGATACAACCCGTGGGACTACTACAATACCAATGCAGAACTGCGGCAGGTTATTGACCGTATTGCTTCAGGCCACTTCTCCCCTAGGCAACCAGACTTGTTCCAGCCGATTGTGGAATCGCTGCTGCACAAAGATGAGTACCTGCATTTTGCAGACTATCAGTCTTACATTGACTGCCAAGAGCAGGTTGCCACAGCTTACCAAGACCAGGAGAACTGGACACGAATGTCGATTCTCAATGCGGCTCGTATGGGCAAGTTCTCTTCAGATCGCACTATTCAGGAGTATTGTCAGGATATCTGGAAAGCTGAACCAGTCAAGATTGACCTAGAAGCATACCGCCAGGAAGCTGCTGGCTTGAAGGTGAAGTGATATGCGATCGCAGACTAGTGCAACTCCTTCAGCGCTTGGACTGGACACACTGATTATGTAATCCTCGGTTAGCCAGACTGTTTAGTCCTCAGACAGTCCGGCTTGCTCTAATAAAAGTAAGGAGGCTAATAGTTTTATTACCACCAAATCTATGCTTTTTCTCGGCACAACCAATAATGATTAATCTACTACCTCCTCCACAAGACTTTTTTTAGTCTCCTTAAGCTGAGTAGCAAGTTCCTCTAATTTTTCATCGTCCAGACACTCGCGTACTTTAGGAAAGAGTTCGTTCTCTTCTTCATCTAAATGATTCAGCATAAACTCCTGTAATTCCCCAACTTTTTCTTTAAATTCAGATGACTTGGAGCTTGTAGATTTGATTGCCAGTACCATTTGATCGCCTTTGGCATGTTGCTCCTGACCTTCCTCAATCAATTCCACAGTATCTTTGCAATTGCGTGACTGCGGGTAGAGAACTAGCTCTTCGGCCCGATCATGTATGGTGAGAAAGTTGTCGAGTTTGTCGAAATAATCCTGTAGTTCCTCCGGCTCATCAGTACCCTCAATATCTGAGAAGAGGCTTCTAATCCTGACATGATCCGCTTCCAACATTTCAATGACGCTCATCTCATCTTTACTCCTTTTTGTTATATTTGTTACAATACGCGCTAACTACCAAATGCTCCTATTAGAGCTGCTCAGTAGATCGAACATATCACACATAGTTGAGCCGTCATGGTATAAATCTTTCTCAGTTTATACATGCATAGAATTGCCATTAAACTTATCAGTTGCTCTTAATTAGCGCGGTCAAAGTTGACATTAATTGTAGTATTTTAACTAACGTGACCTTATAAGTTGCCCTTCAGTAGTCCACTCCTTAACTAAAATGCACTTCTCCACCGCTTATTCTTAGCTCAGATCATTAACGATTATCGTTAATTCCGATACTAAATATACGTTTTTTCTAAGCAAATAGCAGTTTGAGTGTAAAGTTAGCGATTTTTGTGCAGCCTTAAAAATTCTGTAAATTTGAATACAAATTAGTAATTTCGTCAAAGTTTAAACATGCACTCAATTGCATCAAACGTAAAGCGATGCCGCAAGCTGCTTGCCTCTAAGGGTTCGCCGGGATAAGTTCCAATTCAGTATCTATCTGATATATCAAATCTATTTGCGAATAACTGAATAGTAATACATATGTTATGTAACAAAATCTACGGAATTAATTTATCAAGCCGCCTAACTTAGAAGAAAAAGCATTATTTAGGGCTAGAGCAATAGCTGTTTAGGTGCGATTAGACAAGACTTAAGTATGCAACAAGAGTTAAAACCATGACGGACACAAACGGAACTCCTGAAAAGGCGGGTAAAACTCAGGCGGATGTAGAACCTACAGGAGACGCATACAAATCTCAAAATTTAACAGACGCAGGCGAGTCCACGCCGGGTGTAAACAAATTTGAAAGGATGAAGGCTGAGAAAGATGGTCTATTGCTCAAGCAAGAGCTAGATTATTTAGCCAAAGTTGGCTGGGAGGCGATTGATGAAGCTGATCGTGACTTTCGGCTGCGGGTTATAGGTTTGTTCTATCGCACGGTAACTCCTGGTAAGTTTATGCTGCGGATGCGGCTGGCTAATGGTGTGATTACCAGTGGTCAAATGCGGATGCTAGCGGAAGTGGTGCAACACTATGGCGATGAAGGTAATGCTGACATCACTACTCGGCAGAATATCCAACTGCGAGGAGTGCGGATTGAGGATGTGCCCGACATTTTCCAGAAGTTACACCAGTTTGGTCTTACCTCGGTGCAGTCCGGTGTAGACAATGTGCGCAACATTACTGGTTCGCCTTTGGCTGGACTTGATCCAGATGAATTGATTGACACCAGAGGATTGTGCCGCATGGTGCAAGACATGATCACCAAAAATGGTGAAGGCAATCCCGCTTTTACTAACTTGCCTCGGAAATTTAACATTGCGATCGCTGGTTGTCGTGATAACTCTGTGCATGCTGAACTCAATGATATTGGCTTTATTCCAGCCTACAAAGATGACACTATTGGTTTTAATGTCATAGTCGGTGGGATGTTCTCCCCTAAACGTTATGAAGCAGCGGTTCCTCTAAATGCTTGGGTGCCTCCTGACGATGTTGTTGCCTTGAGCAAAGCGATTTTACTGGTTTATCGCAATCAAGGGCTGCGGGCAAATCGGCAGAAGTCGCGGCTAATGTATTTAGTTGATAAGTTGGGAATTGAGAAGTTTCGTCAAGAGGTAGAAAAACAATTTGGTGAGTGTGGAGGTGCTTTGCCTCTCCAAACCGCAGCTGAAAAAGATGAATTTCTCTGGAATAAGAAAGACCATATTGGTGTCTATCCTCAAAAACAACCCGGATTGAACTTTGCCGGGTTGCATATTCCTGTCGGCCGTCTGTATGCCCAAGATATGTTTGATTTAGCCCGGATTGCAGAAGTGTATGGTACTGGCGAGATTCGCTTTACAGTTGAGCAAAATCTGATTATTCCCAATATTCCTGATTCCCGCCTAGAGTCATTTCTGCAAGAACCGCTTTTAGAACGTTTTTCTGTAAATCCAGAAAATTTAATGCGGGGGTTAGTTTCTTGCACTGGCAGTCAATTCTGCGGCTTTGCGCTAATTGAAACGAAAAACCGCGCCCTTGCTTTCGTTAAGGCGTTGGAAGCAGAGCTATCCCTGCCTCAGCCAATCAGAATTCACTGGACGGGCTGTCCTAATTCCTGTGGTCAGCCGCAAGTAGCTGATATTGGCTTAATGGGTACGAAAGGGCGCAAGAATGGCAAAGTCGTCGAAGCCGTAGACATCTGGATGGGTGGCAAGGTGGGTCATGAGGCTGAACTGGGAGAGCGGATCATGAAAGGAATTCCCTGTGACGATCTCAAGCCAGTGCTGCAAGATTTGCTGATTGAACACTTTGGGGCAACACTTAAGCAGACAGCAGAGACAGAATATTTCATACCTCCAGTTTTAGTAGGACAAGAATAAGGCAGATATCGTTACTGCTACACCCACCGTACTGGGAAGATTAAGAAAATTCAGCAGCTGCATTCGCTATGTATTAGCGATCGCCTCTGGGAAAAAGGGCGCTTTTCGCTAGTGGAACTTTATGTCGATAGTTATGGGGTTATTTTGGGACACCACTAGAGGTGTCCTTTTTTTCGCCAAAAACGCCCCAGAGTCCTGCCTCTCCAATGGTAATTGTCGTTGGGTGGGATTGTGTTTGTCCAAAGGTTAAAGCATAAGCGATCGGAATCAGCCCCGCCATAAAAGACCCTAAAGTCACAAAGAGAACCACGATAACTGGGTTAGAGTGACGGCGATCCGTCATCCATTCTTGGGCTATTGCTCTCCTATTTAATCGTTCTTGTGTATCCATACCAATCTGCACTTGAATCAAATAATTTGCACATTATTAAATCTAGCAAATTTTCTGTATGTTCAAATACACTATTCTT
>JBGTCQ010000014.1:0-28285 GCA_041748755.1 Chroococcidiopsidaceae cyanobacterium | reverse complement strand
TTCCAACAGCGATCGCACTTCTCCCCATCTGCGCTATCCACACCAATTGATAGCGCCTCTGACTGTAAACTGTGCTTTGCTCCAGACATATCAGAAGAATCAAGCAGTTCTACCTGAGAGGCGATAAACAAGTATCTAAGTTCATCAACTCCATTAGTTGAGGATTTTGAATTTAATGCTTGTAACTGCTGACGCAACTTAGGATCTGATACACAGAGCAACACCTTGGCTTCCAGGGAAGAACCGATCATTTTATCTGCCCGTGCTTGCTCTAAGACTTTATTAACTTCTGTGCGAATCTGCCGTAATTGTTGCCAGGATTCAGTTAATTCTGGTTTGCGCCAATTTTCTTCTAACTTCACCCAGCCGGCTTCAAATACTGATTTGTATGGTGTTTTATAGGGGAGATATTGCCAGATGTCTTCGGCTGTGTGGCAGAGAATTGGCGCGATCGCGCGTACTAGATTTTCTAGGGCGACAAACAAAACTGTCTGACAACTACGTCGCCGAAAAGCATTACTAGCGCTGATATACAGGCGATCTTTGGCAATATCTAAATAAAAATTGGATAAATCCACCACACAAAAATTCTGCACCAGTTGAAAAACACGGAAGAACTGGAAGCTTTTAAACGCTTCTGTTACTTCTGTAAATACCTCTGTTATCCGGTGCAGCATATAGCGATCGAGTTCTGGTAGCAGCTCGTACTGTACTAATTCATCTGGGTTAAAGTCATGCAAATTCCCCAGTAAGAAACGAGCCGTGTTGCGAATCTTGTTTCTCACATCCCCCATCTGCTTCAGGATGTTTTTGCTGATGGTTACATCTGAGGAATAATCTACCGATGATACCCACAACCGTAGCACATCGGCTCCGTAGGGCGGCTCCTCTTTTTGATTTTTGCCCCCCACGATTACAACAGATGGATCGATGACATTGCCCAACGATTTACTCATTTTGCGTCCCTGTTCGTCCAGTGTAAAACCATGAGTTAATACGGTTTTGTAAGGCGCACAGCCATTTGTCGCCACACTCGTTAACAAACTGGACTGGAACCAGCCGCGATGCTGATCTGAGCCTTCTAAGTAAATATCAGCTGGATATTGCAATTCCTCGCGCTGCTGTAACACAGCTGCCCAAGAGGAACCAGAGTCAAACCAGACATCCATCGTGTCAGTACCTTTGCGGTAATTGCCATTGCGGTATTGTTCTGGCAATAACTCATTAACTGACATTTCCCACCAAGCGTCAGAGCCTTTTTCAGCAACGATCGCCTGGACGTGAGCCATAGTTTCTGCTGTTAGCAGCGGAACGCCTGTTTCTTCCTCGTAGAACACAGGAATTGGTACACCCCAACTGCGCTGACGGGAAATGCACCAATCAGCACGCTCAGATACCATTGGGGTGATCCGGTTCTCGCCGTATCGCGGAATCCACTTAACTCCGGCGATCGCCCTCAGCGCTTCTTCCCTAAATCCCGCAACCGAAGCAAACCACTGTTCTGTGGCCCGCACAATTACAGGTTTCTTAGTCCGCCAGTCATAGGGATACTTGTGGACATAAGGCTCTTCCTTCAGCAACGATCCAACTTGTGTAAGCGCATCAATTACCGCCTGATTAGCATCACCCAGGACATTCAACCCCGCAAACTGCCCCGCTTCCTCAGTAAAGTTGCCATCATCATCCACTGGCGACAACAGCGGCAAACCATAGCGCTGACCTACAACATAGTCATCCTGACCGTGACCTGGGGCTGTGTGTACTAACCCTGTACCAGACTCAGTGGTAACGTAATCGCCGCCAATCACAATTGGACTCTCGCGGTCAAACAAAGGATGCCGATAGGTGGAATGCTCCAAATCCTTGCCAAGTACAGTTGCTTGTACCGTCAGCTTACCCAAAGTGTCCGACAATCGCTCCACCAAATCAGCAGCAACAATTAGGTATTTAGGCTTTTCGCCTCCAACTTCTACCACCGTATAAGTCAACTCAGGATTTACAGCGACTGCCAAATTAGCTGGAATTGTCCAGGGTGTTGTTGTCCAGATAGCTACACTCAGATTCGGTAGGTATGGTTCCAGCACTAGTTGTACAGAGGGCGCGAGACTGGTCATCCCAAAAGCAGCATAGAGACTGCGCGAGGTGTGACCTTCGGGGTACTCTAATTCGGCTTCAGCCAAGGCAGTTTTAGAACTGGGACTCCAGTAAACTGGCTTCAGACCGCGATAGATGTATCCCTTCAAGACCATCTGCCCAAACACACTAATTTGCGCTGCTTCATATTCCGGATTCATCGTCAAATAAGGATGCTCCCAGTCACCCCAAATACCGTAACGCTTAAAGCCTTGGCGCTGTTCCTCCACAGCTTTAAGGGCAAAGTCCCGTGCTTTATGGCGGAGTCCCAAAGGCGTGAGTGAGGCGCGAGTACTTTGCTTCATGCCTTGGATAACTTTCAGTTCAATCGGCAAACCATGACAATCCCAACCAGGGACATAACGAACTTTGCGCCCTTGCAGCATTTGGAAGCGGTTAATAATATCTTTGAGGATCTTATTTAGGGCGTGACCGATGTGCAATGGTCCGTTGGCGTATGGCGGTCCATCGTGCAAAATAAATAACTGTCCGGGATTGTTCTGCGACAGGCGATCGTAAATTTGGTTGTCTGCCCAAAATTTTTGCAGTTCTGGTTCGCGCTTAACAGCGTTCGCCCGCATATCAAACTTGGTCTTGGGCAGATTAACGGTGTCTTTGTAAGCAGCGGGCGCGGAGGTGTCCTCCGCGACTTTAGCTGCGTATGAGACGGGTGACAAGGATTCCTTGCCGACATTATCGTAGCTTCCTGGTTCTGTCACAGTCTGATGCCGAAAGATTGTGGAGTTATGTTTTCAAAAAGTGTCTCGAAAGAAGTATCCCTCCGAAACACTTTACTGCTTGCAACTATTATGAGTGACAATTCCCAAGGTCTTCAACTTGTTAACTTATAGGCAGTCTTTTTAGTAAGTGGGGAGTAGAAATTCTCCCCCTGCTCCCCCTGCTTCCCCTGCCTTTTCGTCAACTAGGTGAAGGATTCTCTGGTGTTTCCGGTTCCGGTGGTGAGGCTTCTATATGTTTTTCTTCAGCATCGCGGATAGCAGCTTCTACAATTTCTGGATCTGGTGGGTGGGGTCGCATCGGTTCAGAAACGATATTTTCTGGCTCCGCTTCAGCTAAAGTAGTTTCAACAGAAGAGGCGATCGCTTCTTCTTCAGTCAATGCTGGCTCAATTTCCGCATCCGAAACCAATTCGTTGCCAAGATCTACTACATCTACTTCTCTACTGGCTTCCGGCACATCGGCCGATTCCGTAGCAGAGATGTCTGCTGGTGGGACGGGGGTACGATTGTCCACAATCTCAACTCTTGGCTTATCCTCGGTTTGAGATGCGGGCGTTGACTTGGGCGATCGCGTCGCACCACTCAGATTTTGCTGAAGCCGCTCCTTTGCGGCAGTAGCGCTGCCACCAACTTGCTTGCCCATCTGAGAAATTTTGTTAAAAAGTGACAAATTGGACAATTTATCCTGAACCTTGTTCTTGACCTCCTCAGTGCTAGGTAGTGTCTGAGAACGAGGAGTAAGTTGCCGTCGTAATGAGAGTGTTTGCCCTACTGACCAACCTAATAAAGCAACACCAGCTACTTGACCCAGCAAAAGACTCCCAGTAATGCGTCCAGCACACACCCACAAGACCAAGGCATAGAATAGCCCCACCCCACTCCAGATAAAGTCATTTTTACGGTGTACTTCTGGAAAAAAGAAAGCTGCGATGTAAATAGCTAAGCTACCAAGACCGACCGCCAACGCCAGGATATATGCCAGCATCTTGTGGGTACTCCTTACTGTGTGATAAGACTAGATATTTCAATTTTGCAATCTTATTGTTGAGTTAGATACAAACCAAAACTAATTAGCTGTTTACAACTGACAGATGTACTCCAACAGACGGACTCTTAATCTTCCTTTTACAGAAGACTTAGGAGATCGGGCTACCCTGAAAAGGAATCGACCCTTCCTTAAGTGCATTGAGGATTTCATTTATGACACAGAGCTTTGGTTTGATTGGTCTAGCAGTTATGGGTGAGAACTTGGCGCTAAATATTGAGCGCAATGGTTTTCCGATCACAGTTTACAATCGTACCCCAGAAAAAACAGAGGCCTTCATGGCTCAGCGGGCCCACGGCAAGCAAGTCAAAGCCACTTATACTATCGAAGACTTTGTTGCTTCCCTAGAACGCCCCCGCAAAATCATGATTATGGTAAAAGCTGGTGCGCCTGTTGATGCAGTAATCGATCAACTCAAGCCGCTACTAGAACCTGGTGACATTATTATTGATGGGGGAAATTCTTTCCATGAAGATACCGCCCGTCGGACGCGAGAGTTAACAGCCCAGAATTTAGATTTTGTGGGCATGGGCGTGAGTGGCGGCGAAGAAGGGGCCTTGAATGGACCTAGTTTGATGCCTGGAGGCACAACAGCTGCTTACGAGAACCTAGAGCCAATTCTGACAAAAATTGCGGCTCAGGTAGATGATGGTCCCTGCGTTACCCACATTGGTCCTGGTGGTGCAGGTCACTTTGTCAAAATGGTTCACAACGGCATTGAGTATGGCGATATGCAGCTGATTGCCGAAGCCTACGATCTGCTCAAGAATGCCTTGGGACTCGATCATACTCAGTTGCATGAGGTTTTCGATGAGTGGAACAACACTGAAGAACTTAATTCTTATTTGATTGAAATTACTGCCGATATTTTTAACTACCTTGACCCGGATACAGGTCTTCCCCTGGTAGAGGTGATTCTTGACGCAGCGGGACAAAAGGGAACGGGACGGTGGACGGTGGCTGCGGCTTTCGACCTAGCTGTGCCAATTCCGACAATGACTGCGGCAGTTAATGCCCGCGTCGTATCCTTCTACAAGCAAGAGCGAGTGGCAGCCTCTAAAATTCTCACAGGTCCTACCGGAAAATACGCAGGCGATCGCACTGCTTTCATTAATAAGATCCGAGATGCGCTCTATTGCTCCAAAATCTGCTCTTACGCTCAGGGCATGGCGCTTCTGAGTGCCGCATCCAAAGCGTATCACTACGATCTCAATTTAAGTGAATGTGCTCGGATTTGGAAAGGCGGTTGCATCATCCGCGCTGCGTTCCTAGATAAGATCAAATACGCCTTCAACCAAGATCCTCAGCTGCCGAATCTTCTCATAGCACCTGAATTTAAGCAGTCCATCCTGGATAAGCAGACCGCTTGGCGCGAGGTCATAGTAGAGGCAGCAAAGCTAGGCATTCCCATTCCAGCTTTTAGCACCTCTCTAGGTTACTTTGACAGCTACCGCCGCGAACAGCTGCCGCAAAACCTCACTCAAGCGCAGCGCGACTACTTCGGCGCTCACACTTACGAACGCACCGACAAACCTGGTGTCTTCCACACTGAATGGACACCAGCTGCTGAAGACTCTATCCAAACAGGTTCAACAGATTAGGAACTAGGAGCTAGGGGTGAGAAGAAAGACGGAAGACAGGAAACAGAATATTTAATTCCTCATCTCCCCTGCTCCCCTTGCTCCCCCTGCTTATCTTTAAACTCGACCCCGCAGGATTTGAGCCATTTCGTTTGGCTTAGGTGATGCTTCCAGGGCTGTTTCTTCGCTGATCCGTCCTTCTTCATATAGTTTATAAATGGACTGGTTCATCGTACACATACCCTCAAAGTTGCAGCGGGGAATTATTGACTCAATTTCTTCAATTTCATTACGAATAATGTAGTCCTTAACAGCGTCTGAGTTGATCATAATTTCGTGAGTAGCAGCCCGTTTACTATCTATAGTCCTGACCAAACCCTGAGCAATGACGGCAACCAGAGATTCAGCTACCTGAACCCGCATCGGAGCCTGCTCTTCTGGGTTATAAAGGTTCAAAATCCGTTCGATGGTTTTGACAGCACTGTTGGTGTGTAGAGTACCAAAGACCAAGTGACCTGTCTGAGCGGCTTTTAGAGCAGTGTTGACGGTTTCGCGATCGCGCATTTCTCCAATCAGAATAATATCGGGGTCTTCCCGTAACGATGCTTTGAGTGCATTATCAAATTTATGAGTGTGGATGCCTACTTCCCGCTGTTTAATCAGCGATTTTTGACTTTTATGCACAAATTCCACTGGATCTTCAATCGAGATAATGTGTTTGGGCATCTCCTTATTGATGTAGTCGATCATTGCTGCCATTGTGGTGGACTTACCAGAACCAGTTGCTCCCGTTATCAGAATCAACCCCTTATGGTAATTACACAACTCCTGAAACACTGGCGGCAATTTCAACTGTTCCATTGTGAGAATTTTTAAGGGAATTAACCGTAGTACCATTGCGGGACCGTTGAGGGAAACAAAAATATTAATCCGTACTCTCGCTACCCCTTCGTACTGTGTAGCACCGTCGTATTCCAGATGCTCGTTAAATTGCTCAATTTGCTGTTCGCTGAGAATTTCTTGCAGCCAGCCAAAAAACGTCGCTTCATCTGTGAGTGGATAATTCGTAGAGATGATTTGACCTCGTTCGCGGAAGCGGGGTACTTCACCAACGCCCAAGTGTAGGTCAGAAACTCCCTGCTCATAAGCTTGCAGCACCAATTGCTCTAAAGTGCGTCCTCCACTGCTTGTCTTGTCGCCAACAGAACTAGCTATTGGCGCTAGTATGGCTGAGGAATCACGGGGGGTGGAAGCAACTTGTGTTTGCATCTGCAAATGCGTATGCTCCGGAGACGCACCATTAGTAGGAGTTTGTCTCGGTGGCGGTGGCGGCATGGGGGGAACGCGGGGTGCAGCAGGAGGGGCAATTGGCGGACGCTGTGATTGTGTCATATATCTACAACTAAACTTGTACCTCCTTAGCTTTCCCAAGACGCTGCACTTTGTATCAGGTAGCAAAATTTGCTTGCATATCGCTATTGGTGTTTTGCAACTAAAAACTGTGCCCAAGCTCTTTGCAGACGGGAATTAGAGGCGAGAGGAAGAAAGAAAAAACAGCCCCTGCTGAATGTCAAAAAAATGAAGAATTGAGAATACAGAATGGAGAATTAATATTTTCTTTTTTCTCCATTCTCAATTTCTGAGCCATTAGGGATTTGAAATCTTAAGAATTACTTAATAACTTTTTTAAGGATAAAAAGTTATATTTATTCAAATAAACTTTTTTATGACTAGTAACAATTACTCATTAAGGTTAGCTTGTTGTGTTGCTTAAGAGTTGAAATTCTAGCATCAACCTTGAAGAAGCTTGAACGGTGTAGTAGCAACGCGCTTTATAAAGTTTCTCAAAGCGATATATTGACTTTATTTAATCATGAGTCCAGAGTGTCTGCAAGAAAAAGTTGTTGAAAAGAATATGTCGGAAGACATAGTGCTTTAGGACTCCTTTGGGGGAGAAACCAACTACTGAACTTCCTCAACAAAACAGCCATACACCAATTATTAACTTGCAAAGCAAAATAGCGCGATTATGAGAAGAGATGGGAAAGATTATAAGAAATATTAAGCTAGACATTCACCAGATCTGCTTATCAAAAGTCTCAGGATTTAGCAAATCATGTTTTTTATTTAGATCAGCACTTAAAACCTCGGATTACAGAGGCTTCCAGCTTTTATGTCTAATGGTAGATGTTAATAACAGATGGAATAATTCCTCCAATAAATTGTTAATTCCATAAATAGAAATAATCAAGTGTAAAGTTTATTAAACATTCGATCATTTTATCAAATAGATTTTATATACTGATTTCATTGACAGACTAGCTTGATATTAGTCAACCGAAATTTTACCCAGTTTAATTTTTTTCATTCTCTTGGAGGGAAATTTATGGCTCTAGCTCAAAGCTCCAGTCTTGGTAAGACCTATTCTTTGGTCATGCTGAAAAGCTTTTTAATCTGGACTTTCACCTTGGCAGTTTGCTTACTAGTTGTCGGTTTTCCGTTGGTAGTTTTGATGGCTACGGTCGGTTTTCTATTGTCAGTGGTTTTAGAATCGATTATGCCGGTTAGTGCCGTTTTGCTGGTAGCAGGTAGTATGATTGGGCTGAATGTAATGGCGGTGCTTGTCGGGGCTAGTGTGCTAACTCTTAAAGGTGTTCACCCGAATCAAGTTAAATGGTTAAACTGGCTGCATGGGGAGGCAGATGCCCTTCATACTTCTACCTTCGCTGCTTGTCCTTTAACCTGTGATATGAAGGATTAAGGGGCGCTGAACTACTGGGTATGTTGTGTAAAGCAATTATTCTGAAAAACAGTGCATCTGCCCGGTTTAACCGGGTTTTTTAATGCCTAAGGTTTTGTGAAGTGCGATACGCAGTTCGCCACAGGATAAATATCGTCGAGTATATATTTTCACTAATCTTATTTCTGAAATAATGGCTGTTGCGGAACCTGTTCCTTAAGACATCGCTTGCAGATAGGATGAGGAAGCGAATAAACATCAGTATGCAATGGCGAAGCGAAAACGAGTTTACATTATCTTAGGTACGCGCCCAGAAGCGATTAAACTGGCTCCGGTAATTCAAGTATTCCAGCGATGCCTTCGGCAAAGCCCCCTTGGGGCATCGCCCGCCTTTGATACGCAAGTGATTTTAACTGGCCAGCATCGGGAGATGGTTGAGCAAGTGATGCAACTGTTTGACTTGACAGCAGATCAGAACCTGGAAATCATGCAGGCGGGACAATCGCTAACTGATATCACTTGTCGGAGTTTACGGGGATTGGAAGCACTGTTTCAGGACAAGCCAGAGTTGGTGATTGTCCAGGGAGATACAACTACGGCTTTTGCAGCAGCAATGGCTGCATTTTATCAACAAATTCCCGTAGGTCATGTGGAAGCGGGATTACGAACTGATGATTTGTACAATCCCTACCCAGAAGAGGCAAATCGGCGGTTAATTTCCCAAGTAACTCAGTTACACTTTGCACCTACAACACTTGCTGCTGAAAATCTGCGACGTTCTGGGGTGGTAGGTGAAATTCACTTAACTGGGAACACAGTTATTGATGCCTTGCTGTCAGTAGCCAAGCGCCAGCCTGAGTGCCATGTTAATGGTCTAGATTGGGGAAAATATCGTACCCTCCTGGCAACGGTGCATCGGCGGGAAAATTGGGGAGAACCACTCCAAGGAATTGCTCAGGGATTTTTACAAATATTAGAGAAGTTTCTGGATACAGCATTGTTGTTACCGCTGCATCGCAATCCTACAGTGCGAGAACCGCTGCAAGCACTTTTAGGCAATCATCCTAGAGTTTTTTTGACAGAACCCTTGGATTATGCCGAACTTGTAGGTGCAATTGGGCGATCGCACCTTCTCCTTACTGATTCAGGGGGATTGCAAGAAGAAGCACCGAGTTTAGGAAAACCAGTTTTGGTGTTGCGAGAAACAACGGAACGACCAGAAGCTGTTGCTGCTGGTACAGCAAAATTAGTGGGAACTGATCCGGCTGAAATTGTTGCTGCTGCAACTGACTTGTTAAGTAACCCAGCTGCCTATCAAGCGATGGCTACAGCAATTAATCCGTTTGGAGACGGTCATGCAGCAGAGCGGATTTTTCAAATTGTAGAGAATTATTTAGTTTAAATCCTAAATTACAAGCTTTAAGACAAGCCACAGTCAAGTTCGGATTGGCAATATCTCTAAGAAAAGGATTAGGCTTTGAAGGTACGCGATGTCATCAAGAGGTTGTCAGCTGATGGTTGGTATCTTGCTAGAACTAGAGGCAGCCACCGACAATTTAAACACCATACTAAACCCAATACAGTTACAGTAGATGGCTTAGGGGTTGATGTACCAATTGGTACGCTTAGAAATATCTGGCGACAAGCTCAATTGAAGGATAGATGATGCAATATACAATTTTGATTGAAAAAGGAGAAACTAGCTATGGAGCTTATATTCCCGACCTACCTGGTTGTGTAGCTGTGGGTGAAACCATAGAGGAAGTTAGAGCGCTGATTCATGAGGCAATTGAGTTTCACTTAGAAGGAATGCGGGAAGAAGGTTTACCTATACCTGAACCAACCACTCATGCTGAGTATGTTGAAGTTTAGCAATGTAGACTTAGCTAATTTTCTCGCCTAACTTCTTCAACTTGACTAACTTCAAAAATTAGAGTGAAGGGTTGACCCATTTCTTCTTCTACAAATTCTTCTAAAAGCTGCACCTGTTTTGGTGTTAAAACTTTCTTACTACGAACAGTTAGATGAACTTGAGGCGGATTGATTAACCAGTTAGCCTTGCTTTTAACCAATTCCATCTGCTGAAAGGTAATGGTTCGGTTCAGCAATGCCTGCTTTAGACTAGCTTCGAGTCGGGCATGATTTATTAGATCTACAAAACTCGCACTCAGGGGCATGAGCAGGATACCTGTAAAGACTAGCGTCCAACCAAGAGCTTTACCAGCACGGTTTAATGGGGCGTAGCCTGTTATCAAAAAAGTCAGCATACAGGAGAGGGTAATTCCCAATAAATTGGTTAGGTAGAGGAGGGTTGCACCCCAACTAAGTGACCAATCTGCTTGAGATAAACCCAAGCCAATCACACAAATAGGTGGCATCAGAGCAACAGCGTAGGGCTTTGCCCTTGCCGTAAGGCATCGCTGTTCCAGCTAAAGTAGCAGAAACTTTAGGCTGAACTTTGGCAAAGCCACTAATTCCCCCAGCCGCAACGGCAATTCCCAAATCTAGCAAGGTTGGTTCGGAGCGAGCTATAACTTCACTGCTAAATTCTGGAAGTCTTACCAAGGAACCCAAAAGCCAAGCTACAAAAATCGCTAGCACTGTACCGACTACTATTGCAGTTAGACCGAGGCGGAACAAGACAACATTGCCTGCTAAGGCTCCAAATGCTAATCCCCGAATTGGTAACATGAGAGGAGCAATAATCATGGCACCGATAATTACAGCGGCACTATTGGAAAGCAACCCCAAGGTGGCGATCGCACAGGAGCCTAGAATCAACACAATATAGTTAATATCTAAGGTTGACTCTTCCAACAGCCCTACTTGCATCTCCTGAAGATCCTGCGGCTCAATTTTTCGCTTGAAATAGCTAAAACGATTTTGAATAATATTTAGCAAAATATTCTCCCTGGATAATCAACAAAGCCTGATCTCAAAAACTAAGAGATTATGTTGTGAGTAGCTCTCCTGCAAAGTATTATTGTTGCAACCGCTGACAGGAGAGAATTGCCATGCTGCTTTTGATTCAGGTGGTCTTGTGTGTCATTCTAGTGGTCATCGTAAGTGCATGGCTTTCGCAGAGTGCCGATGTCTTGGCTGAAAAGACTGGTTTGGGGCGTACCTGGGTTGGCGCGGTACTGTTAGCGGGTGCAACTTCACTGCCGGAGTTGGCGACAGGTGTCAGCGCGGTGGTTGTCTTCAACGCACCGGATCTAGCGGCAGGAGGTATTTTTGGTAGTTGTTTGTTCAATCTATTGCTCCTGGCGCTGCTGGACATTTTTACCGGACCCGGTCCACTTTTCCAACGGGCGCAGATCAGTCACGGATTGGCGGCAGGTCTAGGATCTGTGTTGCTAGGTGTTGCAGCAGCGGCGATGCTGCTGGCTCAGACAAACAATAATCTGACTCTCGGCTGGATCGGTGTTCCGAGTATTGTGTTGATCGTGCTCTACTTGATAAGTGTGCGGATAATTGCCCAGTTTGAGCTACGACGACGTGTCGAGGTGCTAGAACAGGAAGCTGAGGTGTTTCAATACGAACATATTAAGCCTAGACAGGCATACCTGACGTTTGCCTTACTCTCAGGGGCGATTGTAGTGCTTGGCGTGTGGCTAGCATCACTGGGCGATCGCGTTGCGGTAGTGACGGGGCTGGGACAGAGTTTCGTTGGCGCACTCCTGCTGGCAGGGGCAACTTCTCTACCTGAGGCCGTTGCATCAATAGCAGCTATCCGGCTTAATGCTGTGGATCTGGCGGTTTCCAATATATTTGGCTCGAATATCTGCAACCTGGCAATTTTGGGTGTCTACGATCTGGTGTATTTCCGGGGCGACTTCTGGTCGAACGTCAGTCAGGTGCATATTTTCACCGCTGTTGTGGCGATTATAATGACTTCGGTGGCGATTGTCGGGTTAATCTACCGCGCTGCGCGTCCCAGACGACTATACATAACATGGGATGCGATGGCGCTAATCGCACTTTATGTCGGTGGGATGTATGTTATCTATCGCAGTTGAGAGAGGCTGTAGTTGCAGCAGATTTTTGAGGAGAGCAAACTGATTGGCGTTAATACTGAAATAGGGCTAAAGTTGCTGCTCACGTTAGCTTTCCTTGTCGCGCTTTGGCTGCTGCGTCGGGTAGCTAAAGCTTCTGTAAGGGAAGTGCTGCGCAGGCGTTACAACGAGCGGATTTGGTTCTTGGCAGCACAGGGTATAAACTTGGTCACGGCAGTGCTGTTGATACTAGGTCTGCTGGCAATCTGGTTCGACAACCCAAATCGTCTCGCCACCGCTATAGGGTTAGTGACGGCAGGTGTAGCCTTCGCACTACAAAAGCTAATTACGGCGCTGGCAGGATACTTCGTGATTTTACGCAGCAACATATTCAGTGTTGGCGATCGCATCACAATGGGTGGTGTGCGCGGTGATGTAATCGAACTGGGTTTTATCCATACCACGATCATGGAGATGGGTCAGCCACCTTCAATCCAGGATACAACTTCCCCTAGCTGGGTTAAAAGCCGTCAGTTCACTGGACGTATTGTTAGCGTCACCAACGACAAAATATTTGAAGAGCCAGTGTACAACTACACGCGGGATTTTCCTTATATTTGGGAAGAAATTAGTATTCCTATATCCTACACAGCTGACCGCGATCGCGCTGAGCAGATTTTATTGGAGTGTGCCGTTCATCACACTGAACACATCAACGAGATGAGCCAGGAAGCTTTGCGGGTAATGCGCGATCGCTACTTCCTGCATTCTACTGACCTAACACCAAAGGTATTCTACCGGATCACCAACAACTGGCTAGAACTTACTGTGCGCTTCGTGGTGAGAGAGCACGGCATCCGCGACATAAAAGATGCCGTCAGCCGCGATATTCTGAAAGCTTTCGATGCAGCCGATATTAGTATTGCTACAACCGCTTACAATATCGTAGGATTTCCCCCACTACGCATTGAAAATGGTGTCCGCCCGCAGGAAAAGGGGAAGGAAGATGGGGAAAATACAGCTTACTAACCGTAGCTAGATCTAAATTCCTTAATTTTTAATTATTATTAGCAAGTTTCACTAATACTTAGGTGTGATGAATTTTCAGGCAGCAGTATCAACAGCATGGGCAAAGATTCAGGGGATGATCGATGGCTTCATCATCATGCTGCCAAATCTCGTGTTAGCAGCGATCGTCTTCGCCACCTTTTTTTTCGGCGCTCGGTGGTTTAAGTTCTTGGTCAAGCGCCTGACTCGCAGGTATCGTAATGCTTGGAATCTGGGGCTGGTACTGGGACGGTTGGCGCAGGGAATAATCATTTTAATCGGGCTGTTTGTAGCTTTATCTATACTCATACCCACGTTCCAGGCAGGGGATTTAGTCCAACTGCTAGGGATCAGTGGTGTCGCTATTGGCTTTGCATTCCGCGACATCTTACAGAACTTCCTGGCAGGTGTCTTGATTTTGTTGACAGAGCCGTTCCAAATCAATGACCAAATTGCTTTCAAAGGCTTTGAGGGAACGGTTGAAGATATTCAAACTCGTGCTACAACTATCAAGACTTACGATGGTCGCCGCATTGTTATTCCCAACTCTGAGCTTTTCACTAATTCAGTGACTGTTAACACCGCCTTTGACAACCGCCGCCTAGAATACGATATCGGTATCGGCTATGGCGATGATCTTGAGGAGGCAAAGCGGTTGATGCTGGAAGCAATCTACAGTGTGGACGAAGTATTGAAAGATCCGGCTCCCGATGTGCTGGTAATGGAACTTGCCGAAAGTAGTATTAATATCCGTGCCCGGTGGTGGATCGATCCGCCGCGACGGCTCGACGAACTCTACGCGCGGGACAAGGTGCTCTCTGCGATTAAGCAAAAGCTATATGTCGAAAACGGGATTGATTTACCTTATCCAACTCGACAAATTCTTTTCCACGATCAAACCGAGGAGACAGACGGCGATCGCTCCCGTCAGCGTGAAGGATGGCCAGCTGGAAATAAGGAAGTGCCAAAGCCGCGCAGCATCAGTGGTTCACTCAGACGGCTTGCCGAGAGCCGGGCGCAAAGAGATGGGAATGGGAGCGATCGCACGCCGACTGTCAACGATGGTTAAGGAGATAATATGCGCCAACTACTTGTCCAAGTTCCCCGCGGGTGTGGGAGAAATGTCCTTGACATCGCCAAAGCTTGTGACGGCACGAATCTCGTCCAGTTTGAAGCGTGGGATAGTGAAAAACAACTGGATGTGGTAATCGTCCATGTCTCCAACCAGAAAGTTGAGGAACTGCTCTTAAAGTTGGAATTGCTCCCATCCCTTCACATTACCCTGATGCCACATGGGGTTATCCCAATGATGCCACCAGCGTCTGAGATACCTCAGCAGGTCAAGAATGTGGAGGCTCGCAGCCCCATTGAGATATTGATCGCCGGGCTGCAAAGCGTTGGTTCGTGGAAAGGCTTTCTGGGATATGCAGCGGCTGCGGGTGTGGTGGTTTGGATCGGCTTGTTCACGAATACCAGCTATCTTCTAGTCGCTGCTATGCTGATTGCACCGTTTGCCGGACCAGCAATGAACACCGCGATCGCCACAGCGCGGGGGGATACACACTTGCTCAAACGCACTCTATTGCGCTACTTTGCGGCTCTTGGGGTGACAATTGTGGTGGCTGGGGCGCTCAGCCTCATCCTCCAGCAGGAAGTTGTAACTTCCTCCATGACTGCAACGAGTACCGTGTCAGCAGTAGCGGTGCTGCTTCCCCTAGTTGCGGGAGCGGCGGGGGCTCTTAACCTCGTGCAATCTGAAAGAAGTAGCCTCGTGTCGGGTGCAGCCGTGGGGATGCTAGTTGCTGCTTCCTTGGCACCGCCTGCGGGACTGGTTGGCATGGCGATCGCGATGAATCGATGGGACATGGCTCAAAATGGCTGCTTTGTGCTATTGCTACAACTAATCGGAATCAATTTGTCAGCCTCTATTGTTTTCCGGATCTACGGGCTGTCAGCTCGTGGAGTGCGCTATGAGCGCGGTAAAAAATCGATTTTTCCAGCTGCCATTGCAGTCACAATTTTGGCTCTAGTAGGCTTGCTGGTCTGGCAGTTTTCCGCGTCCCCGGAGCTTGTGCGTGGCAGCCGTTCGCAACAAGCCAATGCCGAGATCCAGAAGGTGGTGAACAATAGTGGTCTTGCAGAACTGGTAGAGGTTGATGTTCGTTTTCCCAGCCCTAACATCAAAGGTCAGAACACACTACTGGGTACTATTTATGTCCAGCGTCGGGCGGGTGTCAATCCGTCAGATCAGGAAATCGGCGATCGCTTAACGCAGGATATCCAAATCCATTTAATTAAGCAGGGTTTTAATGTCACACCGCTAATCGATGTCAGTGTTCTTAAGACACCAAATATTAAATAGAGTCTACGTCATGCAACGCCCAAAGCCTTTCAATGCGAATGTTAGCCAATGAAAATTAAGCTGAGTAAACTATGGGACACGCTCCACTCTAGCTACTGGTTCGTGCCAACAATCATGGCAATCGTAGCGATCGCGCTGGCGTTTACGACGTTAAAGGTTGACCGGAGCGCGTCTGGAATAATTGAAAAGTTAGGCTGGATCTACGCTGGCGGACCGGAGGGGGCGCGATCGCTACTTTCGACCGTTGCGGGTTCGATGATTAGCGTTGCTGCTACAGCCTTCTCAATCACAATTGTTGCCCTCCAGTTGGCTTCTGGCAATTTCGGTCCGCGACTGCTGCGTAACTTTATGCAGGACACGGGCAATCAAATTGTTCTTGGGACATTCATCGGCACGTTTATTTACTGCTTGCTTATACTGCGGACTATTCACGGAGAAGATTACAACGTCTTTGTGCCGCAGATTTCGGTTACAGTTGGCATTGTGCTAGCGATCGCCAGCATTGCAGTGCTGATTTACTTTATCCATCACGCGGCAACCATAATTCAGGCATCGCACGTAATTTCTGAAGTTAGTACTGATTTAGACGATGCTATTAATCGGCTGTTTCCAGAACATATTGGACATCCTGCCGCGGAACACAAGCGCTCCTTTGGGGAAATCCCAGCAAATTTCGACTCGGAAGCTTACCCAATTAAAGCCACACGGAGCGGTTATCTCCAAACAATTGATGACGAAGAATTGCTCAAGATCGCTAAGTCGAAAGACCTTCTTTTACGCCTCAAGTATCGACCAGGTAAGTTTGTTGTCAAGGGCAGCGAGCTAGTTATGGTTTGTCCTGGAGAACGTGTGAATCAGAAACTCACCAAGCAGCTCAACGATGCCTTTATTTTAGGCAAGGAACGTACTGAGCAGCAGGATGTAGAGTTTCCGATCAATCAGTTGGTTGAGATTGCCCTCCGCGCTATTTCTCCTGCCGTTAACGATCCGTTCACCGCGATTCGGTGTATTGACCGCCTGAGCGTTGGGTTGTCCCATCTAGCCCAAAAGGATTTTCCCTCCCCATACCGCTATGATGATGACGACAACCTGCGCGTGATCGCGCCTGGAGTGACGTTTGCCGGACTGACCGATGCCGCTTTTAACCAGATTCGACAATACAGTACCTCGGATGTAGCGGTGACAATTCGTTTGTTGGAGGCGATCGCCGCGATCGCGCCTTTCACCCGTAATAAAAAGGATCAAGCGGCGTTGCTGCGTCATGCAGACATGATCGAGCGCGGCAGCCGCGAGGGGGTGTCGGAGGAGTACGATCACGCTTGTATTAAAGAGCAATACCAGGTAGCGGTAATGGCGTTACAGCAGTGAATCAACAGGAATATTATGGCATCGGCAAAATAACTTCTAGCCTAGACCAGCGATCGCGCAATAACCCAGATAGCGCCCGTAACCCCCATTCCTCACAGCGGCGATGACCGACTCCAACGATACTAATCCCAGTTTCAAGTACGGCAGGTTGGGCAGGCTGTCTCACTTGCCCTGTAATATATAGCTCAACACTGCGAGATGCCGCCTCACGTACTAGGGCATCAGTCATTGCTCCAACCACAGCTACCCGCGAAACCTCACGCTCATCACCACAGGCTGCATCGTATCCACCAAATATCTCGTCTACACAACAACAGTAGCCCGCATTACTCTGGGGGGGAATATTCCCAATCATGCCAATTGGCCGCCCTTGTTTCTCGCCCAAAACTTCTAAATTAGACATCCCAAGCACTGTAGCGAGTCGAGGATTGAAACCGAGTGTCAAGTTCTCATCAAAAGCCAGATGATAAGCTAATACACCAACATCGGCTGCTAATTGTCCCGGCTGAAGTTGCCAAGGGCGATGTAAAAAAAGAGCATCCAGTTGCGCCGCACTTGCCCATTCTGCTAGCCCCGCCCAAGGTTCTAGTGCTAGCCCAAAACGACTGATTAAGCGGGTTGATGGCACATATACACCATGAGGGTCATCACCAAAGCGATGAACTGCAAAAAAGTGATCCAAGAATTGGGCAATGTCATTTAGACGCATCATGGCTTATAGTCGTGGTGCGGTGTATTCAGGGGCGACTTTCTGAGAAAAGCCTTTGTGTACATCTGACTATTTAATCTGACACTAAAACCCCTATTGAGTGGCGGTATGTTCATTAACCTGATTGCAGATTACGGTATCGGTGACCCCGCTTTTGCTGAAGTCACACAGCGTCTATTAATGGGATTGCCTTCATCACAGATCAGCTTACTTTCAGTGCCTCCATTTAGCACTCTAGCCACTGGGTTCTGGATTGCTCAACTCGGTCTCAACCCAGGTCCTAGCGATCGCCTAATCTATCACAATTGCGCTCCCCGCCAAGATGACTCTGAACCTAGACTAGATAATGAAGGTGAGGGACTGACTTATGCTCTGCTGCCCAATGGCGTGAAAGTGGTAGGAGTTAATGCAGGCTACACTCTTTCCTTCATCAAAGACCATGCTCAAGTTCTGCATACAGTCAAGGTTTCACGGGGAGGATCGCAGTTTAGATCGCGGGATGTGTTTCCAACTGCGGCGGCGGCGATCGCTTTGGCAGATTTCAGCCTTTTGGGGGAAGAGTTAAAACCCAATCAACTCCCAGATGCACCTTGCGATCGCGTTGCCTGGATTGATGGCTACGGTAACATTAAAACTACAATTCCTGCCCATAGTGTTAATCTCAACCCTGAAGCAAAGGTAATTATCCGAGTCGGGGACGTGGTGAGTGATGCCGTGTACTCAGACGGCAGTTTTAAAGTGCCGGAAGGAACTTTGGCGTTTTCACCAGGAAGTTCGGGTTGGTCTACCAAAGGACAACAGGTGCGGTGGATGGAACTATTTTTGCGTGGTGGCAGTGCCTGGGAACGTTTCGGTAGACCGCGTGTAAATCAGGTGGTGACTCGTCTTAGTTGAGAAGTGAGAGGGGTGAGGGGTGAGAGGCGAGGGGCGAGGGAATCCCCTTGACGCAAAAGCTCGCTTATTTGGATAAGGATGCCTTATGCCTCGCACGTTGCGTTCTCGACATCAATCTTTTTCTTAATCCATGAATGAATTCGCACACGCTTTAAACCTTTTTGGGATGGAGATTATTTCATATCGCTCCCTAGCCCCTAGCCCCTAGCCCCTAGTCCCTAGCCCCTAGCCCCTTTTGGGTCACTGAAGCTAGTTCCTGCTTAGATAACTCTGGTTTTGCTGCCACATCCTCAGGCAAACCTAATATAGATTTATACAATTTGACGTAATCCTGAGCGGATTTCTGCCAACTAAAGTTTTGTTTCATCCCGCGCTGCTGGAGCGATCGCCAGTCTTGCTTGTAGTGGAAGCCTTCCCAAGCACGTACCATGCAAGTGTAAAGATCTAGCGGTTCGTAGCGGTCGAAGCAGTAACCAGTACCTGTATGATTGGTGGGGTCATGGTGGAAAACGGTGTCCACTAAGCCGCCAGTACGTCTGACAATCGGCACAGAGCCATAACGTAGAGCCATCATTTGGCTAATACCGCAAGGCTCAAAGCGGCTGGGCATTAAGAAGGCATCGCTACCAGCGTAGATACGTCGCGCCAAGGCATCATTATAAAGTAAATATGTTGCCAGGCGACCGGGATAGCGAGAAGCCATTTGCCACATTTGGGTTTCATAATTGCGATCGCCTGTTCCCAGCAGCACAAACTGAGCATCTGTGTAAGCCAGGAAGCGATCGAGTGTTTGCAACACCAAGTCAATGCCTTTTTGTTCTACTATCCTGGTTACCATCCCAACCAAGAAAGCACCAGAATTAACTTGTAAACCAACTTCTTCTTGCAGAGCAATTTTGTTCGGCTTGCGTTGATCTAGCGTGTCGGTGGTAAAAGTTTGAGGAATGTACTTGTCATCAGCCGGGTCAAAAATCTCGGTGTCAATACCGTTGATAATGCCGGACAACTTACCACTGATAAAAGACAGCAAGCCTTCAAGCTTTTCACCGTACTCCGGTGTCTGGATCTGTTCAGCATAAGTCGGGGAAACAGTGTTAACGCGATCGGCAAACTGCACCGCAGCTGCCATTGCATTATGACCCTGCATATACCAGGGACACCAGGTAATTTTCTCCAAGTACCAGCGCCACGGTCCCTGATACGCAAGATTGTGAATCGTGAATACAGTACTTATATCTGGAGATTGGTGCATCCAGACCGGAATCATGGCTGTGTGCCAGTCGTGGCAGTGGACAATTTCTGGCTTCCAGTAGTTCCAGCAAAACTCAGCTGCCCCATTAGCAAACAGAGTAAACCGCCAGTCTTCATCTTCGCCACCATAGATGCGGCGGGGTAAGAACGCAGGATGACCGAACAAGTACAAAGGAACATCGGTACCAGGCAGGACACTCTCATAGATCGAGAAACTCTGGAACATTGCAGATCCTGACCAGACCGGATTTTGGGGAATCTCCATTTTGTCCGGCAGCATTCCGTAGTAAGGCATGAAGATCCGCACATCATGACCCATTGCTCTTAGCACTTTGGGTAGGGCACCGACAACATCCCCCATTCCTCCAACTTTGGCAATAGGAGCTGCTTCTGCGGCAACAAACAGAATTTGCATCTTGACTTTTGTGTCCCCTAAAGTATGTAGTTAACTAAATAGGCTTGAAGCCTACTCATATAATTCTGCTGGATTTCTGCGCTTATCCCGGCGTGGCTTTTTTTAACTTAGACTGTGATATTGATCACTTACAGCAAAGTTGTCCCTACCATATCATCCTCTCAAGGTGCAATGCCAAAGAATGTGAAATAATAAAAAATTTAATAAGGTGCTGAAAGCTATCCTCAAAGTTAAGCCAATCAAAGAAAATTTGCACTCCTTAACTCTTCCAATTTGTCCTAGAGTGAAAGGGAAATTAAGATTCAAATAATATGCAATGGGTTACTCAAAAAAACTAGCCCCCTGTGAAATGAGGTTAGCCTTGCTGCTTTTGAGCACCGTGGCTGTGCCTTCCTATCAGACAATTATCAGTTTGCTTGAGACTGAAATATGGAAGAAACCCACCTATAAGGTTTGGGGAAATATCAATGATATCGTCTTTAAAATGAAGGATGCTCAGCGGTGGCAAGGTGACATTATTACAGGCGAGGAAATATGTCTGAGAGCTTATCAGCTTGAAGTGCAAGTAGTTCCAAAAATTAAAAAATTCCAGCAATCAATAAAAGAGCCTAACCAAAGATTGGATTGTAGGGTAGGCTTCTAGTCTGAGTGAGTAATACGTCCCACTCACAATTTAAATCGTATTGCTATAGTATCAATATCAATAGTATAAGTGATAAGTTTATAAGTTTTTTTACAGAGCATTCATAATGCAAAAAGTTGAAGAAGCAAATATTCAAATCTTAATAGTTGAAGATGAAGTTGTTGCAGAGGCAATAAAAGATTGTTTGGAGAACTTAGGATATTCTGTTCTTGATGTTGTTAACTCTGGAGAAGAAGCAATTATAAAAGTTACAGAAATCCGTCCAGACTTAGTTTTAATGGATATTAGCTTAAAAGGTGATATTGATGGCGTACAAGCTGCTGAACAAATATGGAATTCACTACAAATCCCAGTAGTTTATACTACTGGTCATTCAGATAGAAGTACAGTACAACGAGCAAAAATAACTGGAGCATTTGGCTACATACTTAAACCATTTGGAGAGAAAGATTTATATGTTGCCATTGAAACTGCGCTGCAAAAGCATAAGTTAGAAATGCAGTTAAAAGTAAGGGAACAATGGCTTGACTCAATTCTTAGAAGTATCGGTGATGCTGTAATTGTTACTGATACTAAGAGTTGCGTAAAGTTTCTCAACCCTGTTGCTGAAGCTTTAACAGGTTGGCAACAAGAAGATGCTCTAAATAGGGATTTGCCAGAAGTATTTAATATTATCAATGAAGAAACGCATACACCTGCTAAAAACCCTATAGCAGTGGCACTTGAAAAAGGTGTTATTGTTTATTTGCCAGAGCAGATCAACCTTATTTCTAAGAATGGCATAGAGTTGCCAATTAATGACAGCGCTGCACCTCTAAAAAATCACAACGGGGAAATTACTGGCGCTGTTCTCGTCTTCCGAAGCAGCGAGCGTAATCAGACTGAGCAGAACTTAGCACTGCTAAAACAGGCACAGCTAGAAACGCAAAGGGCAGAACTACAGAGGCTCAACCGACTTAAAGAAGAATTTTTTAGCACTGTCGCTCACGAATTGCAAACTCCGATAGCAAATATAAAAACGGTGCTCCAAATGTTGGAAGTTATCCTGGATCAGCAGGGTGTGTTTTCCGCTGAGCTGAACCAGGAACCTACACAAGCTATCCGCTACTTTCAGATTTTGCACGCTCAGTGTGAACAAGAACTTAGCCTGATCAATGATTTATTGGATTTGCAACGGCTCGATGCAGATGCTGATACTTTAGATTTGACAACTATTCTATTGCAACATTGGCTCCCTGGCGTAGTGGAAACTTTTGAAGAACGCACCCGATACAACAAACAAAACTTGCAGGTTAATATTTCCTCTAATTTGCCTCCTCTTGTTAGCGATTTACCTGGACTGAAGCGGATCATGACAGAGTTATTAAACAATGCCTGTAAGTACACTCCTTCAGGTGAACAAATCACCGTTACAGCTGATGCTCAAAAAAGCATAATTCAGTTGAAGGTGAGCAATTCTGGTGTCGAAATTCCTACCGATCAACTTCCCCGCATTTTTGAGAAATTTTATCGCATTCCTAACAGTGACTTCTCTAATCAAAGTGGCACTGGATTAGGATTGGCACTAGTTAAAAAACTAGTAGAAAAACTAGGTGGTCAAATTTCAGTTGAAAGTCAAAATGGTCAAACCACCTTCATAGTGATATTTCCCCTTCAATAAATGTATCCGGGGGTTCTTAATTCAACAGCTGAATATTTTAGCCGCGCTGGACTGCTTTGAAGATTTCCTCCAAAATTTCCTGAGCTCCTTGTTGCCGCAAACGTTGTGCTAATTCAATTCCTAGTTGTTCTGCGTCGTTAGTAGTACCAGTAACAGTATCTTTCACTAGCCGTTTACCATCCACACTAATGACTATCCCCGTTAACCTCAGAGTATCTCCGTCAAGCTGAGTATTAACACCGATTGGCACTTGGCAACCACCTTGTAGTTCTCGCAAGAAGGCACGCTCAGCTAAAACGCGATCGCGTGTGGGAATGTGTTCGATTGCCTTCAGGAGTGACAGCACTTCTGAATCGTCAACGCGGCATTCAATTCCCAAGGCTCCTTGTCCGACTGCATGGAGGGAAACTTCATCTGGGAGAACTTGATGAATGCGATTACTCATTCTCAGTCGTTGCAAGCCAGCCACGGCTAAGATAATTGCATCATACTCACCCGCGTCCAGTTTTGACAGGCGCGTATTTAGGTTGCCCCGGATATCTTTAAATGTCAAATGAGGGAAGTGATGACGCAATTGAGCTAGTCGCCGTAAAGAGGATGTCCCCACTACCGCACCCTCTGGCAGCGTGTTAATCTGCTTATCTCGATGCTGCTCATGCACCACTAGAGCATCAGCAGGATTTTCTCGTTCAGTGACCACTCCCAGAACTAACCCTTCTGGCAACTGAGTCGGCAAATCTTTAAGTGAATGAACCGCAAAATCAATTTCGTGGCTTAACATTCCGACTTCGAGTTCTTTTGTAAATAGCCCCTTGTCTCCAATTTTTGCTAGGGCAACATCCAGAATTTTGTCGCCTTGGGTAGACATTGTATGGACTTCAAACGTGCGATCAGGGAAGCTTTTCTGGAGTTGTTCTTGCACCCAGTAAGTCTGAACTAAAGCCAGCTGACTTTTGCGGGAACCTATGCGAATTGTGCGGGGAGGACTGGAAACGGCGGAAGACATAAAGCAGTATTTGAAAACAAATAATATCATGCTTATCTAGACTACCGCAGTGCGTAATTTCTAGGCACTGCGATCGCAATTACCAAGCAGAATCATCACAGATTGCAACAAGCATTAGTCAAAATTAAAGACTTCAGGTACACTTTGTTAATTGCGAAGCGATTGTCTGACGGGCAGGTTCCGCTACTCTACCCTAGCCCAACGCCTGCCGAAGGATGCCCGAAGGGCTGTAGGGCGAACGAGAAGCCCCCTTCGGGTGTCTACGCCCTTTTTTAAGATCATCTCACTTTTTCGCGCTTCCCATAATGACATCGCGCTCAGCAACGTACTGCTCAATGCTAGTGTCAACTCCCTCTACTATCTCTTGCCTAGAGACAGCAGAACCGGCTGCTCGTAAAGACAAGAACCCTCCCACTTTTACGTCGCCGTCTTTCGAGAGAAAGGCATCAAAGTCTAAGTTAAGTGTTCGGTTATTGCCGTGACGAATCTTACCCTCAGCATTACGCTCAACCCCGTCAAGAAGCGTAACACCGAGCATGGCTCCGATTCCGGTATCAGGTCCGTTGGTAGAGGCTTGCAGGTAGACATCGTAGGAAAATTGACCAGGCTTAGCTACTGCCCCTTGGTTGGGTATGTTAGAGTATCCCACGCGCAGTGTGCCGTCCAAATTCCACTCTTTCTCGATCTCAGAGTTCCGCCTGATTACCTTGGCAGGACCAGTAGCTGCGGACCGAGTTTCTCCCCGCTCAACTTTTGTTTCTTTAGGATCTCCTACAGCGACAGGAGTTCCTTGGTTCAGCTGGCTGCCTAACACCTGAACATCCTCGGAAGAAATCGCCGCAGTAGTGCCTCCAAGTTCGCTCGAAACCAACGCCCGGTCTCCAACCTGAAGTTCCCCCTGTTGGGTTTCACTAGTGGTTGTCGTTACTGTTTCTCCGAAAACGGGGTCTTGAGTGACGACACTGGTACTGGGGGTATTTTCAGGGAACTGCCTTATCGTCTCAGTCTGAGACTGATTGCCCTCAGTAACACTCGTATTCGTCTCCGAAATCAAGTTGGTCTGGCTAGTCGCCTGACTAAAGGTGTCTGCAAAACTCTGTGTACCTGCCACTGTTGTAGTAGTACGCTGTAGCGTCTCTATTGTGGTGTCCGTCTGCTCTGTTGAGGTAACGAACGTGCGTCTGGTTGCTGTCTCAAACTGTTGCGGGGTTGACGTAACGGTTGTCGTTTCCGTTGCTCCATTCACGAATGCTCCTGTCAAACCAAGCTGACCGTAAAACACTCCACCTTTTTTTGGTTTCATGATTGGATTTCCCTGTCTGTCAAGAATCGGCTGATTGTTCTCATCCTTCAGCTCTTCTAAAAGTCGCTGGTTTACCTGGAGGATGGGTGAAACCGAGAAGATAGTGCCTCCCGGAGTGTTGGAGACTAAAGGGTTAAGGGTTGCATTTACTCCAGCCGACACAGTACCTTGTTTACGGTTAAGCGGAACCATTACTGTTGCGCTTAATTGCGGTTCACCACCGGATACCCCACCACGAATATTCAGCCCGATGTTGCGGGTAATTTCATACTCTGCCGGATTATCTGTGACAACTTTACCCTCAGATGTCACCTTCTTAACGACGAATGGAACGAGTGTGCCCCCTGGTCTGGACTGGTACTTGTGTTCTACCCTATCTTTGCGCTCAACTACCTGAGGCGGAGCTGCTGTAACTTCGACACCATCAACTGTCATTTCTATTTCGCCAGGAACGAGTTGTTCGCTGGTACGCTGCTCGGTGGTAGTAGTCTGGGAGCTACCGCCCTCCACCGTGCGAGTTTCTGAGGAGATAATTTGACTGGTAACTGTTTCAGGTCGTTGATTGACGGTAGTGCCAGTTACCACAACTGGTCGCAAACGCCGAATCACAGTGATGCTACCAGGGACGATTACCGCTTCGCCACTGTCAGCAGTTTCAACCTGTAGCGAGGGGTTATTGAAGTTACTCACCTGCGATACGACCACAACGTTCGGGTCGCTGGGGCTTGCCGAAAAGACTAGCTGATCGGGTGTCAGGCTATTGGGGTTCCCAGATGCCAAATTAATGGTCTGAGATCGTTTAATGTTTCCGGGAGGATTTATCCGGGTGGTGGTTCCGTTTGGATTTGTTACATCTAGACCCTTGGTTTCCACTAATAAATGATATCGACCTGTTTCTTGACCCAATACCGAAATGAATTCTCTTGAGAATGTTGCCCCTGGCTGGAGATTGTTTAGATCAATTGTCGTCAACTGCTTGCCATTGACATCCAACACACGAATCGCACTATCCTCAGTTTCAACCACATCGAGAGTTGTTCCGGGCGGGACTGCAACGCCATTAATAACTAGATTAACAGCGTCACCCTGGTCACCATCGTTTGAGTTCTCTCCAACGGAGATGCGAAACAGGTTTCTCACGTCTGTGCCGACATCCACCCACGAACCGTACCTCGTGTCTATTATGGGTGCGGTTTCCACCTGTTGGGCCATAGCTTTCAGTCCGTGCAATGGAAGGATGAGGCTACCCAAAGCTAAGGCAGTTAGAACGAAGCGAACGGAACTGAAGTGCTGGATAGTAGCCATGAGTAATAAGCCTCTCGCTATCAAAAAATTTCTGTATATATACGGATAAGATGATTTCTATAAAGTCGTTATAGTCTTTAGTTGGAGTTTCTTCCGTATATATACATAAGGTAGCGAGTATATTACGCTTCAATGTAAAGCACCCATAAAGATGGGCTTGAGTTCTATGAAAAGAGCGTTAAATTTTTAATGGTTGTAGGAGCAAGGTTTTGTTGGTTGCTCGTAAAGCTGGTTAGACAGGTTGTGTTATCACTGGCAGGTTGCACTTGTTACCAGCAAATAAACTTTGCGGACTAGACAAATGTGCGTCCGAATGGTGCGTGGATTCAAGATTTAAAGTTTTGCAACCTGTACTTGTCTGGTTTTGCGGAGCAAGGAAAGCTCTGCCTCCGGTCTGTATGGCGGCGATTTATAGTCGCTTGGGGCAACCAAAACTAGGAGTATCAAATATCTCTATTGAGCTAATGCATCGCTTTATTAAGCTTATAGTTAATCCTAGTGTTAGATTCAAATCATTCCACACAGCTAGACAACTTTGAGGGAATACGAGACTATATCAGCACACCATAAAACAGACCTTAAGTAGCAAAATAGAAAACCGTACAATTACTGAGCCTGGTAAAAAGTTTTTTTGTAACACCCCGCATTTATCCTGTTTGTGCTGAGATATCCAGGCTGATAAATTAAGAATTAAGCAAAACAATACTGCCTAATAAGCCGATTGCCCTGACTAAGCACACGCTCTTGCATCGCTACTTGCGACACTGACAGCCATGAAACCCCCAATTCTAGCCACCCTAGCCCTGCTGACTACAATCTGCTTAGCAACTCCAGCATCTGCAAATTCCGAAGATATTAGACAGCTACTGGCAACCAAAGAATGTCAAAGTTGTGAACTAAGCGGTGTAGGTCTAGTTTTAACTAACCTGTCTGGAGTTAATCTCAGTAGAGCTAATCTGCGCGGAGCTAATCTCAGTCGAGCAAACCTGAGTGGAGCTGATCTACGCAATGCAAATCTCAACGGTGCTTCTTTGTTTGGCGCAAATTTAGATGGGGCAAACTTGAGTGGGGCTAATTTGAGTGTTGCTGATTTGAGAGATAGCTACTTAGTCAATACAGATTTGACTGGTGCTGATATGAGCGGGGCTAATCTGCAAGGAGCAATTGGTATACCTTCTCAGGTTGGGAAAGCTGAAGATTTTTATAGCTGGGGTATAGAGCAAGGTCAAAAAGGAGATGCCAAAGGAGCGATCGCATATTTTAACCAAGCACTGAGTATTAACCCCAACTTTGCTGCTGCTTACCTGGCTCGTGGTGTTGCTCACTACCAATTACTAGAAAGACCCACAGCGCTGCAAGATGCCCAACAAGCTGAAAAACTCTTTCTAGCTCAAGGCAATACCCAAGGTTATCAAACAGCGCAAACCTTCATTAAAGAGCTGCAAATACCCCAAGATGCAGCTAAACCTAAAAGTAAACCAAGTTTTATGAATTTCTTAGGAGCGATCGGTTCAGTTTTACTACAGTTTTTGCTTTGACATGCACCAATGAATTTATCTAGCGAATTATGGCAAGCGAATCAAGACCTGACGCAAGCTTGCCTAAAACATCCTTTTGTCCAAGGTATTGCTAACGGTACACTTGAGCGGCAGAAATTTGCCTACTATGTGGGACAAGATGCCTTTTTTCTAGAAGCCTTTGCCCGTGCCTATAGCATCGTAGCTGCTAAGACACCTGATTGGGAAGGATTCAGTGTTTTTCACAACCTTGCGGGGGGTGTGCTGGAGGAACTTTGTCTTCATGAAGCCTATGCCGCAGCTTGGGAAGTTAACTTGCGCTCTGTTGAACCAGGTCCCGCTACACGCCGTTATACCGATTTCTTGCTGGCTACTGCTTGGGGTAGTGATGTGGGTCTCACAAGTGCCGCCATGTCACCGTGTATGCGTCTGTATGCATTCTTGGGGCAACAACTGGCTCAGGGTGGAGTTCCAGACCACCAGTATGCAAACTGGATTCGCACTTACAGTAGTCCAGAGTTTGAGCCGCTGGCTCAACAATTGGAGAGTCTGGTGGAGCAGTACACTAGCGC
>JBGTCQ010000013.1:0-16479 GCA_041748755.1 Chroococcidiopsidaceae cyanobacterium | reverse complement strand
CAAACTGAAGTACACAAACATATTGCCGCCGACGTAAAAGTCTTGACGGTCTACCCAATAGAGCCGCAGAGTTTCCATTAGTAGCTGCATCTGGAGCACATGACGTTCGCTTTCCATTGGTATGCCGTCATCGTAGGGAAGTTCGTCTTGGGTAGGTGGCAAGACGACATCAAGTGGGGCTGGCGAAATTAATGTAGTTTCTGACATAACTCTTTCAACCTGAAATGTCTGTTTCTAATTTAGAGTATTGAGTTCCTGTAATGGAATTTCTACTTCTAGCTAGGCGATGTCCGCGCGTAGCGATGTGAGATTGCGGATGCCGTTGTTTCTGGGGAGATACTCTCTCCAGAAAAACGGCGGGGAAGGTTTCCCCCCGCAACTCTGGCACGGACGGACAATCGGGCGTTGCCCGTTGCCATCGCCCGTTAAAGCAACACCAATCCCAGCATCCAGGTTAGCAATCATCAGCGGTAGTAATTCCCGTACTATGGAGTCACACTCAACAACTTGCAGATATCTTTGTGATAGGCTATAAAGGTTAACAGTGGTTTTCCAACCGAAGAGACCTCTACGCATCGGTAGTAAATCAAAATCGGAAAACGCTGCTAGTTAAGTATTTATAAACACAATTTGAATTTAATCGAGGTTATGGCTCAGCAAGTTATTCACCCTATGGTGAAGTTGCAGCGTCACGTGCATTCACTGGTAGAATCGAAAATCATCAAGCCAACCGATAGCATCTGGAAAATCGCCCTGATCTACGGTAATGAATGGTCTTACTGGAAACAAGAACTGCTGGACTTTGGCTTCACAATGCAAGATCCAGTAAGTGACCTGATATCAGTTGAATCCTGGGACGAGGAATAATGCTACCAACGTAAGATCTGGGCGTAGAAATAAATGGGGGGTTTCCCGGATCTCCTTGTCTATGATTTATGTTTGACATGGCAGCGTTGCAGGAGGTTCTCTCCTGCATTCAAGCCGACCACAACGCAAGTTACGCTGATCGGCAAGCGGCTAATGCCGCAGCAAGTTCTTTAGCAGTTGCATAGCGATCGCTAGGGTGTGATTCTGTCACACGCTCAATTATTGTTCGCAGTTGCGGAGTAATTGTAGGCACACTTTCAACCTGAAATCCGTAATCCCGCCCCCGCTGTCGATAATACTTAAAAGGCGTTTCGCCAGTTAACAGAAAAATCAGTGTTGGTCCAATTGCATAAAGATCTGATTGGGTAAGCGGTTGTCCTCGCTCCTGCTCAGGGGCGCAGTACCCTTCAGCACCAATCCGAGTGCCGAGTACAGTGCCAATTTCTTTAACAGCGCCAAAATCCAGAACTACTACCCGATTATCTGATGTTCGTACCATCAAATTAGCGGGTTTAATATCGCGGTGAATTAGGGGTGGCTCTTGAGTGTGGATATAGTCTAAAACATCACAAGTTTGAATCATCCAGGTGATCGCATTTGCTTGTGTTACTGGTCCCCGCTCATAGACACGTTTTTCTAAATCCTCACCGTGAACTAACTCCATAGCCAAGTATTTTTTACCTGCTTCTACAAAGAAATCATAATATTTAGGAATCCCTACATGGTTTAGCGTTTTAAGAGTACGTGCCTCTCGGGCAAATAGTTCTTGGGCTTTGGCAATTTTTGCCATATCCGCATTCATTTCTTTTAACACCAAAAGTTGCGGATGTCCGGCGATCGCCTTTGTTGGATCGCAAGCAATAAACGTGGTACCCATTCCTCCTTGTCCCAGGATGCGTAATACTTGGTATTGCCGAATTGTTGTTTGCACAGAGAGCGGTTGACCGCAGTGGATGCAGAACAAATTATTAGGCGGGTTACCATCATGAGTACAACCTGGGACAGGCGATTGAGCAGACGAGATTGAAAAGTTCTCTTCCTCTTGGGACTTTTCTTCTCCTTTTACCACTTGTCCCGTACCTGATGTCTTAGTTTGAAATTTTAGAATAGGTCCTCCCCGTGCCAACTGAATCAGGGAACCATCTGTCACCAAACTTTGAGAAACCAGGATGCCGTCAAGGAAAGTTCCATTCGTCCCTTGATTAATCATCTGCCACAAACTGCGGTTATTTGAAATGATGCACCGGAGTTCCAGATGATGGCGGGAAACCAAGGATTCGCTCAAAACCACATCATTTTCTGGAGAGCGACCAATCCGAATAACAGACTCGTCCTCAAAGTGCCACTGTTGCAGTGGGATGTTTTGTTCGGGATGTAATAGAGACAGCGTGACCACGGTTATTCCTCGTGGCGGGGGCGAACTCTTACCCGAATTGCTACGGCGGTGATGTTGTCATGACCATTGTACTGATTCGCCAAATCAATTAAATCACTGACTCCGCGCTTCAAGCTAGCTTCTGTAAGGAGGGGTTCTAAGTGAGTGTGCCAATGCTGCTCTATTAAGTCATTATCTGAAAGACCATCGGAAGTCAAAAGCAGTAAACTATCTTCATACAGTTCCAGAAACTGCACATCAGGATTAATGAAGTTTTCATCTCGTGGTCCGAGGGCCTGAGTAAGTTGATAGGCATCTGGACGACCATAAGCAATCTCTGGTTCTATTCCCCGCAAAATTTCTCGTTGCCCCACCTCATGATCCACAGTTACTTGCTCTAACCCCTGCTTGCCACTAAGCCGATAGAGGCGGCTATCTCCTACATGAGCAACTGCTACATGAGTATTTTGGAGCAAAACCATTACCAAAGTGGTGCCCATGCGCCCGACACCAGAACGTGCGTCCTGTTCGTTCATGTCGTAAATCGCCTGATTAGCTAAAAGCACAGCCTCACGGATTGCATCTTCACTTGGCAGAAACAGATTGGACTGCCAGTTAGTTTGAAAGTATTGCTGGAGCTTTTTCACTGCTAGGTTACTAGCCACCTCGCCCCCAGCGTGCCCACCCATGCCATCGCAGAGAATATAAATACCACGCGCCTGGATAACTTGGTTGTTAGGGAATTCAAGTTTGTTTATCCCTGTTTCAATGCCAAAGAAGTCTTCGTTGTGATTGCGTTGACGACCTACATCTGTACGTCCCGCGTCTTCCAAGCTGATTAACTGCATAGGCAGCACAAGTGTTGGCATATCATCACTCTTAGCCAAACTATCTTGTAATTCATCTAACTCTAAAATAGGCGCAGCAGCCTGTTGTGGAGTTGCAGCAGCTGCCATTTTTTGAGCGGCTGACTGTGCTACTGCTGGTTCAGAATGTAGATCAGGGGTAGAAGAAACATTTACTTGTAGTTCATTTGCGATTACTTCTAGGCGCGATCGCAAATCATCGAGCGTCTGAATATTACCACTCTGTAACTCAGCCAACAACTCAATCAAAGCGCCAAGTTGGGTTTGTTGAGACTCCTGAAATAATCTCTGCCACGCTTCGCCCAAGTCTTGCAGTGTTAAAGGCTTGCCAGTGTTGGGTTCAATATCCAAGCGTTGCAGCCCCAGCACCCCGTCTTCATCCACTCGCAGATTCGACAGCTCTAGAAGGCTTTGACGACAATTATATGGTTCCAGCGCTTCCCAAAGTTGGATCATCTCGTATAACCAATGCAAAATCTGCAATTGCGTAGTTTTGTCATCGCGCCACAGTTGAATTAGCTCAGGCCACTTAGAGCGATCTGCAATTAGCACTACCTGAATACCGTCCTGCTGCCAAGCATCATGGATAGCGGGTAGTGCTTCGTAGGATTGAGCCTGGAGTGTAAGATACGCTTTAGCGATCGCCGGAATCTCCATTGTCATTACCGAATCGGCATTCACTTCTAAGGGTGACAGTTGCAACGGCTTGCAGTCCAACACTCGCACCTGTACGACAGAGGTTGCGGCGATTTCTTTTAAAGGAGGTAAAGGTTCCAGTAGTTGATAACGCTGCTCTTGGTCTAAGTATGCTCTTGAAGAGGGGCTGGGGGCTAGGGGCTGGGGGCTAGGGGAAGAGGTGTTGTTTTCTAATATTTGGTTGCTGCCAATTCCTTCTTGTTCACTAGCCTCTACACCCGAATCTAGTGTCTTTTCTTCTCCCTTAGTCCCTAGCCCCCAGTCCCTAGCCCCTTCTTCATTTGGCTGTTTTAAAATAATTGCCTGCCATACCGTTCCTGTTTCCGCGCCGCAATTCTGACACTGTTCTTCACTCAAAGGCACATTAGTTTTACACTCTGAACAAACAATGGATGTCAGTGGGATACCACAGTGTTGGCAGAATTTGTTGGTATTTGGGTTTTCAAACTGACACTGGGGGCAAATCAGCATGGTAGGATTTCCTCACATTCCCGTTCTGAGACGCTTCTAGCCACTAACACCGTAGATAACTGGCTACTATCTAAATTGTCATAATTCGTTCTCTTCTGCCTCATAATAGCTAAACGAATTATGCTTGCGGCTATCTAGAAGCGTGATACCTACTGCACACATAGCGCGATGGCTTTCGCCCGCCCAAGGGGCATCACACTCATTGTTTGTCCAGTTTAGCCCCATATTTAATTCTGCGGTTGCCCTGGCATCACCAATTTTAGGAGAGGGTTTAGTTCCTCTGGCGTGAGATCGTGCCACTGACCAGGTTCTAGGTTTTCCAAGCTAAGTTCCGCGATCGCCACTCTCACCAACCGCAAAGTCGGAAAACCCACCTTAGCAGTCATCCGCCGCACTTGACGGTTTCGACCCTCAGTGAGTGTCATTTCTAGCCATGCTGTTGGTACATTTTTACGAAACCGAATTGGGGGATCGCGTGGAGGTAGTTGCGGTTCAGTACTTAATAGTTGCACCAATGCTTTCCGAGTACAGTAATTATCAATTATCACACCTTCTTGCAGCTGTCTTATGGCATCTTGATCTGGAATCCGTTCAACTTGTACCCAATATTTTCGGGGATGTTGAAATCGGGGATCACAGAGCCGATGTTGCAGTTGCCCATGATTTGTTAATAGCAGCAACCCTTCACTGTCCCAGTCCAAACGTCCAACTGGATAAACTCCAGGAACCGAGATGTATTTTTTCAGCGTACAACGTTGGTTACCAGTATTATCTGTAAACTGGCTCAAGACACCATAGGGTTTGTAAAACAAAATATATCGATACTTACCCATGCGCCTCATTCTGTAAGCTCTATTACAGAAGCCGTCGTAAAACCTACTATTATCTGTCAGGAATTTTGAGCACCAAGCCTCAACGAATGAAATTCGCGGCTATACAAACTAAGTCCGCCTGCTTTGGACTAACCAAAAATCGGGAATTGGTAACCTGCGGAGGCAGGTTTTGTTTGTATAGCGGCGGTTTCTAACCGCTAGGTGCAAAATGTGAATAAAAAGCATTTATTCGCTCGGTTCAAATAAATCTATTGGTAGATGTCCATACATTTCATTTATTGAGTTGTCTTGTGAAGATTGGCAAGACACAAGCACACCACGATGCTTTCCTGAGTAAGAATCGAGATAACATAATCCTGTTTGAGGATTGAATTTAATGTAAACTGAACCTTCTACTGGGGTTAAGTCGAAGTTAGTTTTGTAGCCCAAAGATTCTGAATACGTTTTTAGAGCTAATAAACCTTGAGCAGATGTATCAGCGCAAATCCCTAATATTTGATAATCAGAAAAACTGGTTATCAGCAATAAAGCCTCACGAATTAGGGCTTTTTCTGATGCTGCCACAGACTTATCTATGCAATTGAAATCTTTAAGAACTCTCTGCGCCTCTGCAACCGTTAAATTAGTTTGATTTGGAGTAGACATTGATTTTCACGATTACTTACAGTAAGTTAGGCGATCGCCTAACTTCAAATTTTAACTACTGGGATTGAGTTTGGAGTGGTAAAAAACAAGGGCGATCGCACTTAATTATCTTTATACCTAGAACCTAATCAAAAAGAGGACGAGGGGAAACGCAGAATTCTCCATCAATCCTCCTCGTACCCCATGTCATTGTCAATATCGTTTAAGCAGCAGTAGCTAAACCGCTATGTTTGAGCAACGGCGCGGTACTAGGTTCACGACCCCGGAAGGATTTAAACACCTCCATCGGTTGCTTACTACCGCCCAAAGCCAACACCGTGTCCCGGAAGCGCTTACCCGTGGTAGCCATTGAATCTGAATCTATTCCAGCTTCTTCAAAAGCAGCAAAAGCATCAGCACTAAGAACTTCAGCCCACTTGTAGCTGTAATAACCTGCGGCATAGCCTCCAGCAAAAATATGTCCAAAGGAACACAAGAAGGCATCTTCTGGTAGGGTTGGTAAAATCGTGGTTGTTTTAGCAATCCGATTACGCACATCAGTTACACTTTCATTGCCACCAGGTTGATAGCGGTGATGCAGTTCTATGTCAACAAAGCTAAAGTGCAGTTGCCGTAGCATAGTAGTACCGCTCATATAATTGCGTGCAGCCAACAGCTTTTGATAATAATGCTCAGGCAGTGATTCACCTGTTTCGTAATGCTTCGCCATACCCAACAATGTTTCCCGGTGATAGCACCAGTTTTCCATAAATTGGCTGGGCAGTTCCACCGCGTCCCACTCCACGTTATTGATGCCTGCTGCCCCAGCGTAGTCTACCTTAGTCAGCATATGTTGCAAACCATGACCAAACTCGTGGAATAGAGTCTCCACTTCGCCGAAAGTCATTAAGCTAGGCTTACCATCTACAGGTGGGGTTTGGTTACACACTAAATACGCGACTGGTTTGCGGATGGTAGCCGTACCATTTTCTTCAGTAATTTTGGCACGACCTATGCAATCATTCATCCAAGCACCGCCGCGCTTTTCAGCTGGGCGACTGTAGGGATCTAGATAGAAGTAGGCAATGACTTCCCCAGTCTCATCAGCAACCTGGAAATAACGCACGTCTTCATGCCATACAGGAGCTTGGTTATCAGCAGCAGTTATGTTAACTTCAAAAAGCCGCTGCACCAGAGAAAACAAACCATTTAGCACTTGGGGCAAAGGAAAGTAAGGTCGCAGTTCTTCTGCACTAAAGTCAAACTTTTCTTCCCGCTGGCGCTCTGACCAAAAACCTACATCCCAGTGTTTCAAATCGCTGCTTTCGGGCGCTCCCTTGCTAGCAGCAAATACTTTTAGTTCCTCGAATTCCTTAGCAGCAGCATCATAACTGGCGCGACGCAATTCCTCCAAAAGAGCTTCTACCGCTGCAACGTTGGGAGCCATTTTACTTGCCAGGCTTAACTCTGCATAACTATCAAAGCCCAGCAGTTGCGCTTTTTCCTGACGTAGCTGCAAAATGCGCTCGATCAGTGGGGTATTATCTAACTCACCACTTGAGGCACGACTGATAAATGCCTTATAGAGTTTCTCTCGCAAATCCCGACGAGTGCTGTGCTGCATGAAGGGACCAAAACTGGGGAAATCTAGAGTAATCCGCCAGGGACCATCCTCAGCAGTAGCGTTCTCCTCTCCAGCAGCGCGGGCAGCTTGGGCAGCCAGACTGGTTAAACTAGGAGGCAACCCGTCAATTTCTGATTTGTTTCTCAAAGTCAGACTAAAATCTTTCGTGGCATCTAAGACGTGGTTACCAAACTTAGTTGTAAGTTCTGCCAACTCTAGCTGAATATTATTGAAGTACTCGCGTTTCTCACCCGCCAAGCCTATACCCGAAAGCTCGGCATCTTTGATTGCTGCTTCTACAATTCGCTGTTGTGCTGACTCCAGGCTTTCCCAGTTGTCACTTGCCCGTAGAGTTTTAAAGGCCTCATATATTGGTTGGCTTTGGTTCAGTTTATTGAAGAATTGCACCACGTTGGGCTGCACAGTCTCGTAGGCTTCTCGCAGTTCTGGGCTATTCTTAACGCCCATGAAATGCCCTACTATGCCCCAACTCCATTGCAGACGCTCTACTAAGCGGTCTAGCGGCTCTACTAAGCCACTCCAAGTCGGTTGGATATTAACTTCTAAGCTGGCAAGTTCTGCATCTAGTTCCGCCAGCAACTGCCTGATCGCCGGCACAATATGTTCAGGCGCGATCGCCTCAAATGGGGGTAGCCCCTTGCCAATTAGCAACGGGTTATCAGTAATCGTGGCGTTTGCACTCATAAATGGTTTTTAGGTCGCTGTTACTTACTATTGTGAACCTCTACGACCCTTGACGAAGTGTTGAACACCGTAACCCTTGAGTTATTCTAGTAAGCGACTACCGTTTGTCTGCGGAATTTTTGGAATAGCGTCGAATCAGGGAGCTAGCAGCATTTGATCGACATCCAGCAGAAATATTGTCAGCGCTTCTGCTTGTGGAATATGACAGACATGAGTAGCGAACCCAAATACATCAGCATGGCGGTAGGACTGGGGCAAAACTCGAATATTGGCTAAAGGTATCTCCATCAAAGCTGGGACTCCTGCAACTGGAATGCCATAAAGTTCACCTTCCTTGTTTTGGATAATCAGGAGATAGCCTTTATTAACTCCTTCGTTAAGGTTACTGGATTGGAATAACTGTCGATGCAAGTCTACAACGGTGACATCGCGATCGCCTACATTGGCAATTCCTACACCGCTAGCTCCAATCCCATAAACCGGAGTCTGATTCAGCACTTTGTAGGCAGTTTCAATGCGTAAAGCCAACTTCAGATTACCGATGCTAAAGACAATCACTTTAAGAAATGCTCTAGCATCACGACTATTGGACTGTTTAGAACTAGGTTTTACTTTGGTTAAGGTATTATTCATGCTCTTGTTTCCCTTGTAGTTAAGTTGTAATTATGGGGCGTGGGAAAGGGCAGGCGCTGCTACAGCTATACTCTGCGTTATGGTGGCTTTAATTGCGGCTATAAATTCGTGCTCGATGTAGGGTTTGGTAAAGTAGGCGTTAGCTCCCAAGTGCTGCGCCAATTGCCGATGTTTATCGCTGCTACGGGAAGTTAGCATGACAGTGGGAATTTTTAACATCAGCGGGTCTTGACGACGATGGCTGAGAAACTCAAAACCATTCATATTTGGCATTTCAACATCACAAACCACTAGCTGGATTGTTGAATTTTTCTGTAACTGCTCGATCGCTTCCCGACCATCCCCTGCTTGCAAGACGCGGTAATTTGCTTTTTGGAGAGTGAGGGCTAAAGTTTGCCGTAAGGTAATCGAATCATCTACTACAAGAATTGTCGGAGTTATAGCTGTTTTAACTGGCACCGGAGCAATCCTCGGGGTAAATGCTTCTGCGGTCACCTCTGGTAGTTCAGACATGGTAGCGGAAGCTGTCTTAGCTTGACCCAAGCAGGAGTTGATCAAATTTGCGCCATCAATAACCGGAATCAAACTGCCATCTCCCAAAATGGTACAGCCGTAGATATAACTTGGAGGCGCGATCGCTGCTCCAAAAGGTTTAATTACAAGTTCTTGCTCACTAACCAGGCGGTCAATTTCTATCGCTAGAATCTGGTTATCCTGGCTGAGCAACAACATTGGTGAAGCCCAATCTTCTGGGGAAGGAACTACTTCCAAAGCTTGGCTCTTAATTGTCTCTGGCAAGGGACAAGCGTAGTTAAGTATTTCCGATAGGTGATAAACAGGGATAATTCGATCTTGCCAGTGCAAAAATCTCTTTCCTCCAGAAAACTTCACCTGCTCAGCTTGAGGAATCAAAATTTCTTCAATGCTATCTGAAGGCAAGGCAAAGGCAGTAGAACCGACAAACCCAACGAGTAACTTAGCGATCGTCAACGTTAGGGGAATACGCAAAATAAAGGTAGTACCCTTACCAGGTTCAGAATTGACAGTGACATTACCCTTGAGCGATCGCAGTTGGGAGCGCACCACATCTAGTCCCACGCCACGACCGGAAAGTTCACTCACTTGGCTTGCAGTTGAGAATCCTGGTTCAAATATTAATTCGAGAAGGCGAGTTGTGGAAGCTTTAGCTAGTTGTTCGTCTGATGCCAACCCCATCTCTATTGCCTTGCTGCGAATCCGATCTAAGTTGAGACCTCGACCATCATCTCGTACCTCGATAGTTGTTTGACTTCCCTGTTGGTAGGCACGAATTTCAATTCTACCTTGCTCCGGTTTGCCCTGCTGACGGCGCACATCTGGCTGTTCGATCCCATGATCAAAAGCATTTCGGACTAAGTGCAGTAAAGGGTCAGAGAGTTTTTCTAGGGCTGCCTTATCAACTAAAACTCCAGTGCCAGTAAGTTTAAGTTCAACCGGTTTTTGATATGAGTTAGATAAGTCGCGTAACATCCGAGGAAAGCGGTTCAGCACTTCGCCTAGAGGTAGCATTCTGGCCCACATTAAGTCATCCCGCAGGTGACCGACCATCTGCTTTTGTCCTTCTATTGTCTGACTTGACTGCCCTGCGAACAGTACAACATCACCTACTGTCTCTTCGAGTTGCACAATTTCTTCAAGAGTCCCTTGCAGCAGAGTGTGTAGTTCTCCGTAGCTGTCCATCTCTAGCGAGTCAAAGTTAGCCTGAGGAAATATTCCTTGGTCTATAAGCAAGTTGGAGCCGAAATTGTTGGGGGCAAGCTTTTTTTGACCAGTCGCTCTAGACTGACTAGAATCGTAGCGGTCTGGAGCCACTAGCATCTGGTCTGAGAGAGCACGCAGTTGCTGACCCATTTGCTGAAATTTGCCAAATCGGCGTAGCAACTCTTGGACTGTCGCTTGCAGTTGTTCATTTTGAAGAGCAAGACCATTGCGGTTGATGGAGAGTTCGCCCACCAAATTATTCATCCGTTCCAGCCGTTCTAGGTCAACTCTGATAGAAATATTAGCGGTAGGAGTAGCGGGTATTGCAGTAGTTTCAAGTTTCTGTGGCGGAGGGGATATAGCTGTCTCCGCCACGGTAGGAAGATTAACTAGAGCAGGAACTATCGCCGCTGAGTTGTCCGATGGAGTGGAAATGTCTTGGATAGATGGCAAACTATCAAATGCTTGCTCAACTGATTCAACTAGTTTTTGGATACTTTCTGGACTATTAACAGCTTTAATGTCTATGTCGAGTTTTTGAGGTGGCGCTGTTATTGGTGTGACTGATATCGCCGGACTCTGGTCTAAAGCAGGCTCCACTAAAAGGCTAAAGTCGCCAAAAAGGTCATCTAGAGATGGAAGGGCGGCAATAACTTGCTCGTCGGCAGGGCTACTACTCGGTTCAACTAGCTCTAAATTAAAGACTTGCTCAACTTCTTGGTTGTTATCCTCGGCAACACTTAAATTAGAGCCGCCAAAAAGATTATCTAAAGAGGGAAAGGCGCTAATATCGGCAACAGGACTTGCAGCAGCGTTATTCACTCCAGGCATTACCTGCTCAAATACTACCTCAGACAGATGATCTTCTGGCGCAGTAGAGAGACTGGCAAAATTTATTAAAGCTGTGGAGGGAGCACCTCCTTGAAGGCGATCGCCTGCAATTACAGCCAGTCGTGCTAGCTGAAAATCAGCAAAGGCAAGTTGCGTAATTTCAACAGATTTTGTGGGCTGTTGTTCTAGGGCGGCCAGAGCAGAAGAGGCGATCGCTCCAAATCCAGGCAAGTTCAACAGTTCAGCGAGTCCAGCAAATACTTCTGCTTGGGCCCGCAGCTCTCCTGCTACTTCATTGGCTTGAGGATTAGCTAGAACAACCTCTAGGCGCTCTAGCCCTTGCGCTACATCTACATCAAATATAGATAAAGTAATATCCACCCCCAATTCAATTGAGCCAGGTAACTCAGCAGATCCTCCTAAGAAATCTCCTAATCTGGCTTCAATCTTAGTAAACACGGGTTCTGCGATCGCCATTGCCTGGTCTGAATTGTATTGACCAGTAGTAATCTGCTCGGTTAAAGGCACACGCAGACAATCATAAGCCTGTAGAATCAAGGTTTCTACTTCTGCATCAATCTCTAGCTTTTCGTTGAACAGAGCTTTAAAAATATCTTCCAGGCTGTGAGCCAAAGTTTTGATTGTTTCCAGCCCGACGCTAGCAGCGCCACCCTTAATTGAGTGAGCAGCTCGCATCATATTATGGATTTTGGGAATACTGCGTTCTTGCCTGAGAGTCAGTAAATCCTCTTCGATTACCTGCAACAGTTCTGGTGCTTCTTGGACGAAGAACTGGTATGCCTGGTCGCGGATATCAGTGTCAATTGCCATATTTATACAATTTTATGAATATTAGGGACTGGATATTTGGTTCTAAGGATTAGGTACTGGGCATTGAGTTCGCATTGTTACTAACACGTATCACCTAATACCCAAAATCCCCTAACTTACTTTGAATTGATTGGCACTGGCTTGCAGTTCTTGAGCCACCGCCAAGAGTTCTTTAAACGAAGCTGATACAAGGTTAGCTTCAGTTGAAGTTTGATTAGCGATCGCTGCCACATCAGTCATCGTATGCGTCACAGATTCAGAAGCTTGGGATTGCGTTACAGTTGCCGAGGCGATCGCTTGGACTAAGGTACTAATTTGGTTACTAACAGAGGTAATCTTGTTCAGACTTTGGCGAGTTTCATCTACGAGTCTCGAACCTTCTGCCACTTGCTCTGTACCAACTTCCATAGCTGCAACTACTTCATTGGTTTCAGTCTGAATTCCCGTTACCAGCCCTTCAATTTCTGCCGTTGCAGCTGCCGATTGACGTGCCAGTACACGCACTTCATCAGCTAATACCGCAAAACCTCGTCCTTCTTCTCCAGCACGAGCAGCTTCAATTGAAGCCTTCAGCGCCAGCAAGTTAGTTTGAGCCGCAAACGTGCCAATCAGCTTTACTACTTTGGAAATCTTTTGCGAAGATTCCCCTAATTGCTTCACCTTAATTGAGGTTTCGGCAACCGTGTCCCGAATTGCTCCAATCCCTTCAACAGTCCGGTTCATTGCCGCATCACCTGCTTCTACCGTTTGTGTAGACAGTTGTACCGCAGCTTCCGCCTGTGCCGCGCTAGTGGCAACCGCGCTAATCGAGTTAGACATTTCTTGAAGTTGATTTAGAGCAGCGGTAATTTCTTGTGTTTGCCGCAAGGCTTCTGCTGATAGCTCTTGCACAGAAACTTCACTGCTACTGGTAGTTGTTGCCATTTGGGTGGCTGCGGTTTGCACTTGAGTAACAATTTTCCGCAAGCTACTAATAGTGGCATTGTACGAGTCAGCAACCGTACCAATTTCGTCGTCGGTGACATTGGCGCGGATTGTGAGGTCGCCTTGACTAACGGGATCAACTTCGATCAGCAGTTCCAACGCCCGTTTCTGTAGTAGTTCTTTACCTAATTTTTGCTGTTCAGCGTTAGCACTTTGTTGGCGGATAGCTTGCTCTTGTTCTTCAAGTCGTAATTCTTCTTGGTGGCGAATTTCTGTGATATTACTTTCAACATTGTCAGCCAGTTGGTTAAAAGCTATAGCCAATTGACCAACTTCATCGCGGGCAAAAACTTCCGCCCGTGCTTGGCGATCGCCTTCAGAGAATTTCTGGGTGGTTCGTCGTAGACTCGTCACAGGTTTAGTAACTGCGCGTTCGATTAACAGTGTCAAACCCGAAATAAGTAACAACGCTAGTAAACCGAGTAGTAGTTGTGCTGATAAACTCTCTCTGATAACTACATTGGCTTCTGTATCTGGGGTTCCCCGCACCAAAATAGCAACAGGCTGAGCGAAAGAAACAGGAACTGGGCCAGCTGCTTCTTCTTTAGAGATATTAGGTAACGCTCTGGCAACCACAGTATAATTCTGTTCACCTACTTTCACCCGTCCGCTAACTGGCTTACCCTGAGCATCTGCTGCTGCTGCAAGTAGAGATGTTTCAGGTAAAGTTACATTAGGTTGAGCGTTGGCTAGGTTTTCTGCTTGCCCTTGGTCTAAGGAGGTAGTAAGGACGAATTCTCCACTAGGTTCACGTTGATAAACGGCACTATAGCCGTCTCCGAAAGCTTTTAAGGTTCCTTGAACAATTGGTAACTTGCCGTTAACAATGTCCCCAGAAATTAAAGCTCCGATAATTTGTTTTGTAGCGGGATCTCTTACAGGTGTAATTGTGTAACGAACCAAGGCATCTTTATTCTCAAAATTTGAGGGTAAAGGCGGAGCTTCTTTAGCTAGTTCACGCCAGCTAACAATTGCACTTGCTTTAATTTGCCGAGGATCGCTAAAAACTTGTTCTACCAAATTGTTGGGATTAAAAATTTCCCCTTGCCGATCAGCATTGGCATTAACAATAATCCGCAAATCCTTTCCTACCAAAGTGGCATATTCGATTTTTCGGGCTTTGATTTCATTCTTCAGAATTCCCTTTACCTGACTTTGTAATTCAGGAGTCAAGGTCTGAGCTTGAGCAGCCGCAATAATTGCAGCATTGTCGGCTTGTCCCCGAAAACCAAAGCCCATTTGATTGATTTTGATGTTGTAGTTAATTTCTGTAACAGCAACCTCTGAGCGGGCTTGGTAAAGTAATTGTTGTTGCAAACCCTTGAAACTTAGGAATGATCCAGCACTCACAATTCCGATGATGGAAGCCAAGGAAGTACCAGCAAGAATCAGCTGCTTGCGGTTAAGGGGGAGGTCATAAAACCACTGCACTAAAGAGGGTTTGCGTCTTTGGGAAGTAGGCTTTGGTTGTGGTTGCGGCTGTGTTGGTAATGTTGAATCTGCCTGTTGCGATTGGATATCAGGGGGAGATTCGTTAAGGCGATAATCTAACATGGCTGTCCCTAATTGATTCAATTAAATTACTTTGAATTGACCGGCGCTGGCTTGCAGCTCTTGCGCCACCGCTAGTAGTTCTTTAAACGAGGTGGATACAAGGTTTGCTTCAGTTGAAGTTTGATTAGCGATCGCTGCCACATCGGTCATTGTATGAGTCACAGATTCAGAAGCTTGGGATTGGGCTACAGTTGCCGAGGCGATCGCCTGAACTAAGGCACTAATCTGGTTACTAACAGCGGTAATTTGGTTCAAGCTTTGGCGAGTTTCATCCACCAGTTTCGTACCTTCTACCACCTGCTCTGTACCAGCTTCCATCGCTGCCACCACTTCGTTAGTTTCAGTTTGAATGTCCATCACCAGACTTTCAATTTCCGCTGTCGCGTTTGCAGATTGGCGCGCCAGTCCTCGTACTTGATCAGCCACAACTGCGAAGCCGCGTCCTTGTTCTCCAGCGTTAGCTGCTTCAATTGCGGCGTTGAGCGCCAGCAAGTTGGTTTGAGCCGCAAACGTACCGATCAGGTTCACCACTTTGGAAATCTTTTGCGAAGATTCACCTAATCGCTTCACCTTTTTCGAGGTTTGAGCAACCGTGTCCCGAATTGCCATAATGCCATCAACAGTCCGGTTCATTGCCGCATCACCCGCTTCAACCGTCTGTGTAGACAGTTGCACAGCAGCTTCTGCTTGTTCCGCGTTAGCAGCAACAGCGCGAATCGAGTTAGACATTTCCTGAATTTGATTTAGGGCAACGGTAATTTCTTGTGTTTGCCGCAAGGCTTCTACTGATAGTCCTTGCGAAGAAACTTCACTGCTGCTGGTGGTTGTTGCCATTTGTGTGGCTGCTGCTTGCACCTGGACAACAATTTTCCGCAAGTTGCTAATAGTAGAATTGTAGGAGTCAGCGATCGTGCCGATTTCATCTTCGGTAACATTGGCGCGGATTGTAAGGTCGCCTTTACTGACAGGATCAACTTCTATCAGTAGTTCCAGCGCCCGTCTCTGTAGGGTTTCCTTAGCTGTAGTAATCTGTTCTAGAGAACCTACACGGTCCAAAGGAAGTCCAACTTGAGCCGCTAACTGAGCAAGGAAATCGATTTCAGACTGCTGCCAAATATGAAATTCTGAGCAGTAATGGGCAATTAGCAAGCCAAAGACATTACCATTCTGCACAATTGGCGTTACTAAATTTGCTTTAATTTGAAGTCGTTTCAACAACTCCATGTGTTCAGGAGAATAACTTGTCTCGAAGACGTTATTAGTTGGAACGATACGACCATTTCTGTAAGCTTCAATAAGTTGTTCAGGAATACAAGGATCTGTGACTTTTTCCTCTAAGGCTTGAGGCAATCCCGGCAGCACAGATTCAGCTGCAATGTATCCGCTGCGGTCAGGATTGAAGCGATAGACGACCACCCGATCTGCATTAAGTTTTTTTCTGGCTCCTGCAACTGCCGTGTTTAAGATACTCTGTACTTCTTGAGAGTCACCAGTGCGGAAGGCAGTAATGTTTGCAAATAGCTGTACTTGCTCTGATTCTTGACGAAGTTTTTCCTGGTTGGCATCAATACTAGCCGCCATCGTATTCATTTCTCGACCCAGGATACCAAGTTCATCCTCACGCTCGGTATCTTCCAAACGCATCCCCTGTTTTCCTTCTGCCACTTGCTGGGCAAAACCAGATAAACGCCGCAACGGACGGGCGAAAGAGCCAGCGATCGGCAGAGCAACCAAACCAGCCAGCAGCAACATTCCGCCGCCAATGCCGTAGCCTGTCAGTCTTAAGTTACTAAGAATCTGTTGCACTTTTGTTTTAGGTTCACCCACATAGGCTATGCCGACAGG
>JBGTCQ010000012.1:0-17153 GCA_041748755.1 Chroococcidiopsidaceae cyanobacterium | reverse complement strand
CGGAGGAAGATAAGATTGAAACCAGCGTCCTGCCTGGAGAGCGACACGAAGCCGTCAGCTGACATATCTTCGCTGAAGCCGAAGTGTTGCTTGACGAACGCGGCCGATGCCTTGACATCATCGACGTTGAGTGAGATGGCTGAGGCAGTGATCTGCATAATGGCTCCTTTGGTGGGACGACGGACGGTAAAGTTGTTACTCCTCCAAAACGTCTGTCTTGCTGCGATTAAGACTTTCTCTAAGCTGTTGCAAGACCGTAACGGCAGTTCTTAAATTTTCTAACGAATAAGCCTCCTGCGGATTACCGCCCAACACCTTGTTAGTGCATTGTGTCATTATGTTTTCTCCTTTTTCATCTTCTCAACTAGAAGATTGCCAGGGCAGTCAAAGCGACCAAGCAGACTAACTGAATAACTAAGCTTAAGAGCCGAAACATCGGATTGATGCCAGCTATGTGAATCACTGAATGCACAAGCCGAAATACGATGTACAAAACAACAAGCAAATCTACCGCTGTTCCAGATACGCCCCGAACTGTGAGGAGAAACACAACTCCTATATACAAAGGAAGGTTTTCTACTAAGTTGGACTGCACCCGAAATAGTCGCCAAAGCAAGCTTTCCTCGTTTTGTGTTCCAAAATCTTTTGGAGAGCCACCAGCGGCTAAATGCCGAATCCTGACCGTAAGCAGAAGGGTCACGACAGCGATCGTCCACAGGATTAAAATTGCTAGCCCCCACAGAGGGAAGGTCATATCGACTGAACTCATACACTTCATCTCGGTAAACGGAATGCTGCCACTTTAGCGTTTATCTCACAAATCAGTTTTTAACTTATTGCCTCACAGATAACATTCAAAATACTCAACTTTGAATGACTCACGAGACAATCAAACCACTGCCACAACCCGTAATTTTGTTGAGTTATCAGATGTTGTTGTATCACCTTACCTTCCCACCAGTTGAGCAACTTGGGTACGGGCAGCCGCGATCGATTTAGCCAAACTTGTGCCACCAAACTCGTCATTCTCAACATGGATAAAGGTGAGGTCAGTGATCCCAATAAATCCAAAGATTGTTCTTAAATAAGGGTCTTGATAATTCAGTTTTTCATTGCGCTCACCAGGTTCAAATCCAGAATCACCTCGCGCCGTGATAATAAACATTTTCTTACCCAATACAAGCGGTTTGTAAGGGTTTGCAGAATTCTCTAGTTCAAACGCAAAGGTTCGCCCCACGCGCACAATTTGATCAATATAAGCTTTGAACGCACTGGGAATGCTGAAATTGTACATGGGAATGCCGATGACATAGAGATCAGCAGCTAAGAATTCGTCCACCAGTTGATCGCTGATGCGAATTGCCTCCCACATTTCAGGTGTCCGCTGCGCTGGCGGTGTATAACCCGCTGCAATCCACGGTTCATCGATATGGGGAACAGGATTGCGACCGACATCACGATAGGTGACGACATCAGCCGGATGAGCCTGCATCCAAGCCTCAACAAATTCTCCTGTGAGTCTGCGAGAGTGCGAGCGTTCACCGCGCGGACTGGAATCAATGTGTAACAAACGTGCCATAGTTCCTCCTGAGCAAACATAATTCCAGCTTAGGAAACCCACTCCTATTCGGCTATCTGATTCCTGTGCCACTATCACAATCTTGCTGCCAATTTTGACCCCTGCTCGGTGGGAATCCTCCTAAAGTAAATACAATTATGAAGATGGATTGGAGTTTGTGTCATGGAGATTCCAACGAGCTATCAAACTGAAACTACCTGCTTGCCCATCAAGTCTTGCCAAAACCAGGGTTGGGAGAATATTCTGGTCGAGCAATTCCACCACCCTCCGGGTGAGGGAAGCAGTCATTACAGCGATGAACACATGATTTGTCTGTCTCTTGCACCCCGTCCAGTCCGCTTGCTGCAAATCAAGGGAGGAAGAACCCACGCGGGGCTGTACGGAAAAGGTGACATTTCCATAACGCCTGCCAAGATGCCGTTTTTTGCACGTTGGGATGGAGAAGACCACTACTTGCAGATTCGCATTGCGTCTTGTTTCATCCAGCGCGTTGCCAGAGAAGCCATTGACACCAATCCCGATCAGCTTGAATTACGTCTCGAATTTCGGACTCGCGATCCACAGATTGAGGCGATCGGCATGATGCTCCTCTCTGAACTAAAACACGAAAATTTAGGTGGCAGGCTTTACATTGAGTCACTGGCAAATGTTCTGGCAGTGCATCTACTCAGACAATACACTGCTCCTAAATTTCGCCTTGCAATTTACGAGGGTGGTTTACCTGAGCGTCAAGTTAGACAAGTTTTGGAGTACATCAACGAACATCTGAATCAAGATATTAAGCTTGCAGATTTAGCCCAATTGCTGGGCATGAGTCAGTTTCATTTCAGCCATCTGTTCAAGCAGGCGATCGGCACGGCTCCCTACCAATACCTACTCCAACAACGGGTAGAACGGGCAAAGCAGTTGTTGAAACAAACAGACCGATCAATTATGGATATTGCCTTTCTGTGTGGATTTAACAGCCACAGCCATTTGACCAAACAGTTTCGGCAATTTACAGGCATGACACCGAAAGCCTACAGAGCGAATTAAACAACCATGCTTTTGTACAGTACGCAGGCTAACGGTTGAGCTAACCGGACGGAGATAGCCTTTGCAACTCAACAAGTAACCTATACTCCGTTCCGGTTCAGCGATTTGTTAGCCCACGTTGCTGCAACAGTCGACCTAGACTCACAATCGTTTCAGCAACTCATCATACTCATCATGCGCTCCAATCCAGAACCAGTAAATGTGGTCTGACTCCAGCAAACCCAGCACGCGATAATTACTGCTGACACGGGCAGAGTAAATCGGTTGTCTTTGACTGACTCGCTTAAATTGTATACTTTTGTGATAGGGATCTTCACGCCAGAGCGTATAGGCTTTTGCAGCTTGCTCTTGCACAGATGCAGAAAGTTGGCGAAGTTGTTTACGGAATGTCTTAGTTACACTCGATTTCATCACTCAGGTTGAGAAGACTTCATCGAGTGGAACAGTTTCACCGTTTGCGATGTCCTGTTGCACCATTGCAGCCAGTCGATCCCACTGTTCATCCGTTGTTGCTTCAAAGCGATCAGTCCAAGCTTGCTCATCGCTGAGTTCTGCTAAGAGACGAGCCGCGATCGCATCTTGCTGCTCATCTGGGAGGTTCTCAATTTCTGTAATGGCCCGACGAAGTAGTTCAGTCATTTTTCGACAGCACAAGTATTACAGCGATAGCTATTCACTTTAATTCTACCCAGCACCCCAATTAACTTTTGCTCATAGCTTTTCAACGGATTGTTAACACTACCTATTTTCAGTGTCAGATTTTCTTTGCAGATAATAGTTTACAAGTCTCCGTGCGAGAGAAGATGGACTACAGACCCTCTAGACCCCCGTCTAGCCAGAAACTCTATCCGAGTGATTCAACAGATTCTTTCTGCCTAATACACCCAATGCGGGTGATTAGACAGAAAGTTTGCAAGTCCAATATGCTAATCTGCTCCTTCAATTGGGGCAAAGCCTTGACGCTGGATATTTTCTGTGACTGTACGCGGTTCTAAGAATTGGAGCAAGTAATCTGGGCCTCCTGCTTTGGAACCAACACCAGAAAGTTTAAAGCCACCGAAGGGTTGCCGTGCGACTATAGCACCTGTGATAGTGCGATTGATGTACAAGTTACCTACTTCAAACTCTGCTTCAGCTTGTTGAATATGCGATGGTGTACGTGAGTAAAGTCCACCAGTTAAAGCGTAGTTTGTATTGTTAGCAACTGCGATCGCTTCATTGAAATCTTGCACCCGAATTACTGCTACAACCGGACCAAAAATCTCTTCTTGAGCAATTGTAGCGGTGGGCAACACTTCACTGAAGATTGTAGGACCAACAAAATAGCCGTTTTCAGGTGCTGACATTTCTAAAGCTACTTCAGCTTCTAAACGACCTTTTTCGATGTACTCTTTGATCCGATCTCTAGCCGTGGCATCAATTACTGGTCCAACTTGGGTACTAGGCAACTCAGTTACACCGATGTTAAGCGATCGCGTTGCTTCAACTAAACGCCGCACAAAAGTATCATAAATCGGTTCTAAGACAATCACCCGCGAACAAGCAGAACACTTTTGACCGCTGTAACTAAACGCAGACTGTACAACTCCCACAACTGCTTGATCCAAGTCAGCACTTTCATCCACAATCAGAGCATTCTTACCGCCCATTTCTGCAATAACTCGCTTTAAATGCTTTTGTCGCGGTTTTAAAATTGCTGCATCTGCGTAAATCCGACAACCAACCTCTTGGGAACCAGTAAAAGCAATCAAGTGAGTATCAGAATGATTCACCAAGTAAGCACCGACTTTTGAACCTTTCCCTGGCACATACTGAAACACTCCTTTAGGTATCCCAGCCTCTACTAAAATTTCTGCTAGTTTTGCTGCAATTACACACGATGTCTCAGCTGGCTTAAGTAGAGTGCAATTACCAGTAACTAGCGCTGCAACAGTCATTCCAGTAGCGATCGCCAACGGGAAATTCCAGGGAGAAATCACTACAGCAATACCGCGTGGTTGATAGTGATAGCGATTAGTTTCACCAGCAAGATCGTAGTTATACCCCTGATCCAGCCGTTCCATTTCCGCAGCGTAGTAACGGCAAAAATCAATTGCCTCTGAAACCTCTGCATCCGCTTCTCGTACAGGCTTACCGACTTCTAAGACAATCCAAGCTGATAATTCGGCGCGGCGTTGTTCCATTAATTCCGCCGCCTTAAGAAGTATTCCCGCACGTTGCTGTACAGGAGTACGTCGCCAGAGGGGAAATGCTGCCTTTGCCGCTTGCATCGCCTGTTCTGCCTGTTCAACAGACATCAGTCCAACTTTGCCAATTACTTCGCTGTAGTTAGAAGGATTAACAGAATCAATAATTTCTGCTGTAGCTTGATATTCACCATTAATTAAAGGTAAATATGTCTTACCTAGCTGTTGGCGAACAGTTGCAAATGCTTGTTGCGATCGCTCTCTTTGTTCCATATCTGCATAGTCCGTATCTGCTGCATTGAGGAAAAATGAAGCATTCTCCCCTTGTCCCCTTGTCCCCTTGTCCTACCACAGGTGGCGCTAGTAATTCCTCAATTGGGCGATCTTCCATGTTTTGCCGCAGGAAAGAACTATTAGCAGTATTCTCCAGCAAGCGGCGAATCAAGTAAGCCATTCCTGGCAATAATTCACCATAAGGGCAATACACTCTCACTCGATAACCGTGATCAACCAGCGCTTTTGCTAGCTTATCTCCCATGCCGTATAAGACTTGCATCTCAAACCGACGGCGGGGGATTTTGAGAGTTTCGGCTATAGCGATCGCATGTGCCTGCGATCGCACGTTATGGCTACCAATCGCTGAGTAAACATACTCGTGATTTTCAAGCAACAACTGAGTTATCTTCTCAAAATTGGCATCTGTTGCAGCTTTATCGTTATATACAGGCTGTGTCCAATCTTTTTGAGCAGCTTTAATTGTCTCTTGATCCCAATAAGCGCCTTTTACCAAGCGCACCGTCACGGGATAGCCACGCTGTTTCGCCCAAGCAATCAGATCCCGAACATCTTGCTCACTGTCGCGCAGATAAGCTTGAATTGTGATCCCTAAATCTGTGCGACTGCGAAACTCCTCTTCCATCAACAGTTGTTTCAAGATAGAAAGAGTCAGGTCTTTGTAGGCATACTGTTCCATATCAAAGTGAACAGCTGCGCCATTATCTTTGGCACGGCGCAACAGGATACGGAGGCGATCGCTCACTCTTTCTTGGCTACCTTGAGCATCCAGAGGATCGAACTGCGAGTAAAATGCCGTCAACTTAACAGAAACCTGAACTTTTGCTAATTCTCCTTCATCAGTTTGATCGATTGCTGCTACTGGCGTCCATGTTTTAGAGGCTTCCACCAACTGCGCCATTAATTCCAGATAGCGATTTAGGTAAGACTGCGCCTCGGCTTCCGTAATTACCGCTTCGCCAAGTAAGTCGATGGTGAAAGACATCTTATCCTTACGCAGGCGCTCAATTGTCTTGATGACTTGTTTAATATTTTCCCCAGCAATATATTTATGAGCGAGGGCTTCAACAGCTGTCGCAACAGTTGTGGCCGCTACCTGTCCCGGCATTGAATCTGGAGAAGCAAAATTGAGCATTCCTTTGAGGGCTGCTGGTAGTTCAACAGATTCATCCCCTAGATATTCTTGTAAATGAGCAGCAATTTCCGGTTTACTACCCAAAGCGGGCAAGCAATCAATGAAGCGAAACAACTGCACCCGCAGCCCTGGATTACCCATTGCCCAAGCAAGTAATTTATCATCCCAGCGCATTTGATCGCGCATCTGAGCAAAAAACGAGCGATTCTCCCGCGTAGCTGCTAGGAGTTGTTTAGCGATTTCCTGGGTTTTAGCTTCGTAAGTGCTTTTTTCTACTTGTAATACCACTGTTGGCAGACTCCTGGTTTAAGGCTTTGGGCAACAACTCTCTACCTTCTATTTTCTCTTTTTAGTTTGAGTAATTTACACTAGTTAAACAAGCTATTTTTTCTACCAATAAAAAATAGGGATTGAAGTTTTTATTTGACGTTACTGCCTAAAGTGACAATGCAGTGTACTTTAGCTTACAAATTTTTTTGTCAACTATGGCGTAGTGGTATTGTCAATACTGCTAAAGGATATGCAGCGCTGAGCGTAGAGATCTGCAATCATCAGAGTTGTGCTGTGAGCGTTGGGTCTATCACCCCTGGGCGGTAAATCCTCCTACCTGAGCAATATTACAATGTCTTCACTTCTCGTTGTCGCGCTGGCTGGTATCGGTGGTGTATTAATTGCCAGTCGTCGTTTAATACTTACGGCTGGGGCGATGATTGCCCTTGCTCTAGTTCTATCAGCAGCGATCGCACTTCCTTGGGTTGAGCACTGGAACGTGGGGGTTTTGACTCAACAGCAATACTGGGTTGATCACCGTCTTCGGCTTCCTCGCCGCCTTTGTCCTCAGCAAGCTATAGGAAAATAAATGAAACGAGAACCGTCGCATGATTCTTTGATTAGTATTCTGTTGCCGTTAGCATTAATCTTTGGTCTAGTTCTACTACTGAGTCTCAACGTAGGCCAAACCAGTGGGGAGTCATCGAGCAGTCCCCTGGAGTCATGGCTGAAACTGATCGTTGGCTATCTAGCAGCAGGTGCAGAAATTGCTGCCGCACTGGTGATTGGTGGCGCAGTATTACGCGGCATTGGTACATATCTACGCCAATTTTTTTCCCGCTCAAAGCAACATTTTGATTCTACTGAAGTGATTAGGATTCAATTGGGGCGCGTGCTTGCATTGGGATTGGAATTCACCGTGGCTAGTGACATCCTTCGCACTGCTGTTGCGCCCACCCGTCAGGATATTTTGAACCTTGCGGCGATCGTCCTTTTGCGAACCCTGCTGAATTACTTTTTGGAGCGAGAAATCAGACAGGGCGAACAGAGTCGAGCAGCTGATAAAGAACCTCGCTCTTCGGCAGCAGACTATTGAAGAAAGCAGAGGGGCTAGAGAATGATGAATTCAGATCCCTACTTTCTCTTCTATTACAGGAGGATTGATGAGTCAAAAACAGAGCTTGAAGCCAATTAAGGGAGCCAATCGCTCGCTCAGAAGCAGGTTAAGTCTTCAGGGCGAGTTTGACAAGAGCGTTGGCACCGACAGTGACGGTGCTTGGTTTGGTAGAGGCACTTAGCAGCCAACGCCTTCTATTCGCATCAAGGCAGTGCGTTGCTAGTCATAATTGAGCGGCTCACGTTGTGGCTGCTGGCGCGCTATAGTAATCAACGATCTTGATTAGGTTCAAGAAGTGCAAAGTAGTACTTCTAAGTTTTGAATTTACGATTACAGGCGCGACTACCCTTTTTTGCTTGAGTTTTGGAGTTTGAAAGTGGCACAAACCATACTATAACAATCTCATGAATAACCGGAGTACACCTGAAAAACAGGCACTCAATCAAGAACGACAAGAGGTTTTGCAACAGCTTGAAGACTGGCTGGAAACGCCAATGCTTGTCCTCGGATTTGCGTGGTTGGTGCTGTTTGTAATTGAGGTGATCTGGGGTCTGAGTCCCCTGCTCGAAGTCATCGGCTGGGTCATTTGGCTCATCTTTATTCTCAACTTCACAGTCGAATTTATTCTGGCTCCGCGTAAGGTTGCTTATCTCAAGAGCAACTGGTTGACTGCTATTTCCCTAGTGTTACCAGCGCTGCGTGTCTTCAGATTTGTACGTATTTTACGTGTACTGCGTACAGTACGGGCTACTCGTGGGTTGCAATTAGTGCGTGTAATAACACGTACCAATCGTGGGATGCGATCGCTTGGGGCAAGTCTAGGTCGTCGTGGCTTCGGCTATGTTGTGACAGCGACGCTGGTTATTACTTTAGTGGGAGCAGCTGGGATGTACATCTTTGAAAGCAATACCCTAGATGGCAGCGGCTTGAATGATTATGGCAGCGCCTTGTGGTGGACGGCGATGCTGATGACAACAATGGGTTCAGAATACTGGCCACAGACTCCAGAGGGGCGAGTGCTTTGCTTTATTCTGGCGCTGTATGCTTTCGCTGTGTTTGGCTACTTAACAGCAGCGATCGCCACTTTCTTTGTCGGGCGTGATGCTGAAAACGACGACGCAGAGATAGCAGGTGCTAAATCTATCAAAGCGCTGCATGATGAAATTGCAGCGTTGCGTGCCGATATCCAAGCGCTGTCACACCAAAACCGTGATTCCCCATAACTCAGTTCCCTAAGAAGAAATTTTGTACATAAGCCAAAGCAAGGAGCTAGTGCCGTATTATGCTATAGCTTACAAATTGCTTTCAACACTTGCAGTAATTGCAGCGATCGCTCAGAGTCAATCAGATTAAGTTCCGGTAGTAGTTGATAAGTTGGTGGGTTTCCTTGCTGGAGATACACAAACCAATAATTTAATCCATTTGTCGTCAATCCCCAAACAGATTCTTGATGCTCTAGGCTTTTGTAGGCATAAGTAAGCAGTTGTGGTAAACCTTCTAAGGCACTAACACTACTGTTTTTAGCCTCAATCACTAGTATCCAAAAAGATATACCAGTTATTTTTGGCATAGCCTTATTAACTGCCAGAATATCCATGCGTCCTGTAATTTTTGTATCCTCGTCTTCAATGTCAATATCGGCAATACTCTCTTCCAGCCTAATTCCAATAGGATATTGATAGAAGCCAGATAATCGCATTAGTGGTGCGAGGACAATGAATTTAACTAATCCTTCATAGACTTTACCTGCTGAGAAATAGTGCCAAAAATCATTGCGAATTTGCAAAATTTCTTGCTGTTCAATTTCTGTTAAAGGTTCCAAAGATAACAATGTTGTAAATGAGCCATCTAATCGTTTTTTCAAGTGGAGAAGACGATGAACATCATCTAGAAATAGGTTACTGGCGTTTAGAGTTGTCATTAATTTATTTTTTGTCTGTAAATCAACTAACTTCTATTATCCACTCCGGTAAAAGGTTAACTTGCAGTAGGCGCTTAAGCAGTAAGTTGTAGATAAACTGATAGCGCTTACCCACTCGTTGTTATCACTGCCGCTATATGTAGTTGAGGGCGTAGTTTTAAAAGAATCAATTCACCACATGCTGTCAATAGCTTACCTGCAATCCTTTGTTACACAATCAGTCTATGGCTGAAGTAGTTCAAATAGTCTTCAATCTAGATAATTCCTGTGCTACCCTATTGAGCATCATTACGCTGATCCACTTGTACTTCAAAACCCAGTTAGCTAGCGCCTATTGGGGAGATTTCTATCTTAGAAATAAGAAGATTAGATAAGAGCGATCGCGCTTGTTTAATGTCTAGTTAGACGAGGATTTATGAACCCTAAGAGCAGTGAAAGGGTAATTGTTTGATTCTAAAAAAGGAGTTGAGCGATCGCCTGTGTACTCCTTAAAGACGATTATAGGGTACATGCAGAGCAAGTACTTTGTAGGAGCGTATCTTAAATGGAAGCCGGATCTGCGGGGATGAGTTTGCGGGTAGTCGCTGTGCGCTGCTATCGCCCTAATTTCATCTCAAGCTGAGCCTGGAAGAGAGGCAATAAAGATAAATTATTGCCCATAGATCCAAATTAAAAAACCGTTTATACTACACCTCTTCAGGTCATGCACGAACGGTTTTTGTCTCCCTTGGCGCAAGCATCACCAAATCTTGGTAACGTAACCGCGATGATCTCTAGGCGCTTCCAGTAAAGGCAATATCTGGAAACTTTGCCTGAACTTCAGATATTGGACGGCGTCTACCTTCCTCTTGCCAGTAGTTGATCACTTCTGTGGCTTTATTGAGCAATTCAACGCGATCTTGATCGTTAATCCAGTGTTTGGCTTCCAATTCGTTTTTTAGCTCTTCCCAAGCATCATTCCGAGGCCAGAAAAAGTAACGAGTCAACGGGCTTGTGCCTTTGCCCACCACTTGGTCAACCGCAAGGGCTACGTTTTCATCTAGCCAGAGAATCTTTAAAATAAACTTCGACAATCACACCTCCGAGGCATTACCAGGCAAGATTTAAAAACTATGCAATTGACTATCTTAACGCAAATATAACTGCAATTGGTGATTCTGTCCCTAATTCCAGGCTGAGCTAGGGAACAAGAGCAGGAGCATTTTTGATATATTCCAAGTAGGATTTTATCAGCTTTTTTCAGCTAGCATAGGTTACTGGTGAGTCGCTTCAGGCACTAATAATGACCACTCAATCTGACCAAGCATTAGCCCGTGCGATCATAATTTTCGATATTGACGGTGTCGTTCGCGATGTTGGCGGCTCGTATCGTCGGGCACTGGCTGATACAGTCGAGCATTTCACAAGGGGAGCTTATCGCCCTTCCCAGTTAGATATTGACCAGCTAAAGTCAGAAGGCATGTGGAACAACGATTGGGAAGCGTCCCAGGAATTGATTTACCGCTACTTCGAGGCTCAGGGACAGTCCCGAACTCAACAGCTAGACTACCAAGCAATTGTTGCCTTTTTCCAATCCCGTTACCGAGGACCAGACCCCCAAAATTGGACAGGCTATATCTGTGACGAACCCTTATTGTTACAGCCTAGCTATTTAGAGCAACTAAGTACAGCTGGAATTATCTGGGGCTTTTTCAGCGGTGCTACTCGTGCTTCAGCAACCTATGTTTTAGAAAAACGTCTTGGTCTTCACGCACCAGTGCTGATTGCAATGGAAGATGCACCTGGAAAACCTGACCCCACTGGTCTTTTGGCAACGGTTCAGCAGCTACAGCAAATGTCTGATAAATCGCTACCAATACTATATGTAGGGGATACTGTTGCAGATATGTATACAGTGGAGAAAGCACGTAAATCGCTGCAACCACACCGCACTTGGATTGGTGTAGGAATTCTGCCACCTCATGTGCAGGAAACATCAGAGCGTCGCGATGCTTATGCCAACACTCTCGTAGCAGCTGGGGCAGCTGCTATTTTTAGCAATGTACAGCAGCTGAATCCCGTAAAGATTCAGGAATTATTAAGTGTATCTAGTTTGTCCAATTCTCCAAATATTGCTAGTGACTAAGACACTATCTCAAAATTTAGATGAACTGTGGAGGGCGAGCAGCTCCTCCACAGTCAAATTTAGTTCACCCTAAATACTTACGCTGGCACCATCTCCTTTTCCTCTCTCGTCCAGTTGCGATGTTGAGCGATCGCTTGGATGAATTCTTGGGCAACGGAGTTTATATCGGAGGCATCACGGTCGGTAACAACTCCTTTATCGGATTTTACTTGTCCCTCAGCCAAGGCCACGCCTTTGATTTCGGATTTACTCAGCAAATCGACACCTTCACCTGTAGCGGCGATCGCCTTGCAATGTTTGAAAGCTTCGTTGATGAAGTGAATCGCATCTCCTTGAATTGAGAGCGTCTGAATGCTTTGCTTGCCCCCAGGAACGTAAACGGCATCGTACATTACCGATGCGGAGGTAAGAAAAGTTTTGTCCACTTCTACTTCCTGACCATCAGCACTCTTGATCATACCCTTGAACTTTGACACTATCTGTGCTAGCGCCCCAGCATTCTTCAACGCCTGCTTCATCTCCATTAACTGAGAAGAATCAAACCCGTCAGCCGCTAGAATAGCGATGTGCCGACTCTTAACAGTGTCTTTAACTGTGTTCTCCATACTCAGGGCTGCGGAACTGCGCCCGTGATTTTCGCCAACTGCTTGAGTAGGAGTAGGAACACCAATACCCATCGCTACAAGTTTTGCCAGTTCATGATCCACGTGGTTGAATAAATCGACCATCCGCTCTCGAACTTCTTTACTTTCTACCTTACCCAATTCAAAGTGAGCAGCTTCTACCAAGTGTTCCTTCTCAGTCTTAGACATACTGTTCCAAAACAAAGTGGCTTGGCTGAAGTGGTCACTAAAGCTTTCGCTGCGATCGCGAATTACTTGTCCTTCTACTTTCTGGGCATAATGCACAAAACCACCCATTGTTTCTGGAGACATCATTGGACAACCACCGCCGAGTGAGTTCGGGAAGTAGTTGGTCTTACCTTGATTGATGTTCATCTGCATCACACCGTCGCGCTGGTTATTATGCACTTGGGCATACAGGCTTGTTAATTGGCAGTTCTGTGAGGTTAGCGCTGCCGAGACGATGTAGCTGGGTGTCATGATAGGAGAATACGCGACTTTGCAGCACTGGATCGTTGCTGAAGTCAATACCTGGTACAACCCGTCCTGGGCTGAAGGCTACTTGTTCAGTTTCCGCGAAGAAGTTATCTGGGTTACGGTTCAAGACCATTTTCCCAATTGGTTTGACGGGGACTAATTCCTCTGGAATCATCTTGGTTGGGTCGAGCAGGTCGAAGTCAAACTTGAATTCGTCTTCCTCCTCGACAATCTGCACCCCCAGTTCGTACTCTGGATAGTCGCCCATTTCAATCGCTTCCCAGAGGTCGCGCCGATGGTAGTCGGGGTCTTTGCCTCCAAGTTTCTGAGCTTCATCAAACACTAGGGAGTGAACACCCAGCAACGGCTTCCAATGAAACTTGACAAAGCGGGCTTTGCCTTGCTCATTTACAAAGCGGAAAGTGTGAACCCCAAAACCCTGCATCATGCGATAGCTTTTTGGAATTGTGCGATCGCTAAGTACCCACATGATCATGTGCATAGATTCGGGCATCAGCGAGATAAAGTCCCAGAAGTTGTCGTGTGCTGCTGCGGCCTGGGGCATCTCGTTGTGCGGTTCTGGCTTAATCGCGTGAACGAGGTCTGGAAATTTAATCCCATCTTGGATAAAGAAGACTGGAATGTTGTTACCTACAAAATCATAGTTGCCTTCTTCGGTGTAGAACTTTACCGAGAAGCCGCGCACGTCACGCACAGTATCCGCTGAACCCCGAAATCCAGTTACGGTAGAGAAGCGCGCGAAAACAGGCGTTTTTACGGAGGAGTCAGAGAGGAATTTCGCCTTCGTGTGCTCAGCCATTGATTCGTAAACCTGGAAATAGCCGTGCGCCCCAGAGCCACGAGCGTGGACAACCCGCTCTGGAATCCGTTCACGATCAAAGTGTCCTATCTTTTCCAGAAAGTGGAAGTCTTCCAGCAAAGTTGGTCCCCGCGAACCTGCCTTCAGGGAATCGTTGGTATTATTGATGCCAACTCCCTGGTTATTAGTGAGGTACTCACCAGGTTCTTGCCGAAACATTTCTAGTTGTTTGTCTTTGCTTAGCTCATCACTATGGTTAGGTTCGTTCACAATGTCTATGTCTAAAGAAAGGTTCTGTCTATATGATTAGCTTTAAAGAGCAAGATTAAACCTCAATCCAGAGTGAGATAAAGCAGTCTAATACTCCTATTTGTAAGCTTGTCCTACACGGTGATGTTGTAAATTTGTCGTTAATAGCTTTGCTGTGTAGCTGGACAAAGCACTTGCGGAAGTATTCAAATAAATTTGACACACTACCTGGGAGGTAACATGAAGCTCAACATATCAAGTTCTCCGCTCCACCGATATCTGAAGCTTTTCGCAGTCTGTCTTGTTGCGGGCGTAATTATCTTGCTAGCGGCCGCCACAAGTGCAGAGGCTGCAACAGGCGCTTTAAAAATTACGGTGTACCGCCATCCATCCTGTAGCTGCTGTGGTGGTTGGATGGACTATTTAACCACGCAAGGATTCCAACCAAGAAATGTTTTGACATCCGACATGAATGCTCTTAAACAGCAATACGGCGTGCCAAATGATTTAGCATCCTGTCACACAGCAGTGATCAACGGCTATGTCATTGAAGGACACATTCCGGCTGATGACATCAAACGTCTGTTAGCAGAACAGCCTATGGTAGCAGGTATTGCTGTTCCAGAGATGCCAATTGGTAGTCCCGGTATGGAATCTGGAGATGTTCGAGAACCCTTCACCGTGTTCTCTTTTGATAAGCAGGGAACAGAAGCCTTCAACCAGTATTCGTTTTAGCAAAGATAAGTAGGACGTTTGCTCACTTAATTTATTCACAAAGGAGTGTGATCACGCACCATTTAGTGAAAATTAGTGGTGGCCGAAGGAGATTAGGGATAAGAAGATGGTCTAAATATACTTCTTGTCCTGACATTTTCCTGACCTTCCCTACTTCTATAAACAACTTATAACCATGTCTGTTGGCGATCGCCCTGCCACACCCTAAATACTTGTAGTTGGATAAATCTATGCAATATTTTGCAGGCTTAGTAGTATTTTCAGGTATTGGCTCATTTCTAATTTCCGACACAATTGATTTTGGCAGAGAACTAAAAAAAAGTAATAGCCCTCATCGTTTATATTTGGACTTCTTTAGACTTCTGGGTTTAGGAGGGATGGGATTAATTGGGTATATGGTTGCGAAAGAAACCTTTCGCCAACCTAACGACTGGATAGTCTTTTTAGTTATCGGTATGATTGGAGCTTTTTTAATATACATACTTGGGGCGAAGCGAAGTGCTGATGCGAAGAGCGTGCGTAAACCTTAAGGGTAAAGTGCCAACGCGCAACCCTAGAAGATTTTTAGGCGATCGCAATTCGCCCTTACCTTAACGTTATGATTCCTAGAACCCCGTTCTTGCCTATCCATAAGATGTTAAGCTCGATACGGCTCAATGGAAAAACCGAGCTTGGTAGTACCTTTGGCAATTGCACCCGATTACGTACTGACCTGCACAATGCTAGGAGTGAACAAGAAGGTACGTTCCCCAATCCACTGGGATTGACCATGAAGGGCATATGTACTGCCAGTTACAAAGTTTACGGCTCTTTCTACCTGCTCAGGTTCAAAAATAGTTAAGTTCAAAACAACAATCTTCTGTTCCCGTAGCGCTTGAACAGCTTGAGATATTTCTGACCAATCGTGCGGTTTTATGACTACTATTTCCATAATTCTGCTGGCAGTTGGCATATAAAGCAAATATTGGTATACTCTGCAATTCTTACTTGTAGGAAACTGATTTCCAGAGCAAATCTATATTTTAAAGGGTAGTGCTTGATACCTTTATGGCAAAGATTATATGACTAGACGAGTTCATCCAATTGATAGAAAAATACGAAAATTGAACTAACTCTGTGGCAAAGAGCGTGGAAGTAAGCATGAGTAAAAACATGGGGTAATTTGTGGCATCGGACTAGGTAGTTGCTGGTTATTAATTTTTATTAAGATAGTTTTAAGCATGTCTGCTTCTTTACAGCTCAGAAACTAATTGATTGGAAACTAACTATGCCCGCGTCGAACACCCAGCCCTACAAATCCCTTGAAGTCACTACCCAGTCTCCGTCTACTTCAATATCCTGGCAGATTAAGCTGCTATATGACGGTGAATGTCCCCTATGTCTGCGAGAAGTCAACTTTTTAAGAAAACGGGATGCTGGTCGAGGACTCGTGGCGTTTGTAGACATTGCAGACGAGAGCTACACCCCCGAAGCGCATGGCGGAGTTGACTTTACAACGGCAATGGGGCGAATCCACGCTGTACTTCCTGACGGCACAATTATCAAAAATGTGGAGGTCTTTCGCCGAGTTTACGAGACTCTAGGGATGGGGTGGATTTATGCTGTAACCAAGTTGCCCATAATTGGTTCTATCGTTGATACTCTGTATGGAATCTGGGCTGACTGGCGGCTCACGCTCACAGGACGACCGGACTTAGCAACGATTGTTGCTGATCGCCAAAAACGGATCGAGTGCGAGACACAGGGGCGCTGTCAAATTAAATAGAATGAGTGTACTAGAAATAGAAACAGCAACATTTGGAGCCGGATGCTTTTGGGGAGTGGAAGCTGCTTTTTGTCAAGTTAAGGGCGTTGTCTCCACCTCTGTTGGCTACATGGGTGGACATTTTGCGAACCCATGTTATTTAGATGTGCTGTCTCGCATTACCGGACACGCCGAGGTCGCTCAGGTGGAGTATGACCCGTTGGTGGTGAGCTATGAAGCGTTGCTCGATATCTTCTGGCACCTCCATGACCCAACGAGTTTGAACCGTCAGGGACCGGATCGGGGTGAGCAGTATCGCACGGTAATTTTCTGCCACACACCTGAGCAAGAACAATTAGCTAGACGGTCAAAAGAGAACCTAGAACGCTCAGGTAAGTATGACAAAGTAATTGTGACCCAAATTCAACCCGCTTCAACCTACTGGCTAGCAGAGGAGTATCATCAGCAATATTTCAAGAAGAAGGGGTGACACGAAGGACATAGTGATGCGAAAACTTTCTAAATATAATGCGCTATCTTGTTAAACCGCTCACAGCAGTCTAATACGCTTCTTCGTAAGCTTGTCCTATACGGTGAGAGGGTGTCAAAATCAGTTGGTAGGAGGAAAAGTCATCCATTACCCAAAAAGCCCGTTCGTGGAATCTTGCACTAAACACTACCGTATTTTATGCCTGATTCTGAGTCGATGCTGCAACGTGTTCCTCTATTGCCAAATGAGTTAAAAAGGCTTCAATTTCAGCACTGCCCATCTCTTTAGGATGCCGTTTATCATGAAATAATATATAACGTTTAATCCAGCTAATGTAACTTTTTTCAGTTTTA
>JBGTCQ010000011.1:0-17037 GCA_041748755.1 Chroococcidiopsidaceae cyanobacterium | reverse complement strand
TAGTTGCGCCCTCATCCCAGCTTCGCTCTCCAGAAACCGAGTCTGGTCGGCGTGGGCAGATAGGGAGTCATATCTGAGTCTGATAGACGGGACTCTCACCCGTATCCGACCGAGAGTTCAACCGCTTCTATTGCTAGATTTGGTTGGCAGCGTTATGTACGGTTTGGATACCGTGATTCGCGCTACAACGAATCGCACTCTTTTTCCAAGCAGTTGTTCACGGCGAAATTTATACCGCTACCGATGGAAATTCTATTTTTGTAGCAGCGATCGCCTAACTCTTGGCGGAGGCGCGATCGCTCTTGTTCCACAACCTGAGCTATTAACTGTAGAGGTTATGGCATGACAATCGTATCTGAAGCTGTCCTAGTCGAATCAAAATCAGCTCGTGACAATCAGTTAGCACAAATGCCCCATGAACGTGCTGTTGATGTTCTTAATAAGGTTAAAGCTATTGTTTTTGCTCTGTGGCAGGGAACAGGAACAGCAACAACTGAGCAGCTGGCTGAGTTTTACGAAGTCCCTGTTGGCACAATTCGTCCTCTACTTAAACCTCACAAAGATGAGTTCGAGTCAGATGGCGTAAAAACCTTGCGTTCTAAAGCTTTGAAGGATGCTCGTTGTGTAATCCAACTACCCTCTGAAACTTCCCAGGCACTTGTTTGGACACCTAGAGCTGCGCTACGTTTAGGAGTTTTGCTAAAGAATTCGGCAATTGCTAAAGCAATTAGAACAAGTTTACTGGATGCAGTTGAGCATGGTATCCCTGCCCAATCAGCGTGGATTCGGGAACTGGAACTAGAAAATCAAAACTTGGCACTACAACTGGAGCTAGCCCAAACTCAAGAGCGGCTAATCCAGACTACTCAAGCGATCACTACCCTTCACGGGACTGGAATGCTGGGATTAATCCTGGGGAAACCAGAGGCAGTCGTGGAAGCACCACCCACGATCATCGAAAAAACAATACTGGTAAATCAGTCGGGTAGACCAGTAAAAACATACCTTGGACTCTCCAAAACTAAATTGGCAAAGAGGTATGGATTCAAGAAACCGCAAGATTTGGTCAACTGGCTGCAATCAATGGGCAGGGCGGATTTGATTCAACCAGGGATAACCACTGCTCCGTGTCAGTTTGTGCCGTTTGAGTATGTGCCAGAACTGGATCGCCTCTGGGCAGCAAGGAAAGGCGATCGCCAACGACTTTTGGGTGAGTAGACAGTTCCATTTCTTTTCCAAGTAGCATTCCAGGTAGTAAACCATGAGCAACAATATCGGCTGGTGCGACATCACAAAAAATCCGCTAATCGGCTGCTCACCAGCTTCGATTGGCTGTCAAAACTGCTATGCCGCCTCGGACACTTGGATTCGGCAACATAACCCGAAATCCCCACACTACCAGGCGGGTCTGACCAAATCTAGCGGGGTGTGGTCCGGGGAAATCGTCTTCCGCAAAGAGGTATTGGAAGAGATCCGCCGCCTCAAAAAACCACAACGGATATTTCTACCGTCATTGTCAGATCCGTTCCACTCTGACGTGAAGGAGGAATGGCTAGACGAGATATTCAATTGCATCTACGACTGCCCACATCTAACCTTCCAAATGCTTACCAAGCGCCCAGAGCGGATGCTTGATTGGATCTCCCGTTCAGCATTTCTGGTTAATTCCCCCCTGGAGAATTTGTGGTTAGGGACTTCCATCGAAAACCAGCAGACAGCCAATGAGCGCTGCCACTGGTTAACCCAACTTACTGATGTTGGCTATACAACTTTTTTGAGTATTGAGCCGTTGCTGTCAAGAATTGACCTGGTGGCAGCAGAGGCAATATCCAAGTCGGCTTCGTTTGAGAGAGGAGTTTCTTGGGCAATTATTGGTGCGGAATCCGGTCACAACGCTCGTCCCTGTTCCCTCGACTGGATGCGCTCAATTATCAATCAGTGTCGTGTGGCAGTTATACCTGTTTATGTCAAGCAGCTTGGTACTGCATGGGCAAAATCGTCAGGTACTTACAGACTCAATAGCAAAGGCAGTAATCCTGAAGCCTGGGAGCCAGATTTGCGAATTAGAGAGTTTCCCAGGCAACAACCCTCTGAGTCTTCTTTCCTCAGAGCGCGATCACCTAAAAGCACTTCACGCTTGCAATTCCCGTAATCTCTATGCTCCCAATTACCAAGCCATGAGTGGGGCGATCACTATCACCAGCAGTTCTTTACATGGAGCGAATTAAGCATGACTTTACAACAAACATCTTCTCGACTTTCCGAACAGCTATCAGAGCCTGAAGCCCAAAGTTTTGACTATGCTGCCTTAGACCCAGAAACTCGGATTGTGGTGCAGCAGCGCACTAGCGAGATTAAAAGCTTGATCCGGCGCACGGCTTCTGACATTCTCGACCTTGGGCAAAAATTACTTGAGGTTAAAGCACAATTAGGACACGGATATTTTCGAGACTGGCTAAAATCTGAGTTTGATTGGGGTGTTTGGACAGCAACTAAATATATGCAGGTGGCTAAACGCTTTAAATGTGTGAATTTCTCACATTTGGATATTGCTCCCTCAGCTCTATACGAGTTAGCTGCTCCTTCTACCCCCGAAACCGCTCGTGATGAAGCCATAAAACGCGCTTTTGGAGGTGAGACAATTACTCATTCCAAAGCTAAGGCGATTAAGGCTAGGGCAATCACTCAAAAGGAGCAAGAGCCTGTTCAGTACCTGCCTGAGCTAGTCACTATCGACGTTAATGCCGAAACCGTAGGTAGAGAATTACCCACCGAACCAGGAACTAAAAACAACCTGCCTGACCCCACTTCTTCCACATCTAATCCTCAATCTAATGACCTTGAACAAAAACAAAGAGAAAAAGCCTTGGGGCGAACTTGCGCCGAAAATCAATCGCCCTTGGAGGCTCTCAGCCACGAGCAAATTGATGCTTTGTGGCAAGCGCTAGCTCACTGTACTTCGTTTGAGCAGTTACTAGCACTACATAACTGGTCTAATTCACAGCTAAAGCGGTTAAATGCGGCTATCGGACAAGAACTCAACAAACGACACCACACGGCACAGCTATAGTACCCTAACAGCCAAACAACTTCGTACAAACAGCACTTTTTCAGCATTCTTCAACTAGTTATGCTAAAGTCAACAAACTTTTTTAACTACATGGGTGATGTGGTAGCTAAAATTAAAGGCAACAGCCTTACAATAACTCGTCTAATTTTCATGCCAGCTTCAGTCACTACCTCATCCCGCCAAGTGTTTGATTACACAATTCTCGATGCCACAACTTCTCAGTTTGTGCAACAGCAGACTGGAGAAATCCGCGTGCTGATGAAATTGAGTTTTGAAAGCATTGTCCAAATTGGGCAGAAGCTCAAAACGGTGAAAGAGCAACTCGGACACGGATATTTCCGAGATTGGTTAAAGGCTGAGTTTAACTGGGGAGCCTGGACAGCGACTAAATTTATGCAAGTGGCTGATCGCTTTGCAGGCACGAACTACTCGCATCTAGATATCGCACCTTCCGCTCTTTACGATCTAGCTGCACCTTCAACTCCTCAAGCTGCAAGGGATGAAGTATTAGAACGTGCCGCAGCTGGTGAATCTATCTCTCACGCGACTGCTAAAGCTATCAAGCAGAAGTACGCTACACCTCCTAAGCCAAAACCAGAACCAATTTCACAACCGCATCCGCAATCGCTGCTAACTCCCACGACACCAGCAGCCCCGCTCCCGCAGTCTGGTTCCAAGCTGGAAATTGTTGCCTTCCGCCCCCAAATCCAGGCTCCCGCTATTCCGGAAGTAGCTAGGGTCATACCTTCCCAAACTGTACAACCGCTTTCAGTGCCACAATCAAACTCACCAGGCGCAGCGCCTGATGTGTCTGGTGTCTGGTGGCAGCTAGGGGGACGGCATTTACTGTACTGCGGTGACCCTAACTCGCCTGAATTTACAGGACGGATTACGGAAGAAGTTAGTCTACTATTTGCTTTCCCATCTACACCTAACTGGCAGCCGATTATGCAAGCTAGCACACACCACATCCAAAAAACTTTGCCTAAAGAGAAAGATATAAGGCTATTTGGAGATACACTAGAGTCAATCCTTTTGTTCTGCTCTAATCTTGGTGATGTGGTAGTTAGCTGCTTCCTGCCTTCACCAGAAATACTCTCAGTCATTAGTCGACACAGCCGCCGGGGTCTATTCGCTGAACCTGATTCAAAACGGGTGGCAGCAGTTATCTCTGATTGGAAAAAAGCAGGTCTAAAGGCAGAGCGGGTCAGCCAAAGATAGTTTCCCTGTAGTCGAAGTATTTCAACTTACACGCCCCTACAAGGTTGTAACAATGCACAAATATCCGAATTACACCAATTTTGCCAAAATTTTTTCACTAGATTCGGCTTTACTAAGCGCGAAATCCGCGTATAATGTCTTCAACTGAATAAGCTTCGGTTGGATGGGGAAGGTCTGTTACCAGCAGACTGTTTTTTCCGCCACCGAAGGCTCGACCCTAACCTTTATCCCCAGGAGGTCAAGCATGATGCTCGTGATAGTATTATGCCGCTTTAGCGTACTTATTGGCAAGTCTTTTCTCAAAGAAACTCAACACGAGTCACTTTACTACTTGGGTAGAAGGTGGTCAACTTCACTTCCTGTATTCGTTACAGCGGTTATAGACAGCTTGTGCTGCCGCCGTTTAGATTCTAAGGAAAAGTTGATTAAGGCGATGCTCCAAGGGAGCAACTACGCGATGCTTCTCTTGGCAGCTTGCCTCTCAAGGCTGGTCCCTGGTCTTAAGACGGAGAACTCAGTAGATTTTTTCCTCGAAGAACCAAAGTTCAAAATTATTCCCCTGCTGGGAAACAAAGTCTCATCTCGAAACCGCTCCCAAGTAAATGAGGATCAAAATCTCTTATTAGGGCAGCAGGAAGCCTTAAATCAGATTGCAACCAAAGTAGGGGGTGTCGCCTAATGGTTGCAGAGTTTAAACCAAAAGTAATTGATTTTTCTGTCCCTTCGCCATCTATACCTCTTAATTCCATTCAGCTAGAAGAGGCAGTCTTGGGAGGAATCCTACTAGATCCAGAGTTGATCGCCCAAATAGATAACCTGCCAGTACAGGTATTTACCTTTTCCAGCCATCGGCAGATTTTCAGAGTGATGCTGGATATTCACTCTGAAAATCTAAAACCCGATTTACTCACAGTAGCGTTCAAGGCGGGTGAGTTGGGAATTCTTCAACAAATAGGGGGGAAGTCTAAATTAGTATCTTTAGTAGACCAGATTGTATTTTCTAGTAATACAAAGCAGTACGCTCAGATGCTCCTAGAAAAGTATCATCGGCGTTGCCTGCAAAATAGTTGTAGTCAAATTGCAATACTTGCGGAAACCGAAACAGATTTTGATTCAGCATTATCACAAGCACAGAAGCATCTAGAGGAAATTCGTTTTGTCACTAGTGACACTATAAGTAGCAGTGACACTCCAAACAAAGACTCAGCAAGCTTTAGAGCAACTGTCACCAGTGTCACCAAGATTCTGGACAAAGGATTACCTGAGTGGGAAGAACAGGCAATCCTAGATGGATTACAAACTGAATCGGGCTTATCGAAAGCATCGTTCGCTCATTTAATAGCAGCGCAACGGTGTCAGCTTGATGAAGTGTTGCTACAAGATCAGCAGCAATTAGAGCAATTGATTGACTGGCAAAACGCCAAGATTGATTTCTCGAAAACTTTGCCTCATTTAGCTTTGGATCTAGTACACGATGCCAAGGTCCTAAACATTGACCCAATCATGTTGTGGCAGTACCTACTGCCTGCAACTCTATCTTTAGTAGGCAAGAAAGTAGATTTAGATGTAAATTCCCACCGTATACCAGCGATCGCCTGGACTTGCTCAGTAGCCGAATCCGGCACCGGAAAAAGTCGCGCCGAAGGACTGATTCTCGCGCCCTTAAAAGCTTGGCAACAAGAAGAACACCAGCGATTTAAACCCGCATGGGCAGAATACGAAGCGGCAAAAGCATCTCTTGCTAAAAAAGATAATAGTTCCGAACCAGTAACACCGCCAGAACCGGAACGCAAGTTTTTGTTTGAAGTGGCGACGATCCAAGCAGTAATGAAGCGGCTGTCGGAGCAGGGGGAAAATGGTTCGCTGTGGGCAAGAGACGAAATAGCAGGACTATTTAAATCTTTAGGGCAGTTTAGCCCGAAAGGTGAGGGAGAGGGATTAGAATGCTTGCTACCGATGTGGGATGGTACTTCAGCCTCAGTAGACCGGGTACAGCACAAAGATAGTTACTATTTAGCTGCTTCTCGCCTCAGCGTTGCTGGCGGTCTTCAGCCCGGAGTGTTTCGCAAAATATTTCAAGATCCCGAAGATGCTCAAGGACTGCAAGCGCGGTTTCTATTTGCGCGACCATCGGTGCAACCAACTAAGCGAGTTAAAGGATATTGTCATCTATCCGGCAAGTTACCTGATTTTTACCGCTGGCTAGACACACAGTTTCCCTCTGGCACGATTAAGCTCTCCAGGGCTGCTGACACTCGGTATGACACGGTTTACGAACAAATTGGCATTCAAGCAGAACAAGGTGAAACGCCTGCTATTCGTACTTGGATGCGGAAATTACCAGGACAGTTACTGCGAATTGCCCTGGCGCTGCACTTGATTGAGTGCTATCACGAGCCAGAGCGATCGCCACACGAACTTCAGGTGGATACACTAAACCGTGCTGTAGATTTCTGCCGCTACTATCGTTCTACTTTTGCTGTTGTCCAGTCGGCAGCGGAGTGTAATGAGTCGATGAGTTCTGTGTTGCTCAAGATTCGGGATCTGGCTATGACTTCGCCGACTGGACTAGTAGTAAGGGATGCCTATCGCCATATCAAGGCTCTGCAACGCCGTGCCAAGGAGTTAGGGCGGAATGTTTCGGCATACACGATTGACCTGTACTACCAGTTGGAAAAGATGGGCAAAGGGACTGTACAGCGCTGCGGACGATTGGTGAAGTTTGTTGCTGGGACGACAAATCAAGAGACTACACAGTTAGATGGTACAAGTGCGGTGACAGTAGAGACAGATGCTGAAATGCACTCTCCACAGGCATTAGTTGTGTCATCCTCACAAGACTTGTCACCAGTGACAGTTCCAGATTTTGTCCAAGCGGTAACAGTAAGACCAGATGTTGAAATGCAATTTCAACAGGCATTTGTTGTGTCAAATCCACAAGACTTGTCACTAGTGACAGTTTCAGATTTTGTCCAGGTAGATCCATCAACTGACGATCCCAATGGGGGAATCGCTGCATCACCACTTCATCAAACAGTTATTTCATGCCAAGAAACTCCTGCACAGAACTGTCCTTACCACGAGATACTCGTGGAGGAGAGGAATATGACCATGCCCGCTCATCAAGTCACTAATACTGACCAAAGTTGCCGAGTAGTTGAAACTCCTGCCAATTCCCCAATAGCTACACCAGACCAATTATCAACAGCACAAGAACTGGCAACACTAATTCTCCAGTGTTCTACCTGGGTAGAGCTAGCTCAACGAGTAAATGAAAATAGTTCATCGCTTTTAGCGGCGACTTCAACTATGGACCAAGAGCGGCGGCGTGGGCTTACCCGTCTACTAGCTACACATCTGTGCCAGAACCCAACATATCTAAGTCAGTTGGCGTGGGTTCCCGTAAAGTTGAGGGATAGAGCCTTAGAGCAGCTAACATTTACGATTCAGCGGATCGGGGGTGTTGCTAACAATGCTTCAGATGCTTGTTTGGAATCCATTGAGGGGTGCGAGTTTATTTCAGTAACGAATCTGGGAACTCGTTATGAGCAGTGGGTGTTCAAGGCACATGAAGGTGTGAGGCTACCAGTTTTTGGGGTAGAGGCAATAACGGCGATCGCATACTCTCTGCCGAGTAACTGAGTTTCCGCGTGATTCCAGAATTTAGTAATCACTTAGAACCGAAGTATTCAGGAGTGCCACCAAACAACGGGAGGAATTATACTTGTGGCTAAATTACCAGGAATTGAAGTACATAGTGCAGTCGTCGAGGTCTTGGGGGAACTGACACAAGATGAGGAGCAGGAACGACATCAATTAGAACTGCGTGTAGAAAGGGGATTTCGTGAAGCTGTCGCGGCGCTGCGCTCCCTAAGAGATCAAAGGTTGTATCGTTCGACTCATAAGACGTTTGAGGAATACTGCCAAGGTAGATTCGGTTATAATCGCTCTCGTTCTTATCAGCTGCTCGACGCAGCTATTGTTGTAGATAATTTAAAAGAATGTCCACAAATTGTGGACATTTTGCCTACCAACGAATCTCAGTGCCGTTGGTTAACTGGCTTTGAGCCAGAACAACAACGAATTATCTGGAGTGCTTTAGTTCAAGAAGGGACTCATCCAACAGGAACGAAGGTAAAAAATAAAGCAAGAGAATTAGAAGAAAAAGGCATTGTGGAGCGGCTTAAAGAAAAACCTTTGATCCGTGCTACTGATTTTTGTCAAATAGGTGATGTATTTACCCTGACGCGATTAGAGGGTGCTGAACGTAAATACAATGGCTGTTGGGCGATCACATCAGACATAAATGACTTTACTCTAGGAGTTGATGTTCACGATGGCACAATACTTGTGAAACCAGAAAACCTCAAACCAATTGATGACCCAGATGTATACCGTCAACTACCACAAATTCTCAAACGAGTTAGGCGCTTGCGTGATTGTGGAATGCTAGACCGATGTACCTATACAGTGCTGGAGTTCTTCGGACGGCAGACGTACTTAACCGATCTTGAAGATGACCTGCTAACTTTTTTGGAGCAACGCTATGGAATCGAAGACTGAGATAAAGGCTCCCCCAACCTGATTCAAAACGGGCTAGACACGATAGAAAAATACACCCCGTTTTCTTGCAGTGATGTTCCGCTTGAAGAAATCTCAACCAAAGGAATCCCCCAGTCCAGACGCGCGGTAAAGCGATCGCTCAACTGCAAGCGTAACCCAGCCCCTACCGAAACTAAGGTATTGGTATCGAGGTTATTTTGCCCTGAACTACCCCAAGCAGTACCAGCATCAATAAATGGCGTAAACTGTAAAATTGTTTGCCGTCTTCGGGAGCGGTAGATTGGTAATCGCACTTCGGCAGAAACAAAAGCGCCATTATCAGTTAATAAAACATCCTGGCGATAACCTCGAACACTGTCTATCCCACCTAAGCCAAATTGCTCTAAGGGGACAAGCTGATCAGGAGACAGTTGCACATCAGCACGAAGTAATAGTAGGGTTTCGGGAGCCAACAGACGTACCCACTGCGCCTGTCCGCGCCAGGAGAAAAAGCGGCTATCAGGAGCATCTTCGTTTACTGTGGCATCTAATGCACCAACTCCGAGACTGAATTGAGAACGCGCAGCGATGACTTCCCGGCTACTGCGACTCGTCCAGTCTTGAAAGAACTGGACTGCTGAGATGCGGGTGCGTCCTTCCTCATCTGCTCCTGGTGAAAGTTCCGAAGGTGGCACACCAAAATCTTCTAAGACTGAGGAGGAGATATCACTTTCAGAGCGGACGGCACTCAACCCAATGGCAAATTCTTGTGAGGGAGTTTGTGAGAGTGGTTGACGCAGTGTTAATTGGTAGTAGCGTGAATCACCACTGATGTCGAGTTCATTGAAGGGACGCTCGATTACATCGCTCTTTGTAGTGCCGTAAGCTAAATTCAGAGTGCCGTTACGAGAGTTAATAGGTAAGGTATAGCTAGCATCTACACCGTTGCTGCCATCAGTGTTGCTGTATGCCAGGCTCAATCCATCCCCTAGTCCGAGTAAGTTAGCTTCGGTTATCTGGGCGCGGCGACGGAAGCTACCAACACTAGGCGATCGCGCGTTATCAGCCACAAGTTGACTACTAAATGTCTTCGCCTCTTTAACTTCAACTTCTAGTACACTCGTTTCTGGGCGCGTTCCGACAGTAAGTTCAGCAGAGATATTTGCAATTAGGGGGTTGAGTTGCAGCAGTTGCAGTGCTTCTAACAGCCGCTTTTGATTTACAGGTTTGGATGAGGAGAGACGCGCTCGTACATACTCTGGTTTTAACCGTCGGGTCCCATTTACGTTAATTGCTGCCAACTCGCCCTCAACCACTTGAATTCTGACCACGCCACCTCTGAGAGTTTGAGGCAGAAGCAAAGCACCAGAAGTAATATATCCCTGCTCAATGTAAAGCTGAATGATTGCAGAACGAGCCTGTAAAAGTTCAGCAAATGAGAGAGAGCGATTAGTGAATGGAGCAAGTACAGAGTCTATTTCTTCAGGACTGAATACGGTACTACCAATTACTTCAAAGCGCTTAACTGTAATTTGTTCAGGAACTTTACCTGGAATTGGCGTAGGAGTTGGAGGAGCGGCGGGTGAGGGTTCTAGTAATTCCTCTGGAGGTGGCAGCTTCTCAGGTGTTGGAGTTGCTGGAGGAGTTGGTTCAGTAGGCGGTATGACATCCTGGGGCGGTGGCGTTGGGGGGATTTGAGAGATCGGAGCAGTTATGTTTGGGACGATAGAGTTATTGGGTGTTTGTGCTAATGAGCCAGTAGGGATACTGTTAATCAGCACAATTGAGCAGAAATAGAGCCAATAATGGCTCTTAGGGTGATTGGAAATAAATCTAGCTAACAATTCTTTCTCACCTCAATTTTCAGAGTTAAGTGGCGCTCTTTATACAAACTCAGTGTTTAAGTTAGTTACATGAATGAGATTGGTTGGCTACAACGCCAAGAACAGTCAGTATGGTGGGCAAGAATCCGACAACTGCGGCGAGAATTGATGGGGGAGCGCACTAAGCACCAAATACTAACTACAGTCAGCACCCCAAGACGTGGCGCTACCTTCTAATCCAAACGAACTCAAAAACAACACGCACTTATCAAGAGCTATCACTCGGACTAACACCAGTGCTATAAGAAAGAATATCGCATTAAAGGAGAGTAGTCATGCCGACATCAGGGAAGATGGAGCTAACTATTAAAATTAATGAGTTTCCAAGTGATATCAAAACTTTGGAGAATGGCTGGAAGCAGTTTGATATTAACACTGGTGAACAGCTGGTTAGTATCACCATTAAGCCCAAAATGTTTAAGAAGTTGGAGCAAGCACAAGAAAACTATCCAATGTGGGTGGCAGCAATCGCTGGACAGATGGGAGAGAAGACCGATAAAGGCTTTGTACTGAATGAGCCGAATATACAGACTTTCGAGAAAAAGCTAAAGGAACCAAAGGAAGCTGCACCGCCAGTTGCCAGTGCTGCGAGTTAAGCTGTGAGTTTTAGCAACTAGACTCAAACAGGTGTAATTGAATTGCTATCGGTTCAGTTACGTGATCAAGATTAGATAGTGAGATGCCTAAAAGTCGGATGTTGCGATTCTCTAGATCAATCGCCCCAAATAGTTCCTTTGCCACGATGAAGATTGGATTCGCCGAGCGAATAGAAGCAAGCAGAGTTTTACTGCGGGTAATTTGCTGATAGTCTCCAAACTTAACCTTCAAAGTTAAGGTACGTCCTCCCACTTGATAAATCTCTAGACGATGTTGGACAGTTTGAGCAATGGTTTCCAGTTCAAGGAGCATCAATGCTGGTTCGCTTAAATTCTCAACAAACGAAGTCTCCGCACCAATCGATTTGCGAATCCGGTTAGGTTCTACTCTCCGCTCATCCTCTGCCCTGGCAATTTTGTAATAGAAATGTCCCACCTTGCCGAAGTATTGCACTAACTCAGCAACACTCCGTTGTTTAAGATCCACTCCATTATGAATTCCTAAATTGTGCATCTTGGTAGCTGTGACTTCTCCAATCCCATGAAACTTCTCAATCGGCAGCGCTTCTACAAAGTCCTGGGCGTGTTCTGGCAAAATCACCGTCAGTCCATCTGGCTTGTTGATGCCTGATGCCATTTTCGCCAGGAATTTGTTAAACGAGACTCCGGCTGTTGCCGTCAAGTTCGTTTCCGTTAAGATTGCTGCTTTAATTTGTTTAGCAACCGTTATGGCGTAAGGCAGCCCTAGCTTATTTTGGGTGACATCAAGGTAAGCTTCATCCAGGGCTACAGGTTCAATCACGTCCGTGTAGCGCTTGAAGATAGCGTGAATCTGCGTACTAATGGTGCGGTAAACCTCGAAGCGGGGCGGGACAAAGATTAAGTTGGGGCATTTTTGGTAAGCAAGGCTTGATGGCATTGCTGAATGGATGCCAAACTTTCTTGCTTCATAACTGGCAGCAACCACTACTCCTCGCTGATGGGGTTCGCCACCTACGACAAGCGGTTTACCTCGGTAGCAAGGATTGTCTCGTTGCTCGACCGAGGCGCTACCTAAGGAGAGGAAGTCGCCTCCCTCTCCTCGGCTACAAAACCGTGCATGAGGTAGGGTAGGCGACCAACGAGTTACCAGTGCTGGCACTTTTCCAATCGCCCCCCTCCAAACGACGCATGACCGTCTCCGTATCACGTCGCTCTCCAGTAATCTCAACGTGAAAGGGCTTTGCCGTCATAACGTCCGTACTGAATTTTGTGATGACATTCCAGGCACACTACCAATGTTTTGCGGCGACGTGCGGACATCTTTTTCATCCATTCTGGACGTTCTGATTTGCCTTTTTGCTCTAGGTCTGAGAGTTTACGAATGTGGTGGACTTCAATCTTGTCCGTTGATCCACAAAGCTCACATTCCTGAGCAAGCAGGCGGTCAACCACCTCGCTACGTTTGCTCCAAATTCGACTATGACTTGTATCATCATCGAGTGCGACCCACTTGTTCCAACGCAAAGGAACTGCCCCGAAATGGGCTACCAATGGCTTCTTCGAGTCTCGATTTACTACCACTTGTAGCACTTTGTAAGTGCCTTCTTTGATAGTAATCGACGTGGAATAGCGCCTGTAGATTTTCTGGCAGGAAGTTTTGAACTTATTTGCCAGCGTTTTTACCAGCGATACTTGCGTGACCCGTCGAAGTTTTCCTAGCGTGTGGAGGTTATAAGCCATGCGGTAGTATTGAACAACTCCACGATACTCCGCTTGGTATTGGGACACGATGCTATAAACATCATCGTTGATTCGCTGCGCGAGATGGATGGGTTTTCCCTTTCGCATATATTTTGCACAACGTGCATTTTTCACGCTTGCAGGTACTCGAAGTCCCACACTGCCATTGATGCAACGTTGACCACGATGGTCATGCTTATCGTCGGCGTGAAGGATGTGAATTTCGTATCCCAGGAATCGAGCTACTTCGTCACGCGCATGAGTGACGAGCGTCTTTTCTTCGCTGAGTTCTAGCTGTAACTCGTTGCGTAAAAATGCGGCGAGTTTTTGCTTGATTTCCACGGCTTCGGCTTTGGTTCCCACCAATCCCAACAGAAAATCATCGGCATACCTTGTGTACCAGAGCCGTCGAAAATTCGGGTCATGGGGATCACGCGACGGAATCTTTTGAGCCTCTCGGCTCAGCCGTCTTGCTTCCTCCAAGTTTCCTAGCTTCCGGGCATCTGATGCAGCTAAGGTCAGAGCAATATAAGGGCGATATGCTTTTCGGCGTTCGCCATGTGTGTAGCTAGGGATGAGTTCGCGCCCCACATACTGATCTAACTTGTCTAGCACTATATTGGATAAAATTGGACTCACCACGCCGCCTTGCGGTACACCACTGTAGGTAGCGTTGTATCTCCAATCTTCCAGGTAGCCTGCATCTAGCAGCCCACTCATCAGACGAATAAAGCGATTGTCGTGGATCTTTTCACGCAGTATATTCAACAGAACAGTGTGATCTATTCTGTCGAAGCAAGCGCTGATGTCTCCCTCAATAAACCACTTTGTCCCACGTCCTTTTTGTGTGACATCACGCAAGGCAGTGTGACACCCTCTGTTGTGTCGGAATCCGTGTGAATTATCGCTAAACTGAGGGTCGTAATAGGCTTCCATTATCAGTCGGATCACTTCTTGAAGAAGCTTGTCCGACCAAACTGGAAGCCCTAACGGTCTCAATTTGCGATTTTTCTTCGGAATATAGGTGCGGCGCACTGGAGTCCATCGATACCGCTCATATCGCAGAGCTTCAATAAGCGTGTCAATCTTTTCCAGCGACATCCCATCTACTGTTTCCGTCGTCGCACCAGGTGTCATCGCTCCTGCGTTGCTAGACAGCTTGGCATAAGCGCGTAAATACAAGTCAGGGTTGTAAAGCAATCGATAAATGCCTTCTAGAGGCAATCCCTGCTTCCCACGTTCACGTATGATGTTCAGTACCGTTTCGGCTGTTCGCATCTCGCGTACCTCACGACTTCTGTTTCATCCGACTACCTGTTCCACTTCGCCCTGTAAACGGCTCTCCCGTTTGCCCTGGTGGGGCGTAACTCCCACGACTACTATTGGAACTCCGTCACCATAGGACTCGCGTCCCTTAGGCAATCCCATGTTCCGTCACTGATGAACGTACTAGAGCGACTTAGGCTTCCCATTCATGCCCTTAAATGAGTTCATTACTCATCGTCCATTGATCAAGGCGTACCACAAACGAAAGGCTATTCTGTGGCTACCAATGGCATCGGTGTACAGATGTGCTACCGAAGGATGTGACGGACCACCACTGGGCATTAGGATTCAGGCAGTTTAGCTTTAACCATATCGCTCAGGCGTTGCGGGACTGTACCATACACATCTTCTGTTCCATCCCGCTTCACAAACAGGCTCTTGTCCCCCTTCTCTTTCGAGTTAAGGTTAGTTGTTCGCCTTGGAGTTAATTGCCTTGAACTCCAGCCAACTCAGTTGGCGATTCTATCAGTGCGTACCACGGCGCACACTTTCGCACTCACACGGCTCCTCAACAGTTTGGTGCTTATCACGCATACCTAGTTCGGGATTTTCGGGAAAGGAGCAAGATGACTGCTCCTTTCCCTGCTTATCCTTTGCTGTTTTCGCATCATGGCAGTGACGGTGTAGAAGCTGGAAGTTGCTCCATCGGTTGTTCTTTCGATTGGAGTCAATGTGATCCTGCTCCCATAAATCACCGAATTTGAAGTACAGTCCACACCAGAAACATTTTCCTTGTTGCCGTTGAAGAAGTTTTGCAACTTGTTTTGGCAGCTCTGGATGTGTTCCGGTTCTGGTTGCCCAGTAACTCCAATCGCCATCGTAGGGACTACGACCGCCTTGCACTTTGATATGCCGTTTGATTGGCTTCTCAGAGTGTTGAAGTAGCGTTCTCTCCTGATGGTCGGTGAACACCCAAAGTTTTCTAGGTTGTCGGAGCCAGTATTTTCTAAGCTTCCAACCCATATTCTTGTTGGGATGTTTGCGTTTTGCCCAAGCAATCAGTTGATGAGTTAGGTAGTGGTCTAGTTTTTGAAAGGTGTTACGACTGACTACTGTTGAGTAGTAGCTACTCCAACCTCGAATCACTGGGTTCAGTATTTCGATTAGAGTTGTTGCCGTAGCTGCTTGCAGGCGGTCTATCTTTCTCCCTAGATTTCGTACATACTCTTTCACCTTTTGTTTGCTTGGAGTGATGATGGTCTTGAATCCTAGTATTTTCCGTACTCCACGCCCGCAGTAGCTTCCCGATCTGTATTTACTAACCGGATGCTGCCGAACATGAAATCCTAGAAAATCGAACCCCACTTTTCCATCAATCGCAGTGAGCGTATGGGTAATTTGGGTTTTACTTGGTTTCAATTCCAGTCCCATGCCTTTCAACCACCTAGATACTCCCTTTTGCACCGCTTGGATTACGGCTAGATCTTCATGAATTAGTCGGGTAAAGGGATGACATCGCTGCAACCCCCTCCCCTCAAAACCGGACTTGTACCTTTCAGCACATCCGGCTTAAGCAAATTACTAGCCCCACTTGCTTCAGTCATTTCTCAGCGTGAGCCTGTTGATGACAGTAGAGGTGCAATAGTTGAAGGTTGCCATAGCTATCCCTCCCACCCCGCAGTTTTGGTTCCATGTGATGGACGTGCAGTTCTTCCCCGTTAAAAAGGGATTCTCCGCACTGAGGACAAAGACACCCTTGGTTTTTAGCAATCTTTTGCTTACTAGGAGTAAGAGATTTTGCCTTAGCCTTTTCTCGGTTCTGCCAGTAGCTTTTGAGACTGGGATCATCGGCAGATGATTTGCCTTTGACCAAAACGTGCCTTTCTATCTTGAACCAGCTAAATTTGAGCAAGTGCATGCCGGTGCTTTTGTCACCAAATACCCATCGGTCACTGCGCTCTAGGTTCAGCTTGCCCCAATACCGGCTTTGTCTCCAGTAGCGAGGCTTTTTAGGGTGGGTGTGCTTGACGTAACGGACGGCTCGATGAAACATCCATCGGTCAAGGCTATGGAAGATCTCACGAGACACTCCTGAACGGAAATAATTTGCCCAACCTCGAATCACTGGGTTTAGGCGTTTGATGATTGCTGAGACGTTTGACCCTCGGAGTGAAAGCCATGCCTCTCGCAACTTATTCCGTATTTTGCTTACCGATTCCTTGCTTGGCTTAATCAGCAGCTTCCAACCTGTTTTAGAGGTTTTGTCGGCTCTGTAGTGCCTAATGTTGAAGCCTAGAAAGTCAAAACCCTCACTTAGATGAACAATCTTGGTTTTCTCAGCCGATAGCTCTAAACCTCTCTGTTTCAACCAAGTTCTGAGAATTTCTATCACTTCTTCGGCATCTTCTTTTGACTCACAGAATGCTGCAAAATCGTCCGCGTATCTGACGATTGCTCGCTTTCCAACAGAATAGCCTCTGGAGTCATACTTAACTCCAATTGCTTGTTCCATTCCATGTAAGGCGATGTTAGCCAATAAGGGGGACAATAGAGTAGGGACAGAGCGCACCTTCAGGGCTTTCGACCCGCGTGTTTCTCCATCCCTCTCCCCAAACGAAGCGTGACAGTTTCCCGTCACTTCGCTTTCCATCATTGCAATCGACTGTGATCTCCAAAGGTCGCAGTTTCCGAGTGACAGCTTCGACAGAGCAGTTGCAGATTATCTTTGACAGCTTTG
>JBGTCQ010000010.1:0-2988 GCA_041748755.1 Chroococcidiopsidaceae cyanobacterium | reverse complement strand
AGAGTGCTAGCAATTATGGCGGCGAAAAATACCAGAAAAGGGCTTTCTTCGGCAATTAGCGAGGCTAGGAGTAACTTGATCAAGAGCGCGATCGCCACAGCCAATACAGCTACACCATAGCGTCCCAATCTTGGGTATATTCCTCTGAGCAATCTTTTTACTTTTGATACAGATGGAGGCATGGTTGCAATTGGCTAGACAATCAGTAGACGTACAGCTTCTCAAGGAGAGTGCTTAATAGATATTGTTTACCTAGAAAATACTTAGTTAATAGCTCTTCCTGGAGGAATCTATCTAAAGTAGTAGGCATACCTAACCGAGTGATTCGTCTTGCCAGAAGTTGCGTAGAATTATCGGGGGTAAGGAGTTAAAAGCCAGGCAAGAGACTATAAATAATTATCTTTTCACTTCCCCAGCTTCCCCAGCTTCCCTAGCTCCCCCTCTCCCTCCAGTTCATCAATGGCGCGTACTTCCACCTTAACTTTTGACCGAGGCACTTTAATTGTGCATCCACCACCTAGAGGCAAAGCCTGGGTGGATTATGCGACTTGGGATGACCGAGTAGAAAAATTCCGCATCCCAGCAATCTATTATCGAGTACTTGTAGAAGCCTTACAAGCCGAGGGAGCCAGCTTTAATGACCAGGCAAAGGCATTTGAGCCTTTAGAGCTTGTTCCTAGCTTAGAGATGGAACCTTATCCGCATCAAACTGAGGCTTTGACAGCTTGGAAGCAAGCAGGACGCAAAGGTGTGGTTGTGCTGCCAACAGCCGCTGGTAAGACTTATTTGGCTCAACTGGCAATGCAAGCTACGCCCCGGAGTACGCTGATTGTTGTGCCGACATTGGATTTAATGCACCAGTGGTATGCCCAACTTAAGACAACTTTTCCTGATGCAGAGGTGGGTTTATTGGGTGGTGGTTCACGCGATCGCACTCCCATCCTCGTCGCCACTTACGACAGTGCGGCTATCCATGCTGAGTCATTAGGGAACCGCTATGCGTTGCTGATTTTTGATGAATGTCATCACTTACCTACAGATTTTAATCGTGTAATTGCCGAGTATGCGATTGCTCCCTACCGCTTGGGACTCACGGCAACGCCTGAACGCACAGATGGCAAACACGCTGATTTAAATATTCTGATTGGTGCAGAAGTATATCGCAAAACTGCTGAGGAACTGGCTGGCAGCGCCTTGGCACGGCATGAAGTTGTGCAGATTAAGGTCAAGTTAGCGCAACTTGAACGCGATCGCTACAACCAACTAATTCAACTCCGCAATGATTTTTTAAAAGAATCAAAAATTTCCCTTGGTAGTCTGCAAGGTTGGCAGATGTTTGTCCAAGCGAGTGCGCGATCGCAAGCTGGACGTAGAGCAATGTTAGCGCATCGAGAAGCTAAGGAAATTGCTTTGGGTACAGACGGTAAACTCCGGATTCTTGCCAACATAATCGCCGAACACTACCCGGAACGTACTCTCATTTTTACTGCGGACAATGCCACTGTTTACCGCATTTCCCAAGAGTTACTGATTCCAGCAATTACTCATCAAACTCCTGTCAAGGAACGCCACGAGATCCTAACCAAATTTCGTGAGGGTGAGTATAAATCTCTTGTGGCTTCTCACGTCCTTAATGAAGGTGTGGATGTACCTGCTGCAAGTATCGCAATTATTTTATCTGGCACAGGTTCAGCGCGGGAGTATATTCAGCGATTAGGGCGAGTTCTACGTAAGGGTAAGGATAAAGATAAATTCGCTTTGCTGTATGAGGTGGTTGCGGAGGATACGAGTGAGGAAGGTACTTCTTTACGGCGACGGGGGGTGGAGAGAAGAGAAGGACAAGGGGACAAGGAGACAAGGGGACAAGGGGAGAAACATCGGCAGTTGGAAATTGTGCCGTCTACAACTATTTATGAGGTGAATAGTAATGCTGCCAAGCGAGTTGCTGATGCATCGGTTGAGTGGGGAAGCGATCGTCCCGAAGAGAATAGCGATTGATGACAAGAATTTGGCTGTAGCAACTGAACTGATTACTTGCTTTGAAGAGGCGCGAGGGTGTAGCCAAGGAGAACTTGATCGTCAGTTGCAAGAATTAGAAGGAGACACGCCTGATTATCGGCTGAAGCGGGGACTAGCACATCTGCTTAAAAGTATGTGTGAATTTGAGATAGTTAGTCCCCTAGAACCTCAATTGTTAAGAGAACGGGTGTTTGCTTTATCTGCACAGTCAATTCCCAGTACCTATCAGAGTAGTCAAACACTCAATACTTTGGCGTTGCAGATGAGTCATGAACTTGAACGAGAAGTAATGCCTGCACAAATTCGCGCTGGACTTTATGCAGATTTAGCCGAAAATCGGATTTTGACGCAGTTCAATACTCCAACACCGTCAGACTTGCTGCACCGATACAATTTATCGCAGGTGCAGGGTGTGTTTTACCGCGCCAGTCAACTAATACTGAACGCTCATCGTAATGTTCCAGGTGAGTATAAGCTGTTATTTCGCTATTTGAAATTATTTCAACTGATGGCTTATATAGAGGGAGATGCAGATCATGGGTTCACGATTACAATTGATGGCCCTACGAGTTTGTTTAATCCGAGTACACGCTATGGACTGGCGATCGCTAAACTTATTCCCGCTTTACTGCACGTCACTAAATGGAGTTTGAGTGCAACGCTACAAACCCGCGACTTCTATACAAATAACTGGAAAACCGGACGTTTTAGCCTTGATTCTAATTGTGGCTTAGTGTCTCATTACCCGCCAGGCAAGCCTTATGACAGTATGCTGGAGGCAGCATTTGCTGAGCGCTGGGAAGCGTTGAAAACTGACTGGGTATTAGAGCGAGAAGTCGATCTGATCCCGATTCCTGGTAGTGTGATGATTCCCGACTTTCGCTTGGTGCATCCTGATGGGCGCACATTCTTACTAGAAATTGTCGGCTATTGGCGACCAGAATATTTGCAAAAGAAATTTGCCCAAGT
>JBGTCQ010000009.1:0-7463 GCA_041748755.1 Chroococcidiopsidaceae cyanobacterium | reverse complement strand
TGTGTTGGTTCGCGCCTGAAAAGCGATCGCTATTTATTTCTTGCCCCGTATGCCAAAGATTGTAGACCACGACCAATACCGCAAAGAGTTGCTAATGAAGAGTTTTGATCTGTTTGCCCACAAAGGCTACAGCTCAATTACGATGAGGGATTTGGCTCAGGGGTTGGGAGTTTCTACTGGAACGCTATACCACTACTTTCCTAGCAAGGAGGCTTTGTTTTTGCAGTTATCTGAGGAGCTGGAGCAGCAAAATGTGCTGCATTTTCTAACTGAGGCAGGGAATTTTCCTACTCTGGCAGAGCGAGTTGAACAAGTGTTCAATTTCGTTGCCAAAAACGAAGACTTCATTGGTAAACAAACTCTGCTTTGGATTGACTTCTGTCAGCAGCAAGACTGGGCTGATGTTTCGACTCAAGAGAAGCTAAAGGAAATAGATGAGCAGACAATACAGGCGATCGCTGACTACTTACAAATTTCCGATAGAAAGATCGTTGATTTTGTCTTTAACTTACTCTACGGCTTGCTTTTGAGGCGGATATTTGGGGAAGAAAGTGTTTCTTATACAGAACAGGGAGTCTTGGTTAGTAAAATGCTGACTGCTTACATGGAGCAATAGCCTGGCTTACTTGTTGATCAAAGTCTGGAGAGGAAATATGAATCTGCGTTCGCTCCCAAAACCCTCAAAATCAGTAATTGGTTTAGTTATTACTGCTATTGCCATAACAGGTGTAATCGCCTTCTACGGCTCCCAATTCGGGACAGTGGGTGTAAAGATATCCCAATCAGCACAAACCATACCTCTAAATAAAAAAGTAACGGCGCTAGGACGCTTGGAGCCAGCAACGGAAGTAGTTCAACTATCTGCACCTGTGGCATTGGATGGCGATCGCCTGGCCCAACTGTTGGTTAAAGAGGGCGATCGCGTTAAAGCTGGACAAGTAGTGGCAATTTTTGATTCGCGCGATCGCCTGCAAGATGAATTGCGACAGATTCAAGAGCAAGTTAAGCTTACGCAAGCAAAACTTAACCAAGTAAAAGCTGGGGCAAAAACTGGAGAAATTCAGGCACAACAAGCAACAATTATGCAACTGCAAGCAGAGATAACTGGTAGCATTGCAACTCAAACCGCTGCGATCGCCCGTTGGCAGTCAGAAGTTCGCAATGCTCGTGCCGAGTATGCTCGGTTTCAGCAGTTGTATCACCAAGGAGCGATCGCCGCGTCTAATTTGGACAGTAAACGCTTGGTAGCGGAAACGGCTCAGGCACAACTAAATGAGGCGATCGCCACGAAAAACCGAACTGTGGCAAGCCTCCAAGCTCAACTGAGTGAAGCTAAAGCTACGTTGAATCGCATCGCCGAAGTCCGTCCAGTGGATATTCAAGCGGCGACTATTGAGGTAGAAACGGCGATCGCAGCGGTAAAACACGCCCAAACTGCCTTGGAGCAAGCTTATGTCCGCGCACCCATAACAGGGCAGATCCTCAAGATTCATACCCAACCTGGGGAAAAGCTGAGTGATAACGGCATTGCAGATTTAGCGCAAACCGACCAAATGATCGCAGTGGCAGAAGTTTATCAAACCGACATTGGTAAAGTCCAAATTGGACAACAAGCAGTAATTACCAGCCAGGCATTTTTAGGAGAACTGCGGGGAGTTATTTCTCAAATTGGCTTGCAGGTGAACCGACAAAATGTTTTTAGCAATCAGCCAGGGGAAAACCTTGATCGTCGTGTAGTTGAGGTGAAAATTAGCTTAAATTCCGCAGACAGTAAGCGAGTTGCAGGCTTGACTAACTTGCAAGTACAGACAGCAATTCAACTGTAGTTTTTGCTGGAGCAATTTATAACGAATGTCTGATATAAGGAGAACAAAAATGCTTCAAGCTGTGTACTTAATTTTTTTCATCCTGGGAACTGTTTTACCCTTTTCCCAATTCATTCCGTTTTTACTTGATCGCGGACTCGATCTAAATCTCTTTTTCGAGCAACTGTTTACAAACCGAATCTCTAGCTTTTTCGGGATGGATGTGATTGTTTCAATCCTCGTTCTTTTGACATTTGTAATTTGGGAAGGTTCTCGCCTCAAGATGAAATATCTATGGGGTCACATATTAGCCAGCTTACTTGGTGTTTCCTGTGGGTTGCCTCTGTTTCTGCTAATGCGACAGCGCCAGCTGGAAGAAACAGCTGAGTAACCTGATAGAACGGCGTACCTAAGAGTGATTCAGTCATGCTGTCCAAAACTCTCGTTTGGTTCCGGCTCGTGCGAAGAAAAACTCACCCTTGGGCAATTTTGGCGATCGCTGCTTGTAAGCTTGTTCACTCACGCGGGGTTGAACAGGATAGAGAGAAAGTTCGCCTGATGACATCTCTGGCAAAGATTGATTTTGTATCTATTTACGCATTCATGAATGATTTACTGTGGTGAACCATGATGAGTACAGAAGTTGTTTGTTTAGAGAAAGCACAAATTGAGGCAGCAAGTAAAATTCTTGCTGATGCATTTAATGACGATCCGATATTTCGTTACTTTGGTCGTGAACAAGAGCAGGCAAGAATAAATACAATTAAACTGCTTGCTAAGACTGCATTGCGCTATAGCCAGTCTTATAACCATATCTATACAACCACAAATGATTTGAAAGGTATCGCAGTTTGGATACCTCCAGGTAAATTTCCGCTCAACGATTTTCGACTGTTGAAATTAGGTTTGTATGCTTTGCCTTTCAAACTGCGTTTGAGCAGACTCAGGCAATTCCTATCAATGTTCTTGACAATGGAAGAACATCACAAGCATGACATTCCCCAACCACATTGGTATCTGTTTATGCTGGGCGTTTCACCTGCTTATCAACGGCAAGGAATTGGTAGTTTACTACTTCAGCCGATTATTAAACAGGCAGATAAAGAAGGACTACCTTGTTACCTTGAAACCTCTACGGAGGGGGGTGTTCGCTTCTATCAACGGCTGGGATTTGAAGTGGTGCGGACGGGTGGAATATCAGAGGAAATCAAATTTTGGACGATGAAGCGATCGCCAAAGGAAAAGTAATTATGTTTCGCAAAACACCCTTGGCATGGCTCCAAGTGACACGAGAAAAAACTCGCCTGATCGTCGCTTTAGCGGGGATTGCCTTTGCCGATCTGCTGATGTTTATTCAAATGGGGTTTGAAGGTGCGCTCTATGATGCAGCAGTCACACCGCATCGCAGTTTACAAGCAGATTTAGTTTTGATTAATCCCCAATCTCAAACCTTAATTGCGTTCAAAACTTTTCCCAGAGAGCGGCTGTACCAGGCATTGAGTTACGACGGAGTTGAATCAGTCACTTCGGTCTATATGGCAGCCGGACTGTGGCAAAATCCTGAGACTCGAATTGATCGTGCCATCTTGGTCTGGGGTATTGATCCAGCAAGCTCCACTTTTAAGTCTACGGAAGTGACCCAAAACCTAGATCACCTGAAGATGTTAGGTCAAGTTCTGTTTGATCAAGCAGGTCGTCCAGAATACGGGGCGATCGCCGAGCAGTTCAAAAAAACAGGCAGCGTTGAAACAGAACTAAATAGCAAAGTTGTCAGTGTCAAAGGCTTGTTTACCAACGGCAGTTCCTTTGCCGCTGATGGCAATGTGATTACTAGTGACTCAACATTTCTCCAACTATTTAAAGAGCGTCAACCGGGGCAGATTGATATTGGTCTAATCGCCCTTAAACCAGGCGCGGATCTTGAGAAGGTGCGATCGCGCTTAGCAGCAGGTCTACCAAACGATATTAAAGTGCTGACTCTAGAAGATTTTGCGGAAATTGAAAAAAACTACTGGGCAAGTGGTTCAGGCATTGGCTTTATTTTTGGGCTAGGTGTGGGAGTCGGTTTCATTGTCGGCATTGTGATTGTCTACCAAATCCTTTACTCTGATGTCTCCGAACACTTACCGGAATACGCCACTCTTAAGGCGATAGGATACAGCGATCACTACCTACTAGGAGTTCTGACCCAAGAGGCATTATTCTTAGCGGTTCTGGGTTATATTCCCGGATTCATCCTCTCGTTTGGACTGTATCAACTCGCCTATGCAGCAACGCTGTTGCCGATTGCGATGACGTTGGATCGGGCAGTATCAGTATTGATATTAACAATTATTATGTGCAGCGTTTCTGGAGCGATCGCCATGCAAAAACTCCGTTCCGCTGACCCTGCTGACGTTTTTTAGTTTTGAGTTGACTATTGAGCCTCTCCCCTATTTCCAATCCCTGATCATCAACAGAACAAGGTTGTACGATTCTGCTTGTGACTCATGACAATCGCATTCTCGATATTGCTGATCGCCTTGTCTGTATGGAAGATGGGCGTTTGGTGAGTGATGGCGCTGAGTGCTAAGGAGCAGTCCAATACCAGCTCAAAACTTTTTTATGCACTCACAGCAGTTGTTTTATTAAGCTGAGTATAGAGTTCACTAAGTTGGGAAGCAACACCTTCCCAGCTGAACTTAGTTTCCACCCGCTTTCTTGCTGCTTGACCTAACTGATCTCTCCAAGTAGGGTTTGAGAGAATTCGGTCAATCGCCGCAGCAAACGCGACTTCATCTTTTGGTGGGGCAAGTAAACCAGTTTCTTCAGGTATAACAGTAAATTGAAGACCACCTACATCACTAGCAACCACTGGTGTCCCACTTGCCATTGCTTCAATTGCTACAAGACCAAAAGGTTCGTAATGACTGGGAACTACACACACATCAGCTGCTGAGTAGTAAACAGGCAGGATGTCATCGCCGAGACGACCAGGGAAAATGGTAAAGTCACTCATTTCCAATTCATCAACAATACTCTCAATGCGCGATCGCTCCATGCCATCACTATGACCCGGACGACTACCACCGCCAATAATTAACTTTAATTTTGTATTGCCGCGCAACTTTGATTGACCTACTGCACGAACTAAAGTCTCAATACCCTTGCGCTCGTCAAACCGCCCTATATAAAACACGACTTTGGTTTCGGGGTCAATTCCCAACTCGGCTCTTGCTTGTTCCCGTGAACTGGAGCCATATTTATGAATATCTGTACCGCAAGGAATAATATCAATATTGCCTTTAGCGGAAACGAGCGCTCGCATGTGCTGTTTTTCCTGCGGACTAGTCGCTATAATCCGCTCTGCTGTCTCCAAAACCGCTTTTTCAACCTCTAAACGAGTTTTAGCAATTAGCGGAATTGTCTGAACTGATTTATATTTAACCGCTCCTAACGAATGGTAGGTATGAACTTGTTTGCTACCTTGAATTTTTTTTAGCTGCATCCCTACCCAACTAGAAATCCAGTAATTTGTGTGAACCAGGTCATATTTCACACCCGATTGCTGTTGAAACCCCAAGAATTGCTCTACGAACTCTGGTGCATATCCAAAAATATTGTCCCGAGGCACAAACTCCTCAGGACCAGCGGTTAAGCGAATTGTTCGACAATTAGGACAATGTTCAACTATAGTTTCTTGCTCAGCACTCGCTTTCCGGGTAAACATGTCAACTTGCCATCCTAGCTGGGCTAGTGCCTCGCCCACATAGCGCACATAAACATTTTGTCCTCCAGCTTCTTCTTTACCGATTTCAATCGCCGGATCGCCGTGAACTGAAATTAGGGCAATATGCTTTTGATTTGAGGAGTTCATAGTTCAGTTGTTGGAATTAACGATGTGTGGCTTAGCTTTGAGGTTGCAACCAGTATTTTCCCTAGACCAGTACCTCTTAATGATTCTTAAGAATAATTTACGGGCTAAAGTACCTCGTTGCATCGGTTATCAGAAATACTTCTACCAACGAGCAGGTACAGTTTTGGGTTTGTAAGAACTACCGATGCTGTTTTCTGTGTTTTTGTCACTCTTTCCCAGGTAAGAAATCCAAGGCTAATTTTGTAGTTACAAGTACACCACACAATTTGGTTGATTAACTAGATTTTACACTCATCAGCGATTGACGAGGAAGTGCCCAAGAGTTAGCAGTATTATTAAGCTCTCTTAGGAGGCAAAAGGGCAGCATCTTGACCACAATGAACAAAAATCGAGAATTTCTGCGATCGCCACTTGGTAGTAGAATATTGACATGCAGCTAGAATTTATTCCCGTCGAAGAGTTTTATTTTGCCCTGACTTTGGCAGTTCGCACTTTAGAAGATCTGGGAAACCCAGATTTAGTTGAACAAGTGCGATCGCGCTTGCACTTAAGATGCGGCCAACCCTCAACGATCGCTGCTGCCCAACAAAATACATTTAACTACGTATTCCGCGTTCAGGGATACGACAATAGCCCTGCACCTGATCTGGTTGTTTCAGTTGCAGACTGGCAGGGTAAATTGCGCTTGAGTAGTGACTATGGTTGGATATTAGATAGTGAACGTAAACCTGTACGTACAGAACACTTCAATCAGCGCTCAGAGTTTGCCCAAAAGTTGCGATCGCACCTTGAAGACTGGCTACAAATTTCCCTAGAGATAGTTTGACCAACTAATTCACAATTCGTATTAGTACCTTCCGAGAAGCTAAAGCTACGTAGTTTGTAATCAAAACATTGCAAGTTTCAAGCACCTTTATTGTTTTGTGAAAAAAATATTAAAGTATAGTAAGTTTCAATTACAACTTTCTTAATGTGTGAAGTGCTACTAGGTTTGCTTTTTATTGGACAAGCGTTAATTCTCTAATTCAAAATTATAACTATTTATAATGTTTGCCAGGGCTTTCTTTGTATGATGATCGCTATTTAAGTAATCTTTAATCCAACTTCCTTCAAACAAATGTTCGCGCTCAATATCATTGTATATTCCGCTCATATAATGCAAAGCTACAGGAAGTGTACCATTCGGCATCAACTCTTGGGATGTCCAGTTAAATTTTTTGTTTAACATTTCAAAAGGTATCCTGTGTTTGACCACCGCTAATGCTAGACCCATTTGTTCAGTCTGCCCAGTTGGATAATAAATTGCATTTTTCGGCAGTAAGTGCCTGGCTAATTTTCTTACTCATTGAGGTTGTTTGCTCTCTTTTTTTTCTCTTAAAATTTTCTCTATTAGAAACCTATAGTATCGAAAGCGGATTAAATCTTTGAAGGTTTTTGGAACCTTTTGTTCGTGAAGCTCATGACAAATTTTAATAGCATCGTCTCGGATGGCAAGCACTGCTTTTTTAGTTAGAACATATATACCTGCATTGAACAGAGGATATGCTGTGTTGAAGTCTTTATTTCTATAAGTTTGGAATTCATTCTCTGTTATGTTCCCGTAATATTTAATCAGGCGATCGTACCCTAGAATTCTCGTACTTACTTCTTTTCCAATTCCTTTATAGCAGTCGCCATAGCTGTTAAGACGAAAGTTTCAAGACATATTCTATTGCGTCTCGTAAACCATCAAACTTGCTCTTGCAGTGACGAATGCGACTTTTAAGCCACGACCAGCATTTCTCAATTTTGTTGAAGTCTGG
>JBGTCQ010000008.1:0-10156 GCA_041748755.1 Chroococcidiopsidaceae cyanobacterium | reverse complement strand
TTTTACTGGGCAATAGTTTGAGTCTTAAGCACCTAGCGGTTGAAACCGCCGCTACACAGACAAAACCTGCCTCCGCAGGTTACAAAACCCTTGATTTTTTAGTCCGCACAGGCGGACTAGCCTCCGGCAAGCCGCAAAGCGTCTACGTTTGTATAGCTGCGAATTCCATTCGCTGAGGCTACGAACATCGCCTAGTCGTGTTGCAATCTTATAAATAATCGCTCTTTTACCAGCTCAAAAGTGCGATCGCATAGCCTCTAAGCAGTAAAATTACCTAAAAAATCCTGAAATCCATATATCTTAAAGGTTCTAACGATCCATATTTGGCAACCACACCGTAGAATGAGTCATTGAAATATCGAGCCTACGCAAGTTTCAGCTATTTTGAGTTGAGTTCCTGTTAGGCTGTGCCTGAATCTCTTGTTTAGTAATTCAGGATTCCATGTCGAGGTGTTTTATAAACTCCAAGGAGATTAAAATGAACAAAGGTGAATTAGTTGATGCCGTAGCTGATAAAGCCAGCGTGACTAAAAAACAAGCCGATGCAGTTCTAACAGCTGCTCTAGAAACAATCATTGAAGCTGTCTCTACTGGCGATAAAGTAACTCTGGTGGGCTTCGGCTCTTTTGAGTCACGGGAACGCAAAGCCCGTGAAGGCCGCAATCCCAAAACTGGTGAGAAAATGGACATTCCGGCAACAAAGGTTCCGGCTTTCTCGGCTGGTAAGCTGTTCAGGGAAAAAGTTTCACCTGCAGACGACTAGTTTTCTTGAGCGGGACTTATTTTTGATGCGGCCTGTACACGGGGGGAATTTAGCTTGGGCAGCAGCACTGGCAGGCTGTCCTCCCGATGCTATTCTGGATTTTTCTGCTAGCATCAGCCCGTTGGGACCTCCTCCAAGCGCGATCGCTGCCATACTCGCTCACTTGGACAACCTGAGCTACTATCCAGACCCTAATTACGGGGAACTAAGAGCCGCCTTAGGTCAATTGCATCAATTGCCGTCTGAATGGATTCTGCCGGGTAATGGCTCGGCAGAGTTACTTACCTGGGCAGGCTGGGACTTAGCAAAATTAGCCGTGACAGCATTAGTTACTCCAGCCTTTGGCGATTACTGGCGATCGCTCAAGGCATTCAACGCGAAAGTAATAGAATGTCCTCTTGATTTTAGGAGTAAGGGGTCAGAAACTAATTTAGAGCTGAACGCCCCTCTGTCATACTCCCTAGATGAGTGCGGTTTACTTCTGAATAACCCCCATAATCCTACAGGTAAGCTATTTTTACGAGAAACGATTCTGCCTTTTCTGGAGAAATTTGCCTTGGTTGTGGTAGATGAAGCGTTTATGGATTTTCTGCCCCCAGATCAGGAACAAAGTCTGATCCCACTGGTGCAGAAATATCCAAATTTAGTGATTTTGCGATCGCTCACTAAATTCTACAGCCTGCCTGGGCTGCGACTGGGATACGCGATTACTCATCCCCACCGACTCCAACGCTGGCAGAAGCTGCGCGACCCTTGGCCCCTAAATACTCTGGCAGCAGCAGCAGCAGTAGCTGTAGTTCAGGATACAGAATTTCAACAGCAAACCTGGGACTGGCTACCACCAGCGCGATCGCAGTTGTTTCAGAATTTAGCTCAGTTGCCGGGATTACAACCCTTAAAAAGTGCTGCTAATTTTTTACTGGTTCACTCAGAGCAACCGAGTTCTCAGGTGCAGCAACAATTACTCAAACATCACCAAATATTAATCCGAGATTGCCTCAGTTTTCCGGAACTAGGCGATCGCTACTTCCGAGTAGCTGTACGATCAAATGAAGAAAACGAGCGCTTAGTGCAAGCATTGACAACAATTTACTAGCGCCAACTAACAACAGAAATTCATGGCAGTTGACTATGATGTTGTGATTATTGGTGGTAGTCGAGCTGGACGCTACGCTGCCGTTGCTGCAACCCAGTTGGGAGCTACAGTCGCCCTTGTAGAACCCCAGCAGGCCCCTACTTTTTACTCTCCACTGCTTACGCCTCACGTTACCATAGGGCAATATCAGCAACTAAATAATGCCCAATCCGGTATTCCCTGGCAAAATAGTACTGTGCAGTGGGCTGAGGGCGTTGTTTCAAATTTAGAAGACCAGAACTCACCTGTTGTATTAGCCTCACTAGGAGTAGATGTCATCTTGGGCAATGGTGAATTTCAGAGATTGCCGAATCTTGCCTTTAGCGTCAACAAACGGAGGCTGAGGGCGCGGGCTTATCTGATTGCCACAAACTCTCGTCCAGCGATTCCAGACATTGAAGGGCTACAAACCACTGGTTATATCACGGCTCCAGAGGTTTGGCGATTATCCCCAGAACTACCAAAGCGCTGGGTTATCCTTGGAGCTGACCCATCTGGTGTCCAGTTGGCTCAAACCCTGACACAATTTGGGTTGAACATCACTCTGATAGTGAAGCATTCCCACATTTTGGCTAAAGAAGATCCAGAAATAGCGCAGCTAATACAAGCGACTCTGGAAGCCGAAGGCGTGCGCGTCCTCACCGCAACGTCAGTTACCCAAGTGAAGTATATTCAGGACAAAAAGTGGGTTCAGGCAGGAGACGAGGCGATTGAAACTGATGAAATTTTAGTTTGCGCTGGACAACAGCCTAACGTTGAGGAACTCAACCTGGAAGCGGTAGGAGTTAAATGGAATCAGCGCGGTCTGATGTTGAATGAAAAACTTCAAACTACTAACCCCCGCATCTACGCCTGTGGTGATGTAAATGGCGGCTTTCATGCCAATATCGCAAATTATGAAGCCCAAATTGCCTTGAAAAATGCTTTGTTTTTTCCTGTATTCAAAGTGAATTACCGGAGCATTCCTTGGGCGATATTTTCTAATCCGCAGCTAGCAAGGGTAGGCTTGACGGAAGCGCAAGCAAGACGCAGGTATGGAAATGATGTTGTAGTGTTGCGGCAATACTTCAAGAGTGTGGCAGCAGCGCAGCTAAGCGGAGAAACAACTGGTATTTGTAAATTAATTGTGCTACACAGTGGCAAGATATTGGGAAGCTCAATCGTGGGATCACAAGCTGGGGAATTAATTAATGTAGTTGCCCTAGCGATCGCTCAAAACCTGAAAATAAGTGCGATCGCGCAGCTAGTTCCTGTCTACCCCAGTCTGTCAGAGATTCTCGATCAAATAGCTATTAATTGGACTAAAGCAAAGCTAACTCGCAACATGCGATTGCAAAACTTTCTAGAAGACTTTTTCAACTTCCGTCGCTCTTGGTCACGTTAGAGCCTGTTCCTAATTAGGATATAGAAAAAAGTGTGTGATTAATATCCACACACATCCAACGTAGCTACAATCACTCCTGTTGCTGCCGGTATCCGTAAAAATTAATACTATACTCAGTAATTCGCACTCCTGTTCGTTGTTCAATTTCCCCGAGCAAAGCTTCCGGCAATTGGACATCAACATCCAAAATCTGATTTGTATCCAGGCAATTCACATGGCTGTGAGAGTCACTGATATTCCCATATAACCTCCCATCTGACCGCTCAATACACTCAATAATGCTTTGGCTCGATAGCACCTCTAAATTCTGATATACGGATGTATGACCAATCTCTTTACCTTGCTTGTTTAAGCGATCATAAATTTCTCTAGCCGATAAGTGCTCTTTTTCGTGCCAAAGTAGTTCTAGAATGAAGCGACGTTGGCGGCTCAAGCGCATACCCATAGACTGACACCGCTCAATAGCATCTTCAAAAGATCGAATTGGTTTTACAGCTGCCGCGTCTTTTTGCATAATTAAACTTTTTAACTAATTAGGTAAGTTAAATCTCTAACCTTTATTTTAATTTTACAAACTGCCTGACTCCAGCGCTCCCTAAGTCATTACAGAAAACTTTTTCCAAACCCCATACTACACCTAGCTCCACTGTCACTAACACTGCCTTGCAGTTCATTAGCAACCACGTTGGTGCAGCTCAAAGTGCGGTTTGTTAGCTTTTTGACTATAGTATTCAGACAATTATTTACTAAAGTAAACTCATTACAAGTTTATCTTAAATTATATTGTAACGTCTACAAGCTCTAGCTAGCTGAAGTTGACTCTAGCCCGATGTAGAATTAGCTTCAGTAGGAGTATGTTCTTTGTTGGAGAGACATCAGAGGTTAGTTCCCTAAGCGGAGTTATCCAATCTCCAAACAGTAAAACTACAGTCAGATTTGGTGCAATCTTTAAATAATTCAGTAAAAATATTTTGTAACTCCTTCATCCTTGGCTCAGGTATGGTTCAAGGATGTGGAGCATTAATGAAAAGAAAGCGACAGAAAATGTAATAGAGGTAAGATGGCAGCACATAATCACTTATGCAATCTGCTACCGCGTCGCGCCCAGCGTGTAAAACGCCAAATATAAACAAACAAAGCTCCTGAAACCAAGGCTCCTAAAAACCACTTCACAGAATTTTTCAGCAGTGCCAGACGTCTATCCGCCCAAGCAGCTTCAGCCTTGGGTCGAACTGTTTCCTTAGCCTGAGTAATTTCTGCAACAAGACGGCTTTTGAGTTGCTGAGAATTTTTGATATCCGCAGGGAGTCCTTGAATATTTAACCGCGCCACAACATCATCTATATCTGTAGATGTAGTAGCCTGAGCTATTTGCTGCTCAAGCTGCCTCAGTTGAGACATCTGTTGCGTAACCTGAGTATTGATTTGATAATTGATTTGCTCTCCTATACGCAAGTTGTCAACAAGTAACAAAGGAGCTGACAGCACAAATAACACCCCAGCTACTAGAGAAACCCAAGATAAAAATTTTAAGGGCAGTCCCTCCCAGTTGGCGCGAAAATTATCTTCGGCGTAGAACACCAGCCCCAGCCCCAACAAGGGAACTGGTACACGCTCTACCAGCGCTCCAATCGTTTGAAATTCCCAGGTAGGGTTCATCAAGCGTGGTGGAACGAGAATACTAATCAAGTCAAATAATGTTAGTACCAGTAAACAGTAGCCTATTGGTCGCAACAAAGAGCTAGACTGCCATCCATCGTCTACTGATTTAGCCATATGAGCAGAATCCTTATGCGATTGGTTGTAGTGTTTTTGACTCAGGTTTGGGAAAGCGGGGAAACCACCATTGATACCAAGGTTCCCACACACTTTCTAGAATGCGGTACGACTCTTCAGGTGAAGAGTCTTTTAAAGGCATAGACAAATGCGCCCACAAACAACGCCTGTCTCGAACAGAGCCTTGACCTACTAACCAGGGAAACAAACGACTCAAGCGCATATCGTAGATCAATCGGTTGCGCCTAAACTGTGAAGGACTTACCGTACTACCACCACGGGAGTTGATACAGGTACTCAGGTATGCTCGCTGCTGATAAGTAAACAAGTTGTAAAATCCTATATTTTCCTGCTGCCGTAAAACTAGTGTAGGTTGACCAGAAGACAGAGGTAGAAAATAGTATTTTTCGATGAAGGATTTAACATTTCCATGAGTTCTAACCATGTAGCGCATTTCAATATCTAGAGTCAGGTTTTTCTGAGTGTATTGATAGTGCCTTCCAGAGAGAGATTTTGGACCTGTAGCAAGTGATTCAGCTAGAGGGCGACTCAAAGACGGTTGCCATTGAGGTAACGGAACGGCTGTTGGAAAAACAAAGGAGGTAACTGTATTTTTACCAGTAACAGGGGCTATTAGAATTGTTCTTGCCAGCACGAAACAAGCGCTACCAAAGATCACAGCCAGGAGTGAAATTCGGACTTTTTCCATCAATTTATTATTTTTACAATATAGAATCTTGATTTGATGGTTCATTTTGTCGAAGTAGAAAAAGGCAGAATAGCCCGAAGATTGAGACGGAGATTAACGAAAATATTAAAGAACCATCTCCTTTATGCCAATATTCAAATGCTTTTTGAGTAGAAGGTGCTGCCAGAACAGCCATTAAGGCAACTCGAATTCCGTTGACCACAAACGCAATTAAAATAGCAACTCCAGGCACTATAATTTTTTTACTCCAATCAGTAGAAACCATTACTAAAAAAAGCACCGCTAATCCACACAAATGAATTATCGCTTCCATGCCAGAACAGCCTGGATAGACTTCTACAGTTCCTGTGGGAAGAGTAATATTGAGGCCTTGGCGAGAGACTTCAAAGCCTGAGTACCAAAGTACAAAAGCTGCAAATTTAGCTGTGAGTGGAGATATATCAATTAGCCATAATAGTGTTACTTTTGGTACGCCTAGAAAGAATAGGATAAGCAACTCTTGCCAATATTGCTTTAACCCCTTAAATCCAGAAGCAATCAATCCAAGACCTACTGCTGAAATAAAAGGTGATACATAAGGAAAATTTTCACTAAAGGATGTGCTCTTAGAAAGAATTAAAGCAATAAGTAATGTACCTAAAAAGCTGGAAATCACTCCAGATTCCAAACTAAAGTTGTTGCGCTTTTCCCATATCAAGTAACATACAGTAGACAGAAAAATTACACTAATACCCCATAAATTACTATTGTCGCTCTTCCATGTAATATTAAGGTGAATAGCAATTAAAACTACTGCTATACCTAATAACCAAAATTTTGTGTTTTTTAGAGGTTTAGCTAAGGAGAATTGAATAGCTTTCATAAGGTTACAAAAAAGCGCTTAGGAAATGAAAGGCACATTCCATTTGTATAATGCACTGATTGGCTCATTGAGTCAATAGAGCAACTTAATCATAGGTAAACAAAAGATACTGACATTGAAAATTAAAAGATGACAGCGCAAGCTAATACTATTAGATATACGTAGTTTTAGGTAATATATAATACTTTTAATAGTAGTAAATATTTTGTGTATTTGTGTGTAATGAAAAGCGCGATCGCACTTTCTACAGGAGAAGTTGAGAATACACTTAGCTGTAAGCATATTATTTAGATACTTAATATGTTGTGCTAATGGCTACTTGCTGTAAATTATTAAAGTGTTTTTTAATGTTTGAGAAGTTTAATATTTACATAACGCTATTTTAACCTAATGGTATTTTAATGAATGTTTGTATAGCGCTATTATTTACTGCTTACTGCCAAGTGGCGTAACTACATTTACAACTCATCATTTTTTAAATAGAACTAATTACCACTAGATCTGTTTAGAAGAGTTGTTTTGCATCTGTATTTGACTCGAACTATATTACAAGTTCGATATCAAAACGCTTAGAACAAAAAGCAATCGTGAGGAACCTTCATGTTTTCTACTTCTCGTTTTAACCGTTTGGCGTTGTCAGTTTCTACAGTAGCTTTTACTGTTGTAGGAAATTTCAGTCCTCTAAACTCTGCCGTACTTGACCGAGCTGCGTGCCGCAGAGGAGATATTGTAGGAGCTTCTGTTACTTCAGCCCCAGCGACAGAGAGGGCCGCAGCAGATAGAGCAGCCGTAGCATACTCTAACCCCGATGTTCGACTCAATGCACCTCCTGCAAGGTTCGAGCGTCAAACTTCTGGTGGTGTCAGAACTGTTGAGTTTGCAAATGAAATAGCTGCTGATAATTTTTGCAACTTGGAAGTTGATGTTCTTGCCGGAACAAACCGAATTGAAGAAATCGAAGAGCAACTCCCAAGTTTGGCTCAGCTTCCTGCACCAGTCCGTAGTCGCCTGCAACAAGAGTTGCCAAACTACACAGTTACTTTTATTGAGAAGAGCACAAGACCTGGTAATCGAGCTGTACCACCTCTCCAGCCAAATACGGTTGTTTATGAGATCGAAGGCACCTGTAATGGTATCAATCGTCCCTACTGTGTAAATGGGACACCAGGCGAAGCCCAGATTAGTTCAAACGGTGCCAATTTTGTGTTTACACCAGCTACTTAATTATCTGGAATAGCTAGCCTGCTTTAGTCGGCAGGTGAATACAGCTATTGTATTACTCGTTGGTAATGCGGTAGCTGTTCTAGATTAAATAGTTTGGATCTAACTGCTATTATCACCAAACTAGCAATTCAGGATAACTTACTTATTAACTGAGGATAACCAAACTTAGGTAGCGTTGTGATTAGTATTTTGGCTGAATTTCATCTATAAAAGGGGATGGTGCTACTGGTGATTATTAAAAGCAGTCAACTTTATAGTTATTAGCGATTATATACGAGAAATTAATAAACGTCTTACAAAGTTGTGTGTGATGAAAGTTGCGAGTATACTCTCTCGCAAGACCATACAATAATTTCCTTGGTGCTCTATAACTTTAGTGATACTCGTTCAACTATTAAGGCTAGCATTTAGCATAATTAGTTTCAAATTTTAACCTTTAGTTAACGTGGTTCTTATCTAGAATCGTATAGTGTATATGTGCATAATGTTTGTAAATCTAATATAAACATTATGTATAGATGTTAACTAAATTCATGCTAGCAAAATTCAGCTAACCACTCAATCAAGGAGTCAGAATGTTTACTGTAAAGAACTTAGCAATGGTAGCTGTCAGTGGAGCAACTCTTCTGGTAGGATTAGGTGATATAAAGCAGGCATCTGCTGTTACTATCACTTTTGACGATCTTGGCTCTCCCTTTGATGCCGTTGAACCATTCGAGAGTCAGGGACTTAGTTTTTCTAGCCCTGGTGTATTACGTTTAGGTCTTACTTCTTCAGATAGTAGCCAGCCAAATGCTTTAAGCGCTGACAGACTTGTAGATGGCGAACCTCTAGAGAACAGTTTCAGTGGATCTATAATTGCTCAGTTTACTAACAACAAGTTTGTAACTGACCTGAAATTTACAGGAGTCAATAACCTTTTAAATCCCATGACTGTGAGTGCTTTTAATACCTCTGGCAAACTGTTAAGGACTTCTACTTCAGCCGATGCCGTTGACATCCCTGGCAATCAGGCTGAGACTTTTGATTTCTCTGGCTTGAAAGTTGCTAGATTTGAAACTAACAGCGATTTCGGATACGCAATTGATGATGTTTCATTCGGTAAGCCCGTACCCGAACCTTCAGAAATTCTAGGCACAATCGCATTTGGAGTTTTGGGTGGTGGTTTAGTGCTGAAGCGTAAACTCAAAAAACAGAAACTAGTTAGCTTCGATAAAGCATCTAACTAGATTGACTAAATTGGAATAATTAATCTAACGCCTGAGGGTATGTAATATCTATTACACAATACTTGCAGGCGTTTTTATTTATCACAGAATGCAATTGTATACAAAAATACGGAAAGGCGAATTGCAGAGGTATTTTAAAAATTGTCAAGGCAAAGAGTAGCTGGTACGAATCCATACTTTTAGCGTATTTTACATATAAGTACACAAACTAACCTCTATTACCGCCAATATTTAAGCTATAAAATCATTGGCTACCAGGTCTAAATGCAGCCTACAATATCTTTTGCGCTATCGTAACCGTAAGTTCAAGCTCTCATTATGGAATTAAAAAGGAGGTTTTGTTGAGCGTTGAGCATTGCCTGCTTTTGAGAATTAATCATAAAGTAGAGAATTAGCATAATTTTTAATCTACTAGGTGTACCTCAATTTAACTCACGCAGTAAAGAGCGATCGCTCTTCCTGTAGAGCTTACGGGTACATTTGCTGTCATTTCCCGACCTACACTCCACACAACAACCGACCATGATACCGCCAAAAGATAAACTACAGATTTCAAATAGTCACCATTGACTCCTGTATAAGTATCTCTTGAGTAAAATAATTAATAAAGCAAAAAGTTCTTACGCGGTTTGCGTATGTTATTAGTAAATTAATTTACATTAATTTTTAATTATGCAACATCCTATTACTTCGACTTGGCAACGGCTGAAAAATCATGAACTTAATTGTGAAGAAGCGCTCTTGCTCCTAGTAGACGAGCAAGGAACTGTTAACCAGGCTCTACTTGATCGGGAAGTCAGTAACAGATTTTTGCGGCACTTTCAAGACAAAAGTTCTTTGCCTCCAGCAATTCCTTTACTGCTATGGCGTGGTTGCTACTACCTGGGAAGTCCTGTAACTCTAACGCCTGAAGCAGTGACGAAACTTGTTGAGCGTACAGGTAGCGACATTAAAATAATTCCAATCACAGACAAAAGCTATCGAGCGTGGTTTCACAGCCAAAACCTGAATAACAGCCGCATCAGCTCAACCCCACTCGTAAACCCAATCACCGGAGAACAAGAGCAAGAAAAC
>JBGTCQ010000007.1:0-5692 GCA_041748755.1 Chroococcidiopsidaceae cyanobacterium | reverse complement strand
GCGCTCAGATGCGGGTGAAATGTCAACTGCTGCTGGGGCAGTTCTGTAAGAAGTAATCGCCCTAAGCCAAAAAATAGGGGATCGCCCGTAACTAAAACAACAATGTAACCAGAACTAGCTGCTAATTGGTGACGAATTTCCGCGATCGCCTGAGTGAAATCGCCCAGTACCAGATATTTTCCTGAGTGGTTGGGGAAGTAACTTAAGTGGCGATCGCTCCCAATTAACAACGTTGCTCCCCAGACTAGCTGACGCACTCCTTCAACCAGCCCATTTGCCCCATCTAGTCCAATTCCAACCACATGAACAGGAGTCATATTTGCTCCCCTTGTCCCCTTGTCCCCTTGCCCCCTTGTCCTCTAGTCCCCTCCTCTTCCTCCCAAGCCAACATAATCAGAGCATTAAGAATAGCAGCTGCAACCGATGAACCGCCCTTGCGACCTTCAACGCGAATCTGATTAACTGGTGTATTGGCGAGTGTTGCCTTCGACTCTAGAACAGAGATAAAACCAACTGGTGCCCCAATCACTAAAGCGGGAACTGGGGTTGACAATTCATTACAGAGAGCTAATAAAGCCGTAGGGGCATTGCCGATGACAAAAATTGCTTGGGGAAATTTCTGAACACATAGCATTAAGCCAGTTTCCGTGCGCGTTTTACCTGGAAGCGCTACTGTCTGTTCAACCGCACTAATCAGCTGGTTACCAAAGGTTGAGGCTACCAACCCAGCTACACCTTGTTTAATCATGCCTACGTCTGTAATGATTGGTACGCGGCGGCGTAGAGCGGCGATTCCTGCCTCTATCGCTTCTGGACTAAACTGAATCAACTGCTTAAATTCAAAGTCAGCTGTGCTGTGAATTACCCGTCGGACAATGGCGTACTCAGCGGCACTAAAGTTGTGTTCGCCGATTTCACGGTCAATTACAGCAAAGCTCTGCTCCATAATCGGATGGATAATTAAGCTCATTGTAGCTACCGCCCTACCACTCTAAAACGGGCCAATCAGGCTCACGATAATAGCGCGTCATGTCGTCAAACTTTCGCAATTCGGCTCGGTGTACATGGAGTTCTGGCGAATCACTCCATTGCTGATTTACCTCAAAGAGGGTGGCACTGAGGCGATCGCGGTCTAGACTAGGCGACAAGTTACCAAAATATCCTAGAGTAATATGTGCTGTGAAGTGGTAGTGCTGTTCAATTCCCAGGGCAGTCAAATCGGAGCTTTGATAGATTGTGCGGCGAAATTTCAGAATCTGCTCGTAGGAGCTTTCATCCTTGGGTATCAAACAAACGCCTATAGCTCTGGGCATCACGAAAAGCCCCAGCATTTGCCACCCAATCGATGTCTGTAGTATGGATTGGCGGTACTGCTGAAAAATCTCAGCGACGCAATTACGCAACTGTACCTCAAATTCAGAATTTTCCTTAGCGTAATGATAAGCACTGTCCCAAATCAAGTCCGCTAAGGTGAGATGAAAGCTAGCAGGAGGTACCGGAACAATCAGATCATCCAGTTGCAAAAGTTGCTGTTGGCGTAGATGCAAAGTTTGATAAAAATCTGAGTTTGGCGAATCTTCCTCCGCAGGCGGGGTAATTACGGTATAGCCAGGAAAGGGTACAGCCTGTCTGCCAATATCTGGCCGCGGCTGAAACTTAGGAGATTCCTGGATATGCTGTATTTGTGAGTTGTAAGTTTCTGGCAGCGTCATCCGTGCCACTCGATTTAAGTAAGTCTGATAGTCTTCGTCCAACCTTGGTAGCCTCGCGCTCTAAGAGAACTAGTTTCTTGATAAAAGGAGACAAACGATAACAGTACAACAGAATTTTCTGTGAGGTGAACTTTTATGCCAATTTACCTCTACTGGGGAGAGGATGACTTTGCAATTCAAAAAGCCGTCGCTAATTTGCGCGATCGCGTCCTCGATCCACAGTGGCTCAGCTTTAACTATACTCAGTACCTCCCAGATCAACCCGATACCATTATCCAAGGGCTGAATCAAGTTATGACACCTCCTTTTGGAGCTGGTAGCCGCTTGGTTTGGCTTGTGGATACTACCCTCTGCCAGCAATGTTCTGAAGATTTGTTAACCGAATTAAAACGCACATTCCCAGTAATTCCAGAAGCATCGGTTTTACTGCTAACCTGCCGCACGAAACCTGATGGACGGCTTAAATCTACTCAGTTGTTGCAAAAGTGTGCCGAAATTCGGGAATTTTCCCTGATTCCACCCTGGAAGACGGAGCAACTTGTGCAGCGAGTCCAACAAGCCGCTGAAGAATTAGGGGTAAAACTAACCCAAAAAAGTGCTGACCTTTTGGCGGAGTCTGTCGGCAACAACACACGACAACTTTACAGTGAACTGGAAAAATTACATACTTTTGCAGGCGCAGCTAACACTGTAGATGTTGACACTGTTACTCAACTGGTAAGAGCTAACACCCAAAACAGCTTGCAGCTAGCGGCAGCAATCAAAGCCGGAAATACAGTCAGAGCTTTGGGTTTGGTCACTGAACTGATTAATCATAATGAACCAGCTTTAAAAATTATCGCCACATTGATTGGGCAATTTCGTACCTGGTTATGGGTGAAGCTGATGATGGAGACAAGACAGGACGAAAGAGCTATTGCTCAAGCCGCTGAAGTTGGCAACCCCAAGCGTGTCTACTTTTTACAGCAAGAAGTCAAGACTCTTTCTGTACAGCAACTCGTCTCAACGTTACCTTTGCTACTTGAACTCGAAGTTGGACTTAAGCAAGGGGCGGAGGAAATGTCAGCACTCCAAACTAAAGTTATAGAACTCTGCCAACTTTTTCAATAACCTTGCTTCAAGCTGGCAGCTTTTTTATGTGGCGCTAAATTGCTGGAACTTCTTAAGCTGAAAATAATTCTGTGATAACAGATGCTTCCGGTGTTTTAGCCTTTTTCCCATGTAACTATGGTCAACTTTTGCCACCCATTCCAATCCTACCTGAACCGGATGCTGTCGCGGCTTGTTATCGGTACTTTTGCTACTGTAGGTTTACTTTCTGGCTTTGCTCCCGATTTACCTGGACGCTCAAGCAACTTCGGCTTTAGTTCTCCTGCGTATGCTCAATCCGTTAGTAATACCGAAGTAACAAAATATGCCCGTGCGGTATTAGTGATGGAGCCAGTTCGTCAAACAGCCTTCAACGAAATTAAGAAAATGATTCGCTCTGGCGATATTCCCCCTATTGTTTGTCATAAACCAAAAAGCTTGAATGCTCTACCAAATAATGCCCGGAAGATCGCAGTAAATTATTGCAAGCGCTCTAAAGAGATAGTTGAAAGCAATGGACTCACAATTAATCGCTTTAATGCTATTACTGTAAATTTGCAAAACGACTCCAATTTAAAAAGACGAGTTCATAATGAATTGCTCCACATCCAGAACCCTTCTGCTTCTCATTAAGCAAGGTTAGGAGCGCAGAACTGGGGACACTCTTTTATTCGCAACGAGTGCATTAAAAGTATCTAAATATTTCTCTTTTTACCTAGTTGAATTTAGAGACACAGAGTTGGATCTCATCTCTCTCGGAAAAACTTTGCTCAGTGGAGAGACATTTGCCCACAAGTCTCCCGTCCAATAGATAAAGCTTAGCGCTTTCAGCCCGGAACTAGATTAAGATTTGTTGTAAGAGGTGTAAGGTAGGGAACAAAAGCCAATATCAACCCAAAATTCGTCTAAGTTGAACCTGCAACTAACAGGAAAGCTAATAGATGATATGGATTTGAGTTTTCAAAATCTTCAAAACTTGGTTAAAGTAGATTTTATATATGTGAACCTGCGAAAATTACTTTAAAACTCTTTAAATTAAGCAAGTAACTAATTTGGGTAAGGTGACGAATCCTTATTTGCTATTGAATACCAGCAGAAGCCAGTAGTTCATGAATCATAGCTCGTTGTACTGCTATTAATTCAGCTTGCTTTTGCATTATTGCTCTGCACTCTACAATATCTATTCTAAAGTCACTCATCTCAATTTCAAATTGTTGGAGTCGCCCATGTATTAATGTAACAGTCTGCGATTGATTAGCAATTACATCTATTTGTTGCCTTAAATCATCTTCATCATTTAACATAAAATATTGTCAAGATGCGGGGATTACATCGCTTGTATCTTAGCAAGTTGGACTGGCTTTGTCTGTTAAAATGAAAACACTTATTTTTTACAAAAATTTACAACTTAATTTATTATTTCTATCTAAAGAGGTATTGTATTGTGAATAGACGTTAGATTTTAGTTTCAGGATGACAATCGCGATCGCCTTGCTTAGCAGCAATTTAGAATAATCAGTCCGCCTGTAAATTCCTAGCTGCATTACAATCAATCCTATGAGTGCGGCAGACTCTTTTTGTCTAAAACCCCTACAACTACTTTACGTAAAATTAACCAATACTTAGTGACTTGTTAGTTTTAATACTGTTAATGTTGACTATATCTGCGTACTTAAAACTCGATCATCTTATTCGAGTTGATGCAGATGAATTTCATCGAGTAAGAGTAATGTCTAGATATCAATACCGCATTTGGTCAAATAAAATTTTGCCTGGTTTGGCAGCAATAACTGCATTAATCTGTATTCAAACTAATCCAGCATAGGCTAAAACTAAGTTTGTCAATTTTACTATTAGCTCCAATGGTAACCAGAATTTTCAATCTTTAGTGCAGCAGGTGGAGACTTTAGCCAATAATTCGCTCAAATAGCAATTTGCCGAAAATCTAAGCATTACCGACATTTCTGTCACAGTTGTGGGTGAGCACAATGGGCAAGAAGTTCCGCTTCTATTTACAAAAGTTTCTAGCTCAAATTGGCAAACAGAGCCTAAATTTAAACAGTGGACTAGGTATTTTAACAGAGCAAATGTGCTACTAGGCTTTCTAAATCCTCAAAGTTTTCAAGCCACTTCATCTACGAAAAGAACAATTGTTTTTAAATCGACTACACCCAAACTAAAAGATGAGCTTGGTTTCCGAGACGATTAAAAGGAATAACTAGGAGTTTTACTTAATTAATATTAAGTTGCTTTTTTAAGCTATGAAACAATACCTTTGCCTTCACTTGAAAGACTATAGATTCTCATTATCTATTAAAGATTAATAAAATTAGAGCGACTATTAACCCTGAGATTAACTATCCTTAATCTTACAGCAGTATCCTAAGTAACTGGAACACTACGTGAGTATCTGTCCATACAAATATTAGTAGAGAGCGAAGACAAGAATCGTAGAGGTTACGTCTCTCGATTACCAAGTTGTACTGGTGTGTTGTAAAGCATAGGTATAGCAGCGATCGCTTAGGTCACTGCTAATTAGCTAAAAGCAATCAGCATTTTGGGGATGACGTTCAAAGTTATCTAGATATCTCTACTGAAATTGTTGGCGAAGCAGAAAAAGTGCGCTGATGATTTTCTTGTCGCACTATCCCAGACAAATGCCATTTTCAGACTTTTAACTTTCACAATTTGCCGCAGGAGAGGAATTTCATTCATGTCTAATCTTAGTCGGAGACAGCTTCTTGCTTTCTTTGGAGCCAGTGCTGGTACTGCTGTACTCGCTCCTGCTTTAGGAGAAAAGCTTTTTAGCAGCAACTTAAGCGTTGCTGAAGCGGCTGAACCGCTGAAGTTTACCCCAGTGCGTTTGCCACATCCTTTAAAGACTTACCAAA
>JBGTCQ010000006.1:0-22930 GCA_041748755.1 Chroococcidiopsidaceae cyanobacterium | reverse complement strand
GCCGAGTTGCTGTATTTGCAATACGACGACCCAGACAAACCAATTAAAATCTACATCAACTCTACCGGAACATCTGGTTACAATGGTGATCCTGTTGGCTTTGAAACCGAAGCTTTCGCTATCTGTGACACGATGAGATACATCAAGCCTCCCATCCATACTATCTGCCTTGGTTCGGCGATGGGTATGGCAGCAATGCTACTGTCAGCGGGAACGAAAGGTTTCCGTGCTAGTCTGCCCAATGCCACAATTATTCTGAACCAACCGAAGAGTTACGCCCAAGGTCAAGCAACAGATATTCAAATTCGGGCTAAAGAAGTTCTGGATAATAAGGCGACGATGATTGATATTTTGTCTCGCAACACGGGTCAGACTCCAGAAAAAATTGCCAAGGATATGGATCGCTTGTTCTACATAACTCCTTATCAGGCTGTGGAGTATGGTTTGATTGACCGAGTTCTGGAAAAGCAAGATGTTGCCAACCCTCCATTGCCTGCTGGAATTCTCTAGAGGGCTAGATAAAAATGAGCGCTACCTTGCCCATTGCTTATTGAAAACTTAAAACTTACAACTATCGGAGTACATTATGCCAATTGGCGTTCCTAAAGTTCCCTACCAAATGCCAGGGGATCAGTACACTCAATGGGTTGACATCTACAATCGTCTTTACCGGGAACGGATTATTTTCCTGGGCAGAGATGTTGATGATGAAATTGCTAACCAAATCATCGCCGTAATGTTATATCTGGATTCCGAAGATCCGGGTAAAGACATTTATCTGTACATCAATTCCCCTGGCGGTGTCATAACCTCTGGTATGGCGATTTATGACACCATGCAGCACATCAAATCAGATGTTGTTACAATTTGTGTCGGCTTGGCTGCCTCTATGGGTTCTTTCCTTCTAGCGGCTGGGACAAAGGGGAAACGGGTAGCGCTACCCCACTCGCGGATTATGATTCACCAGCCTTCTGGTGGTACTAGAGGGCAAGCGACAGATATTGAGATTGAGGCTAGAGAAATTCTGCGGATTCGGCACCAACTGAATCAAATTTATGCAGAAAAAACGGGTCAGTCTATAGAGAAGATTGAGAAGGACATGGATCGTGACTTTTTCCTGTCGGCACAAGAGGCACAGGAATATGGCTTGATTGACCGAGTGCTTGAGGAGCGTCCCTAGAAGTTAAATTAAGAATGGAGAAATATTTTTATGGGTCTCCATTCTCAATTTTTGAGTAGCATTTATGAGAGCCAGAATTGAAAACATGGTTCTTTTCCTTAATAAGGAGGATGTACCAGAGTTCAAAAAAGGTGGCTCTGTAGTACGCAATAGTTATTTTTGGGCATTGAAATCAATTGCAGGTAAAGCCTCTCGTTATCGTGATTGGGAATACGAATCAGAGGTTTGGCTAGCGCTTTCTAGAATGCTTTTGTCCTTTAGCGAGTCTGGCTATCTCGGTCTTAAAGAGACTATTTTGGAGTTTTCTGATGAGCAAGGAGAAATTCCAAATGCGCTGCGGTCTGTTGCCACCTGGGAGTAACTTACTCAAAATAGCTAAGATAGCCTTATTCCTTCACAAGTTGGAAACCCATTTTCGCTGCGCTGAGGCTTGACACTAGTTGACTTTTTTGGTACTATTTCTATAATAGAGATCTGTACAAAAATTTTATTAAGGCTTATAGGTCCATTATTAAATAATATTAAATAAATGGATACAAACGCAAGAAAAACGTAACAATTTGTTTTATATAGCTACTCGTTACCCTAATTCTTTTACAACTACGAAATCGGCTCAAAAACCATTTGGGGAATCAATAACGGCTGCTCATCTAAGTTGACTAGCTGAGTAATACCTAAAAAATGCCCGTCTTCGTGGTGAACGCATAAAGCATCTGTAGAGGAAGCTAGAGCGTTCCAGGGAATATGCTGACCTTGACACCATCTCTGGGCAGATATTGCTGGTAAAATAATAGAGCCTAGATGCTGCAATGCTGCTGCTGGTGGAATTGGGCTGAATGTTCCTTGTTGCAAGTTGTCTTCTAGTTGAGCAAGAGTCAGGCTACCTACTAAATCAAATCCACTGCTTGCAGTACGTGTCAAGGCAGCGAGAGTACCACCAGTTTGTAGGGCTGCACCTAAATCACGAGCGATCGCGCGGATATAAGTTCCAGAACCACAGGCGATCGCTAGATCCAATTGCGGAAAATCCCCATCTCGCCAGTCCAAAATTTCAATCTTCAACACCTCAACTGTACGCACCGGAACTTCAACCTTTTCCCCAGCGCGTGCCAAATTGTATAAACGTTTTCCTTGCACCTGAATCGCACTATAACTCGGTGGTATCTGCTGAATTATTCCTTCAAATGGCTTCAGGGCAACTTTCACTGCTTCTAGGCTTAACCCCGATACTGGCGTAGAGGTGACAATTTCTCCTTCTAAATCATCAGTTGTTGTAGTAATTCCCAGTTGAATCGTTGCTTCATAAGCCTTATCTTGCCGAAGATATTGCAACAGCCGCGTTGCCTTACCTAAAGCAAGTGGTAAAACGCCAGTAGCAGTTGGATCTAATGTTCCTCCATGTCCCACACGCTTAAGCTGCGTTATTCGCCGCACTCGCGCTACGCAGTCATGGGAAGTAAATCCAGCTTCTTTGTTTAAATTCAGGAAACCTTGCACAGATTATTTTTGAAATACGATACCTTCGTCTGTAAATTGAACTTTTGCTATGGGAACGCCAAAGAAATTCTCCAAATTTTGCTCTGCATCCCGACGGAACCTTTGACTCGCTTCTTTATTACCTTCCTCTGTAGCACTTTTATAACCCAAAAGGGGCAGAGAACCCTGAATTGCCATTACTTCTATACATTTCCTGCTTTTCGGTATCACTCAGCGCCAGATAATCCTTATTCCCAGCCAGGAATTTTGATATTGTTTCATAAAGTGCTGTTCGCTGGCGATCGCGGCTCTTGAAAGCGATATTCAACCAGCAAGAGAAATTTTAATTCTAAAGTAATTGTTCCTCAAAACCTAAGCAGCCAAGCGTGAAATGATATCCAGAAAATTTCTATATATCTACCCGCATTAGGATGATATACAGCAAGTTTCCGTATAGTAATATAGTTCGACCGCTTCGTTTCAGTCGGTTGAGGCGTGGTTTAAAGGCAATCCATTTATGTTCAAAAGGGATTGTACAAGCGGCAGTGCATCTTCTCGTTGCCAAGCCATCGCATAGGAAAGTCTTGGTATCGATCCAGATAGTTTTTTATAAACGATTCCCGGATAATTTAGGGTGCAAAGTCCTTCAGGCACAAATGTCACTCCAATTCCCGTTGCTACTAATCCAATGCGAGTTGGACTTGTCGTTGCTTCTTGTGCAATCGTAGGCTGACAATCAGCGTTTGCATACAGTTGCAGAATCTGATCGTACAGAACTGGTCCTTCATAGCGTGGGTGAATGATTAAAGGATAAAGGCTAAACGATTGCACCGTAAGACGTTTACATCGAGCCAAAGGATGCTGGCTCGGCAACACAACCATCATCGCTTCAGTCTTGATTGCAAAGAGTTCTAAATCCGGTTCATTGATAGGGGGATGCAAAAAACCAACATCGATTTGCTTAGTACGAAGTGCTTCAAGCTGGGCTTGGGTACTCATCTCGCTGAGCATCAACTGTACATTAGGATAGCGATTCCGAAATGTTGCAAGCATTGGGGGTAGGACACTGTGCAATGCCAAAATTGTAAATCCAATTCGCAATTGTCCAATTTCTCCTCTGGCGACTCGTTGCGCTCGTTCAATGGCTTGCTCGACTTGATGAATGATGTTACGTGTGTCTTCTAGCAATGCTTGTCCTGCGGCAGTTAATCGAACCCGTCGCTTTGTTCGCTCCAGCAGTTGTATCCCAAGCTTGGCTTCCAAGCTCAGAATTTGCTGACTTAATGCAGATTGAGCAATATACAGTCGTTCAGCAGCCCGACCAAAATGCAGTTCTTCTGCGACTGCAACGAAGTACCTAAGATGACGCAGTTCCATAATCAGTAATCAGTTCAACCGATTAGTTATGCCAGAAATAGATCTTGGACTTCAAACAGCGTTTATTTTATCTTGAAGTAGAGCTTTTAATCCAAGTCTGGGAGCTATTCAATGAGTCAGAAACGCTTGATGCAACGCCGTTCCTTTCTTCTAAGCGCAGGAGTTGCAGCTACCGCGACGACTGTGCTGCCAAAACTGGCAACGGCTCAATCTACATATTGCTGGCGAATGGTGTCGCGCTGGGATGCTCAGTTTCCGAATCAGTTCGTCGCCGCACAACGCCTTGTGAATCGAATTGCTGTTTTGAGTGGTGGGCGATTAACTATTGAAGTATTACCGCCGCCCGCCAACGAACCGACAGAAAATACACTGAAGGCAGTGCAAAATGGGTCGATCGAACTTTGTCGGAGTTTGGCATATCATTGGCGATCGCAGTCTAAAGCTTTTGATTTTTTCTTTGTGGCTCCTTTTGGATTTACCCAAGATGAGATGAATACGTGGCTCCGCTACTTTGGAGGACAAGAACTTTGGGATGAAGCCTATGCCCCACTTGGGGTTAAAGCGTTTCCAGTCGGAGCTCTAGGCGCACAATCCTTTGGCTGGTTTCGTCAGGAGATTAACAGCTTGAATGATCTTAAAGACATGAGATTTCGCACGACCGGGCTGGGTGTCGATATCATATCGAAACTTGGAGCTAAACCTGTCAATCTTCCTCCTACCCAGATTATTCCAGCGATGAAAGACCGAAAAATAGATGCATTTGAGTTAGTAGGACCGCAGGTTGATCTACACTTTGGAACGTATCAAGTCGCCTCTTTTTATTATTTTCCAAGCTACAATCAACCGTCTGGGATGATTGAACTGGTCATCAACAAGGCAAAGTATGATGCCCTGCCGGAGGATTTGAAACAGGTTCTCGCGATCGCTACCCAAGCTGAACACGATCAAGGACTTGCTGAAGCCAATGCAGGTAATGCGAATGCTTTGAAGACCTTGAAGACAGAACACAGTGTGCAGGTGCGGCAGCTTCCAAAAGACGTTTTGATGGCGTTAGGAAATGTTTCCAGTGAAGTAATTGCAGACGTTCAAGCCTCTGGAGATGACATCACAAAACGAACCATTGACTTTTTCCAAAACGCCCGTCAAATCTTGATGGCATGGAGTGGCATAACTGAGCAAAGCTTTCTGACTGCCCGTGCTTTGCGCTTTGTTAACTGATGACGCAAAATCGCGGTCGAGCAAGGCGTTGGAGCAGCGAGCAGAGACTTCTCCCTTCGTTTGGGTGTTATTTGTCGCCGCTCAACTATATCGTTAGACCGCAAAACCTCTGTGGGAAGCCGCGAAAGGTCATCTATAGTCCTTAGTTGAGATAACTTGGCTTGATCGATAGTCTTTAGGGCATTTTATGCTAGAAAAGCAGACCTGACTTACCAGAGTGCAATGCACATGGTTTCATCAGAACTAATCTCAACATTACAAAGGCTTAGCCGCGCAGCTCAATGTACGATTACTATTTGAGCAACTGTATCCAAAAATACTATAGTGCTTTTGATCAAGAGTTGCGATCGCCCTCCTTGCTTTACTTGCTCCTTTTTGTCACTTTGGTGTCATATTTACGACTTAAGCTTGTTTATAAGCAGATAGACATCTGTTCCTCACACCACTCCTTGATTTAACAATGCTCTGCCACTGCAAATGTGGGAGAGCATTTTTCTTGCCTCACGGTATTAAACAAGCTGAGATTAAAATTGCTGAGGCACTTGACCACCCAGGTGTCCTCTTTTGATCCCAACTGCAAAGCTCTTCTTGATAGTCCCATAAGTAGGGATAGTAGAGAGTCTGACTTTCTAGTTTTCTATCAAGGAAAGTGGGGAATTCTTGAAGTTGATGGTGATGAGTTCCATCCACCTTCTCGCACCGTGGATGACCATAAGCGCGATCGCTTCTTCAAAGCTTCTGGCATTCGTATCGGTGCATATTTTGATGCTGTACAATGCTTTAATCAACCTGACAGCATAGTGCAAGAGTTTTTGAAAATTTTATATTCAGTCTTAGTCTTAAACTCGCATCCTAGCACTCTAAATGTATAAGAAGTGAACAGCTCGTATACAGATTATATAAATCTCTGTAACTAGCCTTACATTAGAGATTTTTGGAACACATAGAGTAATTAGTTGTAGTAATAGCTAATGCTTCACTCTAACCTTATCTCAATTAAATTTTAAGCGGGCAGCGAGAATCGAACTCGCATTATTAGCTTGGAAGGCTAAAGTTTTACCACTAAACTACGCCCGCACAACAACCTAGCTGCTCAATGAATTGCCAGCTTGTAATTAAATAAGGATAACATAATTTTTACTTAATTAAACGAGGCCGGATTCAAAAGTCAAAAATTGAACCAATGATGTGCACCGATTATGATTAAAGCACCTGTTGAATGTGCTGGAATGTTAGTCTGTCTCTAATTTTACTGAAAACGTCAGAACTGTTTCATCGATACCTCGCAATTGCAGTGGAGTACATTTAGTAATTTCATTTTCTTCAAGGTAGTCTGCCACAGTTGCAGAAACGATGATCTGTGAGGGCGCAGCAGCTTGTTGTAGGCGTGAGGCAATGTTTACACTGGGACCAATTGCTGTGTAATCGGCACGTTCGGCACTGCCAAACATTCCTACTACTGCTGTACCTTGATGAATGCCACAGCGAAACTGAACAGGGAGGGTTTGGTTTATTCCCATTAGTCCTTGATCAAGCCAGCGCTGATTAAGCTTTTTGAGTGAGTGGTGCATAGACCTTGCCGTTGCGATCGCTCGTCGTGCTTGCTCGTTGGGCGTTAGTTCTTCTGGCGCACCAAAGATGGCTAAGATGGCATCTCCCATGAATTTATCCACCGTACCACCGTTATCAAACACTACTCTAGTCATTGTTTCTAAGTATTCATTTAATAACTCTGCGACTCGGCGCGATCGCAAAGTATTTGCTAACTGGGTAAAGCCAACAATGTCACTAAACAAAATCGTAATTAAGTGTGGTTCCGGGCGCAGATCCAGCACCAGATCTCCAGTTGCTGCCTTTTGCACCATCGCTGGTGGCAAAAAACGCTTCAGTACCGAGTGAGTCAGGTAAGTATTCAGCTCCACAACTCGGCGTTCATTTTCCTTCAAAGCTAGTAAATTTCGCACTTCTGCCAGAAGTTCCCGATTATTAAATGGCTTAGCGAGATAGGCATCCGCCCCGCCTTCTGTTCCTACAATCCGGGTTTCTTCATCAGTTTTTGCCGTAAGTAGGATAATTGGTATTCCTTTCAATTTATCCTCGTTGCGGATTAACCAAATCATTTCCAAACCTGATAATTGGGGCATCATCAAGTCGGTCACAATCAGATCGGGAGAATGAATTTGAGCCATACGGAACCCCTCTGCACCGTTGTGGGCTGTCTGAACTTGATAGCCGCCTTCTTGACGCAGAATACTGGAGACATAAACTCGCAAATCGGGGTTGTCGTCCACTACCAAGATTAGGGGTGAGGGGTGATAGAGAGCAGGGGGAGCAGGGGAAGCAGGGGAAGATGAGGAATTAAATACCCTGTCTTCTGTCTTTTGACTTCTGTTATCTGAGTCTGCTAGCTCCAAGTCTGCCAATTCTACGGCAGCACTACGTAGCTGCACTTGTGTAGGTACTTCCAGCACTTGGTCCAAAGGGAGGTGAGCCGTCCCTGTTTGCAACCAAACTGTAAATGTGCTTCCCTGTGCGTAAACCGACTCTACTGAAATTTGACCTTTGTGAAGTTCAACTAGTTCTTTAACTAGAGCTAAACCTAAGCCGCTACCTTCGTGTGAACGGTTAGCTGATCCATCTGCTTGGTAAAACCGTTCAAATAGGTGAGGAATCTGCTCTGTGGGAATGCCAATTCCGGTGTCTTTTACCTGTAAAAAACAATGATTGCCTGCTGTTTCTACTCTGACGGTAATACTTCCACCAGCAGGAGTAAACTTCATTGCATTAGATAAGAGATTGTAGAGTACCTTATCAAACTTCTCTGTATCCACATATAGCAGCGGACAGGGGCTAAACTCCGTGACTAGATGTAGTCCTTTTTTCTCACAGTAGGGGCGAAAAGCATCGACAATCTGGCTAAAAAAGGCAACTATTTCACAGGGACGGAAATTGGGTTGCATCCGCCCGGCATCAAGTCGTTGTAAATCGAGGAGTTGATTCACCAATCGTAGCAATCGGCGGGAGTTACGCAGGGCGATCGCGGCTTGTTCTAGTGGTAAATCTTGTTGTTGAGTCACAGCAGACTCTAGCGGCCCCAACATTAAAGTTAGTGGGGTGCGGAACTCATGGGAGATATTTTGGAAGAACTGAGTTTTCTGCCGATCTAATTCCAGCAAGCGCTCCGCTAGAGAGCGGCTTTTTTGGTAAAGGCGAGACTGCTGCACAGCGATCGCGGCTTGGGCTGCCACTGCTTGAGCTAATTCAACCTCTGTCATCTGCCATTGACGCGGCTGGTAAATCTGGCGCAGTGTAATGCTGCCGATGCTCCTGCCATTTATAAGTAACGGCACCACCAAGAGGGCAAATGCTGGCGATCTAAGGGGTAAATCTAAGCCCTTCATTTGGGGTTGCTGGCTGAGGTCATCAATCACTACTGGCTGTTGCGTCTTCAGCAGTTCCTGTAGCACAGGGTTTCCAGCAATTGGAGAACTCGATTGAGGTAGATTAGTCGCTCGGACTCCAAAATCCTCATTTTTGTCATACAATCCCACACACTGGACAAACTCATCCTCCTCTGTCCACAGCGAAAGCGCACAACCATCCACGAGTAAGCCTTGCCCTAACTGTTGGGTAATCGCGGCAAAGATATCTTGGGGATCAAGGCTAGAACGAATAGCCGTAGTGATTTTATTGAGCAGCGCCTCACGCTGAGCCAGAGCCGAAATGCGTTCATAAGCGCGGGCTTGAGAAAGAGCAAGAGCTGCCTGATCCGCTACCATAACTACGAGTTGCACCTCATAATCCCGCCAACGGCGCGGTTGCTCACACTGATGCAACGCCAGCACTGCTATAAGTTCCTGTTGGCATAGTGGTACTACCAAGCTGGAGCAGATGTTGGTTGCCTGGTAAGCTGAAGCAAGTCGCTGGCATTCGGGAGTATTGCCCTGGATGCGCTCATCTATTGCTACATCATTAATTACCTGCACTTCTCTTGTTTCCCATATCGTGTCAATTAACGATGCAGGAGGTAGCTCCCCAGACTGCGCCCGTTGCGGTAGGGTTGAGGATGAATTCTGAATCCTAAATTTTGAATCTTGATAAACAAATGATTCAGTAACTAACCGATTATCTTGAAAGGGTCGCAGGATACAGCAGTTTGCCTCTAGCATTTGACCAACTGTATCTACAATCGTCTGAAGGATTTGTCGGTAGTCGAGGGCGCTGCGAATCGTATGTGTAACAGTATTGAGCAGCGATTCTCGGCGGAGTGTCCGGCACAATTCCTGCGTCCGAGCTTTAACTACAATGTGAGTATCCAGGGCTTGTCTCACTACCGCTTTGAGTTCTTCGGTATTCTCAGGTTGGGTAATAAATTTAAATACTTTACCAGTATTAAGAGCTTCCGCCACCCCACCTGTGTAGCTGGTTAAAATGATTTGCATAATGTCGGGATACTTATTCGCCGTCAGGCTTAAGAAATCCGTTCCACTTATCAAGGGCAGATGCTGATTGGAGATCAGCACGGCTATATCCCCCTCACTGTCCAGAACATCTAGGGCATTTTGTTCTGATGCTTTCAGCACCTGATAATCTTGATTCAAGATGCAGTAAAGCAGATCAAGATTATCCGATTCATCATCGACAACCAGAATTTTTGGCTTACTGTTAGCTTGGGGTTTCATGTACCGCTATGACTGTAAGGGTAGTGGGAAAACGGCAACTACAGACACAAGCGAATTGAAGTAGTTCTTAGCGACATATTAAAACTCATTGGGCGCATACTCACCTCATATTTAGATATGTGTAATAAGTAATTGCTAGGGCAGTGCCTTTGGCGATCGCGCTGAGTATTTTGCCATCAACTGCAAAATTTCTGGATTGTACAGCCGCAGATAATTCCAATAATTACCAAAAACCTGCCTGACATAACCTCTAGTTTCATCAAACGGAATCGCTTCGACAAATTCATCTGGATCACTAATACCCAGATTCCTCTGCCATTTAGAAACATTGCCAGGGCCAGCATTATAACTGGCGACAGCTAACAGGGAATTATTGTCGTATTCCCCGTGAGTGTAATCCAAAAACCATGTACCCAGCTGAATATTATCTTGGGGAATTTCTAGGTTGTATTGCTTAAGATTGATTTTTTCAGCCACCCATGTACTTGTACCGGGCATCACCTGCATTAAGCCAACAGCACCAGCGCTAGAACTGATTTGCGGCTCAAACCGTGATTCTTGGCGAATCAGGGCTGTTACTAGTAGGGGATTGAGCTGACGCTCTTGCGACCAAGTTTCGATCTCCTCTAGAAAAGGAAACGGATAACGAGCTTGCCAGTAAGTGAGTTGTTGACTCAAAACCTGGTATTCGGCTTGCTCTTGTGGCGTTTCTCGATCTTCTAAGGTAGAAACTTGAGAAATTCCCTCCAGGTTTTCTCCCTTTGCTAGACGCATCAACCCATCAGTATATTGCTCTGCTAGCTTTGGCTGCATATTGTTTTGAAATTCTGATAGCCATTGCGTCGTAGCATCTAAATCTTGACCTAACTGATACAGTTCTTTTAACGTGGCAGAGCCAGCTTGTAGTAGCGATCGCGCTGGCGGTAATACTTCAGGAGTTAGCTGGCGCACAGTGTCAAAATTGCCCACGTCTAAACCCAGCATTGTCGCTGACCGCCAAGCATAATAAGACTGGGGAAATTGGCTCAACACATACTCAAAAGCAGCTTTAGCATCACGCTGTCGTCCCAACTTCTGCGCCCATTTGCCTACCCAAAAGCCCGCTCTAGGAGCCAGAATACTTTTGGGGTTGCGGGTGGGAATCGGTTGCGCCCAAAGCCAAGCTCCCCGGTAATCTTTAGCTGCTGCTCGTTCTTGGGCTACTTTCCAGCGGTATTCCGCCGCCGCCTCGGAATCGCCGTACTGAGTTAATAGCAATTGACGAGTCTGGGCAGCTGATTTTTTACTCTGAATAGTATCCAGAATTTCTGCTTTTTCTACCAGCGCTTCACCCGCCTGTTTGGGAAATCGCTTGACTACAAGATCGAGATACGTCAAAGCATCTTGCGTCTGTGCCATCTTTGCTAAATGCAAAAGCGCGCTGCCTGTTTCTTTAGCATTAAGAAAGTTACGCCCTAACTGTTGATACGCAGCGATCGCTTCTACTCGCTTATCTCCTAGTTGCAAGCTGCGACCAGTGCGATAGATATTAAGAGGTGTCTGAGGTGCTTTAGCATACGCAGCCGCAGCTTTGGGGTAAACTTGATTTTCCCAATAGGCAAAGGCGATTACTTCCCAGTCTTTTGGTTGTAACTGATCTGCATACTTATTTACTAACTGGTCTAAAACTGAGGTAATTTCCGGTTGTTCATAGTCATGTTTCACCAATAGCAACAGTAATTGCGGCTGATTGGGGTTCTGCTTTAACAAAAAGCGAACGATTTCTATGGTGCGGGGATGCGAGGGAAATTGCGCGATCGCCTTCTGCCAATACTGCGGCTGATTACGACCTAGAACAAACAGTGCTTCCGTAACTACAGGACTATCGGGATAGCGTTTCAGTAAATCTTGCCAAGCTGCCTGCGCTCTTATTTTGTCACCTATCTGTTCATAAGCTTGGGCGCGCTTCAGGGCAATATGTGCAGCTAGAACAGGATAGCTTTGCTCTAGTCCTGCTAAAACGCTGAGTGCTTTTTCGCCCTGTTGTTGTTGCAGCAAATCACTTGCCAACAGATAACGAGCGCGATCGCGTTCTAGCGATTGAGGCAACTGGGCGATCGCTTGCAGTTGCAACGCCCGTTTGGCTGGAGAGGCTGACACCAGTTGCAGAACGGCTGATTTAGGGTTCTTTAACTGCACCTGCGGGGACTGATCGCGGTTCCACTGTAGCCATTTGCTACTCATTGCTGACACTGTTACCCCAATCAGCAGGACACATAGTCCCGCAGCACTAGCAATCAGAGGAACGTGTTTCCGTTGCTGCCACATAGATATTCGCGCTCAAACTTCAGGTAACGATTCCCTGAAACTCTAGCATTACCCTTAGCTGAATGGCACTAAAACAGGCGTAAGTTGAAGCGTGGAATTTTAATAAATTGGTAGTGAACACAGCTAGCCTAATGTCTCAACTTAGTGCCGTCCGTATGAACACCCATAAGTTACACTTTGCAAAGTGAATACTTTATTGATTTAGGATTTATGCAAGATTCAAGACTAATAAATAAGTTCTAGTCACAACAGATTTTTTGCAGAGTGGCGATGAAGTCTGGATAAGAAATAGCAGCTGCTTCTGCACCGTGAATCGTGGTGGTGCCACTGGCGTTAAGAGCCGCGATCGCCAAACTCATCGTAATCCGATGATCCGTGTGACTATCGACATCGGTGCCAGTCAGGGGAGTACCGCCAGTGATTTCTAACCCATCAGGTAATTCAGTTACGCTTGCTCCCATTTTATTAAGCTGAGTTGCCATTACAGCAATGCGATCGCTTTCTTTCACCCGCAATTCAGCTGCATCTCGAATTATGGTTGTTCCTTGAGCAAAAACGCCTGCTACCGCCAAAATTGGAATTTCATCAATCAAGCGCGGAATCAAGTCTCCAGCAATTGTGCATCCCTGCAACGAACTAGAACGCACTCGTAAATCAGCAACAGGTTCACCAGCAACAAGGCGCTGATTTTCTAGTCGAATGTCCGCGTTCATCATTGCTAATGCTGCCAAAATCCCTGTGCGGGTGGGATTAACACCGACATTTTCAATCAGTAACTCAGAACCCGGAACAATTGCCCCAGCTACTAGCCAGAAAGCAGCTGAACTGATATCACCTGGAACAATTACTGTTTGCCCATGCAGTTGAGCTGGGCCAGTGACAGTAACACTATGAGTATCAGGATCAATACTGAGTTCTGCGCCAAATGCTTGCAGCATCCGTTCGCTGTGATCGCGGGAAAGAGCTGGTTCGGTTACAGTAGTTTGTCCTTCTGTGAGCAACCCCGCAAGCAGGATACAGGATTTAACTTGTGCCGAGGCAATCGGGGAGTGGTAGTGAATCGGTTGCAGAGTTTGTCCTTGAATTGCTAGTGGTGCTAATGAGCCGTTTTGTCGTCCCCAAATTTTTGCCCCCATTTGTTGCAAAGGTTTGACAACGCGAGACATCGGGCGCGATCGCAAGGAACTATCGCCCGTCACTACAAACAAGCGCTCCGGATGCGCTGCCAAAAGTCCCGGCATCAGCCGTAACGTAGTGCCAGAGTTACCAGCATTTAAGACATCAACTGGCTCATGCAACTGCCCTAGTCCTATACCCTGAACCCGCACCATTTCTGGATTCAACTCGGAAATATCTGCTCCCATTGCGCGAAAACAGTTAGCAGTGCTGCGGGGATCTTCACCTAAGAGTAGACCTTGAATTTGAGTTTCACCTAGCGCGATCGCTCCCAACATCAAAGCCCGATGGGAAATAGATTTATCGCCTGGAACCTTGATAAGACTATGTAAAGATAGTCCAGATACAGGTCTAGTAATTGTCAAATCGTGCTGGTGTTCAATAGTTTCCACCGTGACAAAGGAAGGCGACATTGGAATTATAAAAGCGTAGTTTGCGTGCGTCCAATCCTAACTTTTTCGTTTTCTGTCGAGCAACAGTTAGGAGTATGCCACGATAATTAATGCCAGTATCTTAACCCTAACCTGATCATTTCTCAGAAGCATGGCGTGAGCATTTCTAACGTTGCGGTTTGTTACGTTCTGAGCAACCAGCAGTCGCAGGGGCGATTGTTGGCGCACGGCTGGGTGTCTCCAAGCACCTCGAAGATAACGTGGTGTTTAGGTTTACCTTAGACACGGAAGAGCATAACCAAATCAGGGCTGTCCTCATGCGATCGCAGAATCTGAATCAGCTGCTCGGTGACTGCGGCGATGAATATTAGCGCTGATAATTCAATTAGGGAATAGGGAATTATGCTTAAAGCAGTCTACACCAAAAGCTTATTCCGGCACAAAGGCTGCCGCTAGATAATTAGTGATTCGCACTTCTTAACAGAGCAACTTCAAATTGGTCTATTAGGCGTTAAATCTCATCCGTATATATCCCAATTCAACTGGCTAAAAGTAACTAGCCAAGCAGCCACACTCACTTACTCTAACTACAATTCATAAACATCTGTTGAATGTATGTAATTAATTCTAAATAGTTCAAACCTCACACTTTAAAAGATCCATAAGTATTAGTACTTAAAATTAGTTTTGTTAATTTTTATAAAGAAATACTAAAAATCTTACTCGAAGGTACTGAAAAATTTAATAATTAATCCTGAGGATTGAATTCAGGTCTTTGTTTACCTGGAACAAAAACTTTCAGGATAATTTTGTTGTAACCATGAGTTCAGTTGTTAATGGCAAGCAGAGTAAAGCTGTCAATTGAATCATGTTACAGCGCAGAAGTTTGACATATTACCCAACTTGTGATATAGACTAAATGTTTTGCCCTAGATTTCAAAGGTTGCGGTCAAGTTTGTCGCACAAATGCCAGGAGCAGTTGTAATGATCGGTTTTATCAAAAACTTATTCAGCAGTATTCTATCTTTTTTTGTTGGGCTTTTTGGCGGCAAAAAGTCTCTAGATGAGTCCAGCACAACATCAACAGAAAAACTGGCAGCAGATACTGCCAAAACTGGGAACAAGATGCTATCTTCCTTCACTGGGCTTTTGGGTGATAAGAAGTCTCAAGACAATTCCAGCACAACATCAGCCGAATCGGCAGCAGCCACTGCCAAACCCCGGAAACGCAGCGGCTACTTCATGGAACTTGATGAAACTGGTGAGACGACCTCAGTTAACGGTAATCAACCAGCCAAAGTCACGGAGGCGGAGGCAAAAACTTCGGCACCCGTTGCTGCTGCTAAACCATTAAAAGAGGAGCCTGCTCAAATTTCGGAAGCTACCGCTAGTGCTCAATCTGCTAAAATTGACCTCGTTCAAACTGCTAAGGGAGTTAAGGCGGTACCAGCAGAACGCGAAAAAGCACCAATAGCGAGTGCAAATGGGCAGAGTGCAACTGAAACCACGTTTGCTCCTAAATATCTCGCCCCAAATTCAACCTCAAACAGTCGTCGTCGTCCAGGACCAAGCATGAATCCTTTTCTAGACATGGCGCGTCAGGTCAAAACCCCTGGCTAAATCTAAAGCACCTCCGGCATAGGGAATAAGGGCGAGGGGAGAAAAAAGAAACTGCTGTTGGCAACAGTCCCACAGAAATTGGCAGCTTCAACCCCTCGCTTCTTTTATAAAAGCTAGTCCACTGTACAAGTGAAAAGCTGGGTCCCAGCTTGTCTCAGCCCTACGAAATAGATGAATGTGAGATTTAATGCGACTCAATAATTCTTTTTGATCTAGCACTGTTTCAGCAAAGGGTGTGAAATCTGACCAAACAGCAGCATGAGACAGTTGTTGGGTAAGGAAATCGACTAGGCTATTCCAGTTGATTCTAATTGTTGTTTGGTTGTTTGATTGGCTCTGTTGAGGGGCAGCTATAAAGCTTTGTTGGAATTGGTAGCTGCGATCGTGAAGCCTTAGAATGCAAAGCTTTCCAGGAAGATGTAAATCACAAAATTGGACGTAGTCCTGAGTTTGGGTTTTGCGCTGGACTTTACCACGGTGGTCTAAATCTACCACTTCTTCAAAAATCGGCAATAGCCCTGTGACGCGCTGGGTAACTTCTGTCCAGTTGAACGTCAGAGAACCTGTTTGTCCCTGTTCGTTTTGACAAATAACTGTAGCTTGCTCCGACTGCTGGAAATAGCTGACCTGAAAAACTTGAATTTTCTGAATCTCAGCTAGTGTTGCCCAAAAACATGGTACTCCAGATTCGCGCAGGTTCTCACCTAAAAAGCGCAGTTCTCCAATTGCACCAGCCCGATACAACCGCCAGCCGCGACTAGGTAGCTGTAGCCGAGCAGTGTAAGGGTCTAGCTGCATAATCTGAGCAAACTTTTGGGCAGCTACAGTTCTAATATCAGTAGAGACGGGTTCTAAGACTAAGACTCCTTTCTGGGTATTGCTGGGATCGGCTGTAGCTTGGGCGTTTGCTTGTCGTCGCTCTTCTTGGGCAACACTTTTAGCAAGCTTTGCTAAATCTTGGACTCGCTGCAAACCTTGACGTGCTTGGCCGACAATCTTGGCATTGGTTGCACTGCGTAGCAGTTGCCGATAAATTTCTGACGCTGTTTCCAGCTTGCCTGAGACTTCATCCAACCGTCCTAAATAAAATTGCACCCAAGGATTTTGGGGCGACTCTTGCAGCAACTGTTGGAGTAACGCGGCGGCAGTGTGATAGTCTTGGCGTTCAAAGGCAGCGGCAACTTGCTTAATCATAAGTTAGGGGCTAGGGGCAATAAGAATACCTCTTGTCTCGTGCTTAAAGTGCTTAATTCATCCTTCAAAGGCAGCGGCAACAAGTGATAAGGCAACAACTGGGGCTGTAACTGCTCTAAGAATGCGACGACCTAAAGAAACGGGTTGGAACCCAGCTTGAATTGCCCATTCCACTTCAGATGCTGTCCATCCCCCCTCTGGACCTGTGGCTATCAAAATATCATCAGATGTTTTAGACACCAACTTGACTGCATCCTTTAAATGAGGACAGGTGTCACGAGCAATGCAAAGATACCGCTGATTGGCAGTGTTTCCTAAAATAGCAGTGGCAAATGAAACTGGTTCTAAGATAGCAGGTACAAAAGAGCGCTCTGATTGCTCGGCTGCTTCTTTAGCAATGCGCCGCCAGCGCTCTAGTTTTTGGGAACTGGGATTAAGTAAGGTGCGCTTGCTCATCACTGGCATAAAGCAAGCAACTCCTATCTCAGTACAGGAGCGCACCACTTCATCAAATCCATTTCCTTTTGGCAAAGCAACCATCAGCGTAATCGATATCGGCAACTCAGTTTGTACCGAAATCGGCTCTAAAATTTGCGCCTGATTCACCTCTAGTTTAGCCAGCCACCACCGCCCCTGTCCATCCATAGCAATAAAACGATCGCCCTCCCGCAACCGCAAAACGTGACCCAGATAATGCTGTTGCTGGGTTGTCAGCAAAATTTGCTGGTCTTGCAGTTGAGAGGGGGCGATCGCTAGTCGTTGCAGTTGAGCCACAAGAAGGGGCTAGGGGCTAGGGGCTAGGGACTAGGGAATAATCCCTAGCTTGGCGAATCAAGCAGGAAGATTAGGAGTCTGATTGCGCCTGTAAGTAAGCAACGAGCGCCTCGTTCACCAGCTGAGTGACTGGCTTACCTTGACTAATGGCGGCTGATTTCAACCGTCCATAAACTTCGTCCTGAACGCTGATCCGGTTACGCCTTTTACTAGCAGATGTAGTATTAGCGATTGCCACTATGCTATTGTCGTCTGTAATTTCAGCAGTAGTAGAGTCAGCGATTACTTCTACTAAACCATCGCTATCATCGGTCATATCTTGCATAGCAGTTGTAGCAGTGATTTGGGACTCGTAATTAGTAGCAAATTCACGAATGGCATCGAAACCAACGCGATCGCAAAAATCACCAAAACTTTCCCCAGAGTCGCGTGACTGCTTGAAGTACACAAAAATCGGCTCTAGTTGTGTTTCCAGGTCATTAATGTGCAGCCGCTCCATATAAGGTAACGCTAGCCTTGTTTGAGCCGGTGAAGCTCCCAACCAAACTTGATAAGCTTCGGGGGCACTACCCACAAAGCCTAGTTCCGCTAGGTAAGGACGAGCACAGCCGTTGGGACAGCCTGTCATCCGCACGATAAAATGCTCTTTTTCCAAGCCTACTTTCTCTAGTAGCGTTTCAATTCGCTTCAAAACGCTGGGCATCACTCTTTCTGATTCAGTAATTGCCAAGCCGCAAGTAGGCATCGCCGGACAAGCCATTGAATACCTTACTAAAGAGTTAATCGCATTTGGATCAGTTTGAACACCGCAGCGATGCAGAATTTCTTGAATAGCTTCGCGCTTTTCGGGTTCAATATCGTAAAAAATAACGTTGTGGTGGGGTGTTAAGCGGATGGGTAAATCAAACTGCTGCACAATTTCCCGCAACGCGGTTCGCAGTTGGAACGAGCCTTCATCCTTGATCCGACCATTCTCAACTGAGATGCCCAGGAAAAGTTTACCGTCACCTTGTTCGTTCCAACCCAGAAAATCTTCGTACTTAAATTCTGGCAGTGGCTTGAACGGTTCTAGTGGTTTGCCAAAGTATTCTTCTACCATCGACCGGAACTTGTCAACGCCCCAGTCGTGGATCAGGTATTTTAAGCGAGCATGACGACGATCTGTGCGATCGCCATAATCCCTTTGTGCTGCTACAATTGCCTTAACTATTTCGTAAACATCATCCTTCGCAACATAACAAATCGGATCAGCCAGCCGTACGAACGTCTCTTCTTTGTTGTGTGTCCGCCCCAATCCACCACCAGCAAAGACATTAAATCCCTCTAGTTTCTCATCATTGATAATTACTACCAGGCTGAGGTCTTGGGAAAATAAATCAACAGAGTTATCCCCTGGCACGGTTACGGCACACTTAAACTTCCGGGGCAGATAGTAAGTGCCATAAATCGGCTCTGGGTTGTCATGAATGATAGTTCTTGTGCCGTTGCGCTGCCGTGCTTCCTTCACTTTTTGGTCTTCTTCAGCACTAATTGCCTTTTCCCCATCTAGCCAAAGTTCGTAATAAGCACCCGTTTGCGGTGTTAGCAGGTCAGCAATATTTTGGGCATACTCCCAAGCGTATTGATACTCAGGTTGATTCTTAAACGGCGCTGGGGGAGCCATGACATTGCGGCTAACATCCCCGCAAGCCGCCAGCGTCGAACCCATGTTTTTCAGGATTGCTGCGATCGCACTTTTAAGATTTTTCTTCAAAATCCCATGCATCTGAAACCCCTGCCTGGTAGTTGCTCGCAACGTCTGGTTGCCATAGTCGCTCGCCAGCTTGTCTAAAGTAAGATATAGCTGAGGCGGCACAAAACCACCAGGATTCTTGGTTCGCAGCATGAACTGGTAATCCTTCTCTTGCCCCTTAGCCCGGTTGTCCCGGTTGTCCTGCTGGTAAGATCCGTGAAACTTCAGAATTTGAACTGCGTCTTCTGTAAAGTGATTCGTGTCCTGAAGTAGCTCGGTTGCAACAGGTTCACGCAAAAAATTACTGCGTTCTTTTAAACCTTCTACTTTAGAAGGCTTACGTGTGGACGTAGGAGTTGAAGATATCACCATTGGAGTTGTAAAGGAATTTTAACAAAGCATTCATCGCCGCTTGGGTAAATCATGAACACCCCAGTCGGTTACAGAAATCACGGTAATACAGTCGGGATGCTGACGAATACCCCGATTTTAACACGACAAAAAAGCTGGGGTTTGCCACCTGTGTAACAGTGAACAACCCCCAGCGATTAGTAATTAACAGTGAGCCGTGATTAATTAGCTTTCTTAGCCGTAAAGCAGTTAGCAATTAATTTTCTTACACATTTCACTTTTACTTCTCGCCAAAATACCTTTCAGCTAATAGCTTTAATTGAAGCTATATGCCGCACCCAATTGAAAGCTAACAGCAGAACCTGAGCTATTTTTGTAGGCATCAATTCCTAATTTTGCATCACTGTAAACAATGATGTTTCTGGCTACTTCAGCTTCAACGCCCGTGGTTAGCACAACTGCATCTTTACTGCCTAAAGGACTTAGTTTTCCATCTTCTTCTACAAAAGAATAACCAGCACCAAGGTAAACGTTGGCGTTGTTTGTAACTGGCACGTCATAGGAAACCATCGGCATGATGGCAGTTGTTTCATTATTAAACAAGATTGCACCCCGCGCAGAAATCGGTGTATTTGGAATAGCAAAGCGACCTTGGATATTCCCACCGAACGCAGCATCATCACTTGTTTTTCCATTGTTAGTAGCGCTAACAGAAATACCAGCACCCAAATAGCTAGCATTAGTACCTGTAGGCTGTGCAGAGGCTTTTTCCGCTGACATAAAAACAGGAGCAACTACTAAAGTAAACAAAGCGGAAACTGTGACAGAATTCAAAAAGCGTTTCATAATACTTAGGTAATTTGTAATCTTTGCTTACATACTTAAAGTCGAATAAATTCCTGAAAAGTTCCAAAGGTTTTCTATAAAAACTTGAACTTCTATCCTGGTTATTCTATTGGCAAAAAGTTTGTTCTAAACTGAGAAAAGCTAAATACACTACTAATTAAATTAGAAAATAATGGTTTTCAGGAGACGCTTTTAAAACTGGCACCTAGTTAATGGTTAATGAGTAGAACTAATCTGCAATTAAACCTAACTGTAATTGTTAGCAGGGTGTGACACGCCTTTGATGCTATTTTCCAGGAGTTTAGCAAATAGCTAGCGCTCTAGTACACTAAACGCTTCTTGTTGGTAGTAAGTCGTTCGTAGGAGTATCCTTGTTACGGCTGAAATAAAGAATGATTTGGTGAGTGTGTGTAAGGGGAAGTTTTTGAAACTGTGCTTTAAAGAAGTTTAGGACGGCTATTTACCAAGGCAGAAAGCTCTGTTGCCTACAACCGTACATTTACTGAAGTAACTCAGCGGCAATAATCAATCGCCTCAAATTTCTCAGTGAAATTTCGGTTGAAATCAATGCATAGGTTGAACCAAAGTATTCGCATCTACAATCTCGAACAATTTTGTGGCACAACCCTTGAAACAAAAATATGACCCTGCTAATTAAATCAGACGGCTTCAGGCATAGACTATAGGCATTCAAATACCCAATGATCCTTTTTTCTGCAACGCCTTATCACCTGTTCAACTGCTGGATTACTCAAGAAGAGCGTGTGTTGTATTTTTAACAATAAATGGGTGACAGAAAAATAAGTAAGAAATAAGCCTTTTTTAGTCTGGAAAATGAGCATCAGACTGCCTAAGTTCATTTAGAGGGCGACTAAGAAGTTAATCACGCAGCAAACATTCTGTACTACCAACCAGTAGATGAATGAACGCATACCATTGTTTAGGAGACATCAACAAAATGAAGACAAGGAAGGTATCTTTCGCCTCACGACGTACCCTACTGAAATGGGGTATTTGTGGTCTTGGCACAGCAGCGATCGCATCCTTGCCCAAAGCGCTAAATGCCCAGCCTAGTAGGCGCGCTAAAGCCCTAACATTTAATCCTGACGACATTGGCATCCTTAACTTTGCCTTGTTGCTAGAGGAACTGGAAGCGGCATTCTATCCAGCTGTGGTTAAGTCTGGCAAGATAAGTGAGCGCCAAGAACTCGACTACATGAGAGCCTTGGGTTCCCACGAAGCTGCTCATGTAAAATTTCTCCGGGATGTACTGGGCAAGAATGCCTTGTTCAAAACATCAGACCTCAGTTTTAATAAATCTGGGTTAGCTGCCCTGATGACTGACCGCAATAAAATCTTGAATACGGCTGTCACCTTAGAAGATGTGGGTGTACATGCCTACAATGGTGCGGGACCAAGCCTCACGAACCCGACTTATCTACTTGCGGCTGGTTCGATTGTGTCTGTTGAAGGTCGTCACGCGGCAGGAGTGCGATCGCTGCTAGAGCGACCTACTACCGAGCCTGATAGCGATCGCGCCGTGAGTGACGCTGACTTAATGACCGACCTCAATTTGGTTAAGGGACGTGCTTACGACGAGTTGTACACGCCTAAACAAATTGTGGCGATCGTCGGCTCACTAAATGTATTAAACAACCCCATTAATGGCGAACTCGTCGCCTAATCTCAGGAGATACTCGAAGATGAAAACCATTTTAAACGTGGCGGCGCAAACGGCTGTAAGCGTCAGCCGTTTCAGTGGCACGATCCGTCGCATGGCAGCAAATTGGGGGAGAATGCTCATCTTGCTACTCCTTGGATCTCTGCTAATAACCACAGCAACACCAGCTTATGCTCAGGGTACGGTGCTTACACCCCAGCAAGTTGTTGAATACGCCCTGACGTTAGAAAAACTGGAAGCTGATTTTTATCAGCGTGCGGTTGATGCAGCCCAAAGCGGTGGATTGGCAACTGCTCCCCAAGTAGCTAAAGATGCGATTATTTCCTATGGACAGGACGAAGCACAGCACGTTACAGACCTGTCGGCAGTATTGACATCACTAGGAGGCAATCCAGATGCCATTACTATCCCAGCCAACCCTAATTACAGCGCGATCTTAAACCGCAACCCATTTGCTAATCCTACAGATTTTCTCTTAGCCGGACAGTACGTTGAGGATCTGGGAGTGGCAGCTTATAAAGGGCAAGTGCAAAACTTACTGGCAGCAGGTGAAGCTGGTAAACCCGTGTTAGCGGCAGCTTTAGCAATTCACAGTGTAGAGGCTCGTCATGCTGCGGGCATCCGCTTCCTACGACAGACTCTTCTTGGCAGCGATGTCCGACCCTGGATCAGAGATTCGAATGAGGTCATTTATCAAGAAAACCGGGATGGTTCTCCAATTCCGTTTGATTCAGAAGCTTTCGATGGCTATGCTACAAGCGACGAGGTACTAGCCTTAGTTGGTCCGATCCTGACTACAAGCCAGCAAGTTATCGATAACAGCAATACAACTCCAGTTCCTCCAGTTCGAGCATTGTGGTAAGTCACTTGCCCCTGTTAGTCTTTCACTTGCTCGGAAATCCACTGGAGGTAAGGTTGAGAACC
>JBGTCQ010000005.1:0-2186 GCA_041748755.1 Chroococcidiopsidaceae cyanobacterium | reverse complement strand
TTCATTACTTTCTTTAGTGGCAGCTAGACGACATCCCCCTAATAGTGCTGGAACCACATTATCTGGGTGTCCTTCAAGTGCGATCGCTAATTCCATCACCTCAGTCTGATTTAAAGGTGAACCAGCCAGCTGATTTGCTCCCATCAACCCGCCCACAATTGCCGTAGCCGAACTGCCCAACCCCCTTGCCAGTGGTACACCCAACTGAATATCAATTTGTACAGACGGCGGTTCTTGATCTAAATATTGATAAAACTTTAAAAATGCTTGGTAAGCCAAATTACTCTCATCAGTCTTAACTCGCACTGCTTCTACACCAGTGACTGTAATCCTAACTAATGTGTCAGTACCAGGTTCGAGGCGGGAGAACTGAAACTGGTTATATAGTGTCAAAGCTGCCCCGATGCAATCGAAACCGGGACCTAGATTTGCAGTAGTGGCGGGAACAGTAACAGCAACGGTAGAGATTAATGACATGAAAAATTTCTCTTATTCACTGATTTTCGCCATAGTATAAGCATCAATATAAGTACCAGCACGGAAAGCATATTTTCGCAGAGTACCTTCAATAACGAAGCCATACTTTTCGTAAAGATGGATGGCGCTGGGGTTATCAGTATTAACAGTCAATTCCAGGCGCTTCAGATTGAGCCAGTTTTCAGCTAGGTCAATCACAGCCTCTATTAATTTGGAACCGATACCCTGGTTCTGGTAGTTATCATGAACAAATATACCAAGCGCGCCCACATGAGCGCGACGACCGCGATAAGTTTGCAGACTAACCGTCCCAACAACTTTTTGTTTTTGCCCATCATTGATCACTGCTACTAACTTGTGTAATTCTGGTGGGGCGGTTGCCAATTTATGTTTAATCTGATCACGGGATTGATAGGGCATTTGTAGGGTTCCCCACCGACAATTCGGCGCTAAAAATAGCTCCGCTACATCTTCCCAATCATTCATTTCAAAAGCACGGATCTTCATTTCCTTAGTAGGAAGTATTAAAAATTAGTGTGTTTGACGCTTGCTTTCATTTTCTGCAACCAGAGAAACACAGGTGCAATGTTTAAGCCTGGAAAACCTGTTCAGCTGTCAGTGCCAATTCAGGGAAAGTAAAGGAAATAATCTGCTTACTTGCTGTAAACTCTGTAGCTTCATAGCTATTATTAACTAACAAAAGAACCGAAACCTTATCTGTAAGCGGATCAACTATCCAATATTCAGGGATTTTTTTTGCTTGATACTCAGCTTTCTTCTGTTCGTAGTCTCTTTTCACAGATTCAGGACTCACCACCTCCACAATTAGTAGTGGCGGCGATCGCAGGACAGCCGCTGAGTTTTCAATTTCCTGTCTTTGTTGAGCAGTGATTACGCAAAGATCAGGCAATCTAGATTTTTTTGTTGCGGTGCGAACACCTGTACCACTCGGTCTAACTTGCCAGTCTAGTTCTAAGCGTTGAATCTCGAAATAAAAACGAATCAGTAGCAGTGTAATAATCGCCTCATGTTTGCCAGTTGCTGGAGGCATCAGCAACAACTCTCCATCAACCAATTCATAACGGTTTTCTGTGCCGTCATCGTAGATGAGATACTCCTCAAAAGTGTAGAGATGTTTTAGGGAAGTTTGAGTCATTGCTGTAAGTTGGTGTTAGAAATTGCTGTAATTAGCGATCGCTTCCTGCATCTTCTCCAACACCTCCACTACAGGCATCATACCCAACTCGCCAGTTGCACGGGTGCGAATACTCAGGCTATTTGATTCCACTTCTTTTGCCCCTACTACTGCCATTACGGGTATTTTGTCCTTTTCGGCATTCCGAATTAGTTTACCCAAGCGCTCATTGCTGCTATCAGCTTCTGCCCGGATACCAAGAGATCGCATCTTCGCTGCAACGACTTTCGCAAAGGGGAAAAATTCACTACTCACTGGCAGTAATCGAGCTTGCACCGGAGCTAACCACAGCGGGAAATCCCCAGCGTACTCCTCAATCAAAATCCCAATTAACCGTTCTAATGAGCCAAAAGGAGCGCGATGAATCATCACGGGGCGCTTGCGAGTGCCATCCTCTGCCACATACTCTAAATCAAACCGCTCTGGCAAGTTGTAATCTACCTGGACTGTACCCAGCTGCCATTCCCTATCTAAAGCATCCCGGACAATAAAATCTAGCTTGGGACCATAAAAA
>JBGTCQ010000004.1:0-22175 GCA_041748755.1 Chroococcidiopsidaceae cyanobacterium | reverse complement strand
AGTTTCTGCTGCTTCAGTTCTGGCTGCGGCCTTGGCAATTGGTTTGGCTGCAATCGGTCCCGGTATTGGTCAAGGAAACGCTGCGGGTCAAGCAGTAGAAGGAATTGCGCGTCAGCCGGAAGCAGAAGGAAAAATTCGCGGTACTCTGCTGTTAACCTTGGCATTTATGGAATCTCTTACCATTTATGGTCTGGTGATTGCCCTGGTACTGCTGTTTGCTAACCCCTTTGCCTCCTAAAATTTGAATGTAGAGATGTGGGAAATCATGTCTCTACTTCTACTTGTCTTGATGTAAATTGACCCTTCTTGGCATGGGGTCTCTAGAATATGAAAGGTTAAATGATGCTTATTGCCATTAAAACTGCTATTCAAGCCAAAGAAGGAAGAAATGTTTGATTTCGACGCTACCTTGCCCTTAATGGCAGTGCAGTTCCTGCTATTGGCAGCTTTACTAAATGCGATTTTCTACAAACCACTGACTAAGGTGCTAGACGAGCGCGATAACTATATCCGCACGTCGAAGCTTGAGGCGCGCGAACGCTTGGCTAAAACCGAGCAATTGGCAAACCAATATAAGCAGCAGCTAGCGGAAGCTCGTAGGCAGTCTCAAGCTGTTATTGCGTCAGCTCAGACAGAAGCGCAGAAAATTGCTGCTCAGAAAATCGCTGAAGCTCAGAAAGAGGCTCAAGGTCAACGAGAACAAGCACAGCGAGAGATTGACCAGCAAAAGCAGGAAGCCTTGCACTCGTTAGAGCAACAGGTGGATGCCCTCAGTCAGCAGATTATAGAAAAACTATTAGAGCCTTCTCTGGTTAAATAGCGCGATAACTCCGCTCACGCGATCGCGCTTCATCAAGTGTCAAGAGGCACTTCCCTTAGGGGACAACTACAACGTATTGGCAATCAGCATCATGGGGATCTTATTACTGGCAACAGAGGCAAGCGCAGTTCACTCTGAATTCGCAGAAGCCGCATCAGAACATGGTTTTGGTCTGAATATAGACATTTTAGAAACCAATCTAATTAACATCGCGATTCTTGTTGGTGTTCTGTTTTACTTTGGGCGTAAAGTTATCAGCAAAATCCTGAGTGAGCGACACTTAAGCATTGAAGCGGCAATTAAGGAAGCAGAGCAGCGCTCAAGGGAGGCAGCGGCAGCACTCTCTGATGCCCAGCAGAAGTTGACCCAGTCCCAGGCGGAAGCCCAAAGAATCCGCTCTTCTGCTGAAGAAAACGCCCAGGTAGCTAGAGAAGCTATTTTGGCACGGACAGTGCAGGATATCCAACGTTTGAAAGAAACAGCAGTTCAGGATTTGAACACCGAAAGAGAGCGGGCGATCGCCCAACTGCGAGCCTCAGTAGTAGCAATGGCATTAGAAAAAGTCGAATCGCAACTTCCACATAGAGTAGATGATTCTGCTCAACAGCAATTAATTGATCGCAGCATTGCGCTAATGGGAGGTCGTTCATGAGCAGTACAATTGATGCCCAAGTCGTACAACCTTACGCCCAAGCACTGATGTCAGTGGCGCGTTCCAAAGAGATGACAGAGCAAGTAGGCGAAGATGTACGTTCCTTACTAAAACTGTTACGAAACTCCGAGCAACTGCGTGATTTTCTAGCAAATCCCTTTGTTAAAGCTGAAGATAAAAAGGCCGTACTGGGACAAATAATTGTGGATAACCCCTACCTCCGCAACTTTACAATGCTGCTGGTAGATCGGCGGCGCATTCTATTGCTAGAAGCAATTTGTCAGGAGTACCTGGCTCTTTTGCGGCAGCTGAATCAAACGGTTTTAGCCGAAGTTATTTCCGCAATAGAACTGACAGAACCTCAACAGCAAGCAGTCCGCGAAAAGGTCAAAAGTATGACCAATGCTCACGAAGTAGAACTTGATGCCAAGATTGATCGAGACTTAATTGGTGGTGTGATTATTAAAGTTGGCTCCCAGGTGATTGATGCTAGTTTACGGGGTCAATTGCGCCGCCTTTCTTTACGCCTCAGTAGTGGCAGCTAGTAATAGTTTTGAGTAGTGAAGTCATAACTATTCTCTAATCCTTGTAATAACTAACAAACCATCATGATTAGTATCAGACCTGACGAAATCAGCAACATTATTCAGCAGCAAATTGAGCAATACGACCAAGAAGTTAAGGTTGCTAACGTTGGTACCGTATTGCAAGTAGGAGACGGTATCGCCCGAATCTATGGTCTAGAAAAGGCTATGGCGGGAGAGCTATTAGAGTTTGAAGACGGTTCAATTGGTATCGCCCTGAACTTGGAAGAAGACAATGTGGGCGCAGTGCTAATGAGCGAAGGTCGTGAAATTCAAGAAGGTAGCTCAGTCACCGCTACAGGCAAAATTGCCCAAGTACCGGTGGGAGAAGCGACAATTGGACGGGTTGTGGATGCCTTGGCTCGCCCAATTGATGGCAAAGGAGATATCCAAACCACAGAAGCCCGTTTAATTGAATCCCCAGCACCAGGAATTGTAGCGCGTCGCTCTGTGTATGAACCGATGCAAACTGGAATTACAGCGATTGATGCGATGATTCCAATTGGGCGCGGTCAGCGGGAACTGATTATCGGCGATCGCCAAACTGGTAAAACTTCAATTGCTGTTGACACAATCATTAACCAAAAGGGCGAAGATGTTATCTGTGTGTATGTGGCGATCGGTCAAAAAGCTTCCACAGTCGCTCAAGTGGTGAACGTTCTCGAAGAAAAGGGAGCGATGGACTACACCATTGTAGTTGCTGCCCAAGCTAATGAGCCAGCGACACTGCAATACTTGGCTCCCTACACCGGGGCAACGTTGGCGGAATACTTCATGTACAAGGGTAAAGCTACACTTGTAATCTACGATGACTTGTCGAAGCAGGCGCAAGCTTATCGCCAAATGTCGCTACTGCTGCGTCGTCCGCCCGGTCGGGAAGCTTATCCTGGTGATGTGTTCTACTTGCACTCCCGACTATTGGAACGGGCAGCAAAATTAAGTTCCGAGTTGGGTGAAGGTAGTATGACAGCGCTACCGATTATTGAAACGCAGGCCGGTGACGTATCTGCTTACATTCCGACGAATGTTATTTCAATTACAGATGGTCAGATATTCTTGTCTTCTGATTTGTTTAACTCCGGTATCCGTCCCGCTGTTAACCCTGGGATCTCAGTGTCGCGTGTAGGATCAGCTGCCCAAACCAAAGCGATGAAAAAGGTAGCCGGCAAAATTAAATTAGAACTAGCTCAGTATGACGATTTGGCAGCTTTTGCTCAGTTTGCCTCAGATCTAGATCAGGCAACTCAAAATCAGCTAGCACGCGGTCGGCGGTTGCAGGAACTATTGAAGCAACCCCAGTATTCTCCGTTGCCATTAAATGAGCAAGTGGCAATTCTCTATGCTGGTATTAATGGCTATTTAGATGACCTTCCGGTGGAAAAGGTGAGCCCTTTCACGAGAGAACTGCGGGAATACTTACGAACCAGCAAGCCGAAGTATGGAGAGATAGTTCAGAACGGGAAGCAGCTGAGTGAGGAAGCAGAAAAGCTGCTAAAAGAAGCGATCGCAGAATCTAAGCAGGCATTCATGGCAACAGTATAAATAGTCATTAGTCATTGGTCATTGGTCATTGGTAAAAAAATAATGACTAGTGACTAGTGACTAGTGACTAATGACTAAGGACTAAAAATTATGGCTAATCTCAAAGTAATTCGCGATCGCATTCAGTCGGTCAAAAACACCCAAAAAATCACAGAAGCGATGCGCTTGGTAGCCGCTGCTAGGGTGCGTCGTGCCCAAGAACAAGTAATTGCCACGCGGCCCTTTGCCGACAGACTAGCGCAAGTGCTGTACGGTTTGCAAACTCGGCTGCGGTTTGAAGATGTAAACTTGCCCTTGTTGAAACAACGGGAAATTAAGTCAGTGGGGTTACTGGTAGTTTCAGGCGATCGCGGTCTCTGTGGGGCTTACAACAATAACATCATCCGTCGCGCTGAAATCCGTGCTAATGAACTTAAGGCAGAAGGGCGAGACTATAAATACATCTTGGTAGGGCGCAAAGCTATCCAATACTTTCAACGCCGTAACCAGCCTGTTGATGCAACCTACACCGGATTAGAGCAAATTCCTACCGCAGCGGAAGCCTCTAACATTGCCGACGAACTACTTTCCTTATTCCTGTCGGGAAGCGTAGACCGAATTGAGTTAATCTATACCAAGTTTGTCTCCTTAATTAGTTCGCGACCAGTCGTTCAAACCCTGCTTCCCTTAGATGCTCAAGGTTTAGAAACAGCAGACGACGAAATCTTTCGCCTCACAAGCCGTGGTGGTGAATTTGAGGTAGAACGGACTAAAGTACAAGCCCAAACCCGCTCTTTTCCACGAGACATGATCTTCGAGCAAGACCCCGTGCAAATTCTCGATGCCCTCCTGCCTTTGTACCTGAATAACCAGTTACTGCGGGGACTGCAAGAATCAGCAGCTAGCGAACTCGCCGCGCGGATGACAGCAATGAACAACGCCAGCGATAACGCGAGTGAACTGATTGAGGATCTTAGTCTCTCTTATAACAAAGCACGCCAAGCAGCAATTACCCAAGAAATCTTGGAAGTTGTTGGTGGTGCTGCGGGACAAGGCTAGGCAATCAATCTTTAAGAGGGGTTAGGGATTAGGGACTAGGGGCTAGGGAAATTCCCTTGACGAAAAAGCAGGGGATTTAATATCGATGCCTTGTTTCTCCTTGCAAGCAATCAACGGCACAAAAGGTGTGTAGGCGAAGCCCGTCTTTGGTATCAAAGCATCCTGGAGGTAACCTCCAGGATTGCTCACACCTCTTTATTTCTTTTCCATGTCGTCGCGCATACAGGGGCTTGAAATACCCGTGGGGCTAGTCTCTTCTCTCTTCCCTAGCCCCTAGTCCCTAGCCCCCAGCCCCTTCTTCGGTGCTGCATACCACATTTCTAAATAGCAAACTATAATAGAAAATGTAAGACATGGGGCTTTAATGGTTTCGACAGGTTGGCGAACGCTACTCTGTGATACAGGTCGAGAGTGAGTCTCCTCTCGTAAATCAAAGGCTCAAAAAAAAGTAAATGCGAACAACATTGTACCTTTTGCTCGTAAGGCCGCCACTGTAGCTGCCTAAAAACCTCTAATCAGGTCCGAGCGTCTGTAGTCTGACTCCGTTAAAGGCTGTGGACAAACCCCCAACGGATGCTATAGCAAGTGTTCTCTGGGTGGCTTGCTAGCTAAGAATTAACCAGTGCATCCCACCGTCCGGGATAAGGGACGGTTCCCGCCTTGAGGATTAGATAGGATAAACCTGTGAATGAGCGGGGTGTAAATACCCAATTTGGACACGGGTTCAATTCCCGTAAGCTCCACTACATCTGAAAACTTTAATATCCACCTCACAATTCTTTGTGTAGGTGGATTTTTTTGTAAACTCAAATGTTTTGATGTTCCGAGGCGATCGCGTGTTTGACACCCTCCCAGGTGAGGAAAATGATACGATGAACATAGTTTAGGATTGGATTGACATCCAAGATTGCCATCCTAAAACTAAACAATAAGTGTAATACAATCAAGTTTCCCAAACCTTGCCATGCTGAAAAACTTGCTGGGCGATCCCAACGCTCGGAAGCTCAAAAAATTCCACCCCTTAGTTACAGATATCAATCTTTTAGAAGAAGATATCCAGGCACTTTCCGATGAGGCATTAACCGGCAAAACAGCGGAGTTTAAGCAGCGGCTGGTCACTGGCGAAACCCTAGATGATCTGCTACCAGAAGCATTTGCCGTAGTCCGAGAAGCGTCCGCGCGGGTATTGAGTTTGCGACACTTTGATGTCCAACTCTTAGGCGGTATTATCCTGCACAAAGGACAGATCGCCGAAATGAAAACCGGCGAAGGAAAAACCCTGGTTGCCACACTACCAGGTTACTTAAACGCACTCACGGGTAAAGGAGTGCATGTTGTAACGGTCAACGATTACCTGGCGCGTCGAGATGCCGAGTGGATGGGACAGGTACATCGCTATTTAGGGCTAAGTGTGGGACTAATCCAACAGGGAATGGGTCCAAGTGAACGTAAGAGAAACTACGACTGCGACATTACTTATGTCACAAATAGCGAGGTAGGTTTCGACTATTTGCGGGACAATATGGCTACTTCAATGGTAGATGTGGTGCAACGTCCCTTCAACTACTGCATCATCGACGAAGTTGATTCAATCTTGATTGATGAAGCACGCACACCGCTGATTATCAGCGGACAGGTAGAACGACCAACAGAAAAATACCTGCAAGCGTCACAAGTGGCAGCGATGCTGAAAAAGGAGGAGCATTACGAGGTAGATGAAAAGGCTCGTAATGTGCTGTTGTCTGATGAGGGTTTTGCTGAAGCTGAACGGTTGCTGGAAGTACAAGATCTGTATGATCCTAACGATCCTTGGGCGCACTACATTTTTAATGCGATTAAAGGCAAGGAACTTTTTCTTCCAGATGTAAATTATATCGTCCGCAACGATGAAGTGGTGATTGTAGACGAGTTTACCGGCCGAGTGCTACCAGGACGGCGTTGGAGTGATGGACTGCACCAGGCAATTGAAGCGAAAGAACGGGTGGAAATTCAACCGGAAACCCAAACTTTAGCGACGATTACCTATCAAAACTTATTTTTGCTGTTTCCGAAATTAGCCGGAATGACAGGTACTGCTAAGACAGAAGAGGTGGAGTTTGAAAAGATTTACAAACTCGAAGTCACGATAGTACCTACCAATAGACCCAGAAGCCGTCATGACTTGCCTGATGTGGTGTATAAAACTGAGGAGGCGAAGTGGCGGGCGATCGCCGAAGAGTGTTCTCAGATGCATGAGATGGGGCGACCAGTACTGATTGGAACTACAAGCGTCGAGAAATCAGAATATCTCAGCAATTTGTTGGAACAGCAGCAAATTCCCTACAATCTGCTCAACGCCAGACCAGAAAATGTAGAACGGGAGTCGGAAATTATTGCTCAAGCAGGGCGCAAGGGTACGTTGACGATCGCGACCAATATGGCGGGGCGAGGCACGGATATCATCCTGGGCGGTAATGCTGAGTATATGGCACGACTAAAGCTGCGGGAATACTTTATGCCCCGGATTGTGCAGCCGGAAGATGAAGATATTTTTGACGTAGGACATCTTCGCGGGTTGCCTGAAGGTCGTAGTAGTGGGCAAGGCTTTGTTCCTGGGAAAAAAGTTAAAACCTGGAAAGCGTCACCACAGATTTTCCCCACCCAACTGTTAAAAGAAACGGAACAACGCCTGAAACAAGCAGTACAACTTGCGGTGCAGGAGTATGGGGAGCGCAGCCTACCAGAACTAGAAGCAGAAGACAAAGTGGCGATCGCCGCCGAAAAAGCACCAACAGACGATCCTGTAATCCAAAATTTACGGGAAGTCTACAATCTGCTGCGTCATGAGTACGAACAATTTACTAGCCGGGAACACGATGAAGTTGTTTCGCTGGGAGGTCTACATGTAATTGGTACAGAACGTCACGAATCACGGCGGATTGACAACCAATTACGCGGACGTGCGGGCAGACAAGGCGACCCTGGATCGACTCGATTCTTCCTGAGTTTGCAAGACAACTTATTACGGATTTTTGGTGGCGATCGCGTGGCTGGGTTAATGAATGCCTTCCGCGTTGAAGAAGATATGCCAATTGAATCGGGGATGCTTACCCGTAGTTTAGAAGGCGCTCAGAAAAAGGTTGAAACCTATTACTACGACATCCGTAAGCAGGTGTTTGAGTATGACGAGGTGATGAACAACCAACGTCGGGCAATCTACGCCGAACGTCGCCGCGTCCTGGAAGGTGAAGACCTTAAAGAACAGGTAATTAAGTACGCCGAAAAAACGATGGATGAGATCGTTGACTACTACGTCAATCCAGATTTGCCCTCGGAAGAATGGGACTTAACCACGCTAGTCAATAAAGTAAAAGAATTTGTTTATCTGCTAGCAGACTTGGAGCCAGAGCAATTGGAGGAGCTTTCAGTCACTGAGATTAAAACTTTCCTCCATGAGCAAGTGCGGATTGCTTACGACATGAAAGAAGCAGAGATTGAGCAAGTCCAGCCTGGGTTAATGCGCCAAGCCGAGCGGTTCTTTATCTTGCAACAGATTGATACCCTGTGGCGGGAGCACCTGCAACAGATGGATTCGCTGCGGGAATCGGTAGGACTGCGTGGCTATGGACAAAAAGACCCGCTGATTGAGTACAAGAGTGAAGGATATGAACTGTTCCTGGATATGATGACTAATATTCGCCGGAACGTGGTGTATTCTATGTTCCAGTTCCAGCCGCAAATTCAGCCCGCCGTTCAAGCTCCCTCAGAGTTGGTTTGAAGCATGTAATTAGCAATTAGCCAATGTTTAAGTTAATGTACCTCTGTATGGGTGATTGCAAGGTATCGCCCGTGCAGAGGTTTCATTATTAAAAGCACTTGCTTTAATAGTTCATTTGTACTACTCTAGCAGGGGTAATATCTTTGCAGGCAAGATAGCCTAGCACGAGTCAGTATGAAAGAACTCAAACCAAAAATTACAGACATTAACGCCAAGCGTAAACGTGCAGCGACTTGTCCTCAGACATCACAACACCACTGTATGCCAGTAGCTGGGAGGGAACCGATTCAAAGTGCGGCTACTGGAATTACAGCGCTGCAACCCCAGATACAGGAAGATGTGCTGCAAGGCAAAACCGGACAGCAGCGTTTAAGGGCGCAAGCAGAACTGATTAACCAGCTTTCAGCCCAGCTAGAAGAGGCAATGTTTGAATTTAAAATAATTGCTAACGATGTCAACTGTGAGCGGCGACTTACTCAGGTGACTAAAAAGCCAATAAGAAGCGTGTGTGAGTATTTGAAAGCGATCGTTCCCTGTGTCAAGCACAAAAAAGGTGGTGCATTTGTGCTAACAACAAGAAAAGTTGATTTATTCCAGGCAGAGCGAGAAGCAGTACAGGTAGCGCAAGTCCTGCGTCGTCAAGCAAAGAGAAGACGAGTAGCATCACCACTAAGTCGGAACAAGCTTCCAGTTCTAGGTTGGCTGATTTGAGAAGCTGAATAATATCGTTAAGTAATTTAGTAGTAGCTGGTGATTGGCGATCGCTTACTCTGGTAACAAGCAACAGATTTCTGCTCCCAGATTCGGAAAAAGCAAGGAAAATAGAATATTAAAAGCGTTTTTTACTTTAGAGGTAAACGCAAAGTGTTAGAAGCACTCTGGATTTTTGCCATTGGTCTGATGCCACCACTACTTTCCCTGTGGATGATGCGCCATAGCGAGGCACGGACACGAGCCAAATTGAGGCAGGCAATGAACGCTGCAACGAGGGTGAGGATACAAAGGCATTACACTATCCAGCCAAGCGATGCTGCCCTTGGCGACTTGCCTGTGAGCGATCGCTACTACCTCGAAGGAGTTGGCTATCTCATTGGCGATATCACCTGCGAATTTAATGCCCGTTCTGGCTATATTCGCTGTGCAGTGAATCCGCAGGGACCCTGCCCTGGTTGCCGCTACTACGAGCAACGGGAAATTCCTTGAAATGACCGAGACTGCGGCTCAAATTCAAAAGAAACAACAGAGACAAATATTGCAATCTTGGCTAGGATAATTACACTATGCTGTCTCGTTGCTGCCTAATGTTGGGCTTGAGGGAACCTGGATGTTATTGGGAGGAATACTAACAGCAACGGGTTTCTTAGTAGGTAAAGACTGAATGGGCGGCACATTCACCAAATAACTGCTACGCAGCGTATTTGTTACTTACTAGCTTATTACTTACTATAAGTGCATTATAGGTTGTAGAGTAAGCGAATCCAAGTTTTTAGCGAGGCTTGACTATCGGCACTGATCAACGCCTAGGCTTTGTTACAAAAGTAGAGCTTAGGGAAATTTGCTATTTTTGGAACATCTGCTTAGATGCGTCGGTCACACGTAAAATATAATTATAGATACTGCAATTATAAAGCACCGACCGCTGATCGTTGGATTACACTTTAAAACAAGACGTATACTTACAAGCAATAAATATCTACATAGCAGATATCTGCACTTTCATGAGTTTAATATGGAAAAATTAGACAGCGATCGCAGTGGTACTTAGTCATTGTGTAGTCTCCTTAATTCTCCTCAAGTGTAATAAGCACAAACAATATAATTTATCCTCTGTATGCAAGACATAAAATCTCCAGCATTTTTGATAGTTGATGAGCAGCCAATTTCTCTAGCTGAAGCTTTGAAACATCTGCAATCATCAGGAAAGCTGCAACCTTTTATATTAGATATTCTTCGCCAAAGAATAATAGAACAAGAATTACAAACACGAGATGATCTTGACATTAACCCTGGCGTAATTGAGCAATCAGTCATTGATTTTCGTTTACAGCAGCAGCTTACTGAGCCGAATAAATTTCAAGAATGGCTCAACAGTAATGGTTTAGATTATGCTAGTTTCCACAAGCAAGTTGGTTTTAGCTTCAAGCTGGAAAAGCTGAAAGCTCAAATTACGCAGCCAAAACTCCAAGAATATTTCATTGAGCAGAAGCTTTTTCTAGATCGGGTGGTACTTTCTCGAATCATTGTCACTGAGAAGGAACTGGCTGAAGAGTTGAAAAGTCAGATTTTAGAAGGAACTAGATTTGAGCAGCTGGCACAGGAGTATTCTGTAACAGATGATCGGATTCTCAACGGAATGATGGGAGCTGTAAGCAGAGGACAACTGCCAGATCCAGTTAGAGCTTTAGTTGATCTAGCGAGTCCAGGCGAGGTAGTTGGACCGATAAAAATTGAAGAATGGTATTGTTTATTTCGAGTTGAAAAATTTCTCCCAGCAGAACTAGCAGGGCAGCTAAAGCAAGAACTAGAAAATCAGCTTTTTGAACAATGGCTAGGAGAAAAACTCCAAAAACTTGATATTAAGCTTCAGGTGAATTCATGATTACTGATGAAATTAAAAATATTGCCTGGGATGACTTGCCCCTTTCATTATTGAGTCCCGAACAACAAGTTAAATTCAAAAATCAAGCTGAGACTCGTCGCTATCTGCTTGGGGAAATAATCTGGGATACAGATTTACCAAGTACTGAAAATGGCAGCACTAAGAAATCCGGTGGTCAGTTTTTGGTAACTTCTGGTAAGGTGCGATTGGTACCAGAACAAGGTGAATCTATCATTTTGCAAAAAGGTGATTGGTTGGGCGATCTGCTGGAACTTTCGGGGGAGTGGAAAGCTAGAGCATCTAGTAAAGATGTAGTTGTCCTGCGGTGGGATTCACAGCTTTGGACTACAGCCTCACCAGATATTCAGCAATTCTGGGTTTCTCTAAAATTCCGTTATCAGCCTCAAACTGATGATTCACCCCAGCCAGTGTCGGGCTATCCGTTTGTTTCTAGTCTGAATACTGCGGCTGCCTGCTTGACAATGGTGACTCAACATCTGCAAAATCCAGCCCAGCTAGAGTGGGTGCAACGTCAGCTGCGGGGACAAAGCCCAAAAAGTGTAATTGAAGCTGGCGAAAAACTGGGATTACAACTGCAACGGTTACAAGTGGAGTGGAGTGACTTACGGCAATTATCATTTCCGGTTTTGCTGCATTGGCAACAGGAGTCCTGGGTTGTAGTGTATGGAGTCAAAGGCGATCGCCTCCTAATCTCTAACCCCTTAAATCCCAGTAGAACTTGTGAAAGTATTCCGTCATCTGCTGTTGAATCAGCTTGGAACGGACAACTTTGGCAAGTAGAACTAATCCAGAAACAGGATAAATTCGGACTCAGTTGGTTTTTGCCTGCGGTTTGGCGCTACCGAAAATTGTTGGGGGAAGTGCTATTAGCATCTTTTACATTGCAATTATTTGGGTTGGCAACGCCTGTGATCACTCAGGTGATTATTGACAAAGTGCTGGTACAAGAAAGCCTTTCAACTTTAGACGTGATGGCGATCGCTCTTTTGGGTATTGCCCTATTTGAGGCGATTCTGGGGATTTTGCGAATATTTATCTTTACCCATACTGCGCGTCGTCTTGATCTGCGTTTATCTGCTCAAGTATTTCGTCACCTGATGCGCTTGCCTTTGGCTTATTTTGAGTCGCGTCGGGTTGGAGACACTGCTGCACGAGTCCAGGAACTACAAAATATCCGTGAGTTTCTCACAGGCACTACTCTAACTGTAATTTTGGATAGCCTGTTTGTGGTGATGTATCTGGCACTGATGTTTTATTACAGTGTCTCACTCACCTGGGTTGCCCTTGCTGTTCTACCTTTATTTGCAATCCTAATTCTGGTATCAACTCCGATTCTGCGAAATTGGTTGAACGAAAGTTTTAACCAAAGTGCTGATAGTCAATCTTTTTTAGTAGAAACCATAACTGGAATTCATGCAATTAAAGCACATGGAGCCGAGAGTTCATCCCGCGAACGCTGGGAAGGATTATTTGCTCGTTATGTGCGGACAAACTTTAAAGCTTCCACAGCCTCCAGGATCAGCAGTAATATTGGCACTTTTCTCACCAGTTTGTCTACTTTGCTGATCCTTTGGTTTGGGGCAAAGTTAGCGATCGAGCAGCAGCTAACTGTTGGTCAACTTGTAGCGTTTCAAATGCTCTCTGCTAGAGTCACAGGTCCGCTTTTGCGCCTGGTTCAACTTTGGCAAACCCTCCAGCAAGTCTTTCTTTCTGTAGATCGCCTGGGAGATGTTCTCAATGTTGCCCCAGAAGCCGAAGCGGGTTCTGGTCTAGTTTTACCTCCCCTAAAAGGTCAAGTAACCTTTGATCAAATATTTTTCCGCTACAAACCTAACCAAGAACCAATTCTGCGTGGAATTTCTTTCACAGTTCAACCAGGAATGTTTGTCGGAATTGTTGGTCGTAGCGGTTCTGGTAAAAGTACCCTTTCTAAGCTTCTACAGCGACTCTACCTGCCTGAATCTGGTCGCATTCTGATTGATGGCTTCGATATCAAAAGTGCTGATATTGGCTCTCTTCGCCAACAAACTGCTGTAGTTCTGCAAGAAGATTTCCTGTTCAACGGCTCTATTTTGGAGAATATTACTCTAGGTAATTCAGACATTACAGCCGAGCAAGTGGTGGAAGCGGCGCGAATGGCAGCAGCCCATGACTTCATTAGTGAATTATCACAAGGGTACGAAAGCAGTATTGGAGAAAGAGGTACAGGACTATCTGGCGGTCAGCGTCAGCGGATAGCGTTGGCACGTCTCTTCCTGTCTCAAGCCCCACTGTTGATTTTAGACGAAGCTACTACTGCTTTGGATAGTGAGACTGAGCAGCAAGTTTTACAAAATATCCAGCGGATTGCTAAGAATCGCACTGTTTTCATGATTGCCCACCGATTTGAGCCGCTCAAGAAGGCAGATTTGATTTTGGTACTGGAGAAAGGTGTGCTAATGGAGCAAGGAAGCCACGTTGAGTTAATGCAGAAGAAAGGGCTGTATTGCTCGTTGTATCAACGTCAACGCGCTGAATCATAAATACTTTTAATCAGACACCGATTTCTGGTTATGGGTAAATGTAATTCTCTTTACCTGCAATATGAGCCTTCTCTTGCATCCTACGGCAGGCGGCATCTCCTCACCTCCCTATAATATCAATAAAAAAACAGGTGGTACTTTTGGTAGTGCCACCTGCAAAATTATTCTCAATGCTGTGCTTAGTCAGGACTTACGCAGTTGCCGTGTCAAGTTCCGCCTTAAAGCGAAAACCCGTTCAAACGGGTTAATTGAGCACTCAAAGTCAGTTAAAACTGACTTCAGCTTTGAGCCAGGAAATAGTCCTGTTAGTGTTGAGTCTTAACTTCAAATTCACCCTAAACGCAACATGATTCAAATTAAGCCGATCTCAGCACCTCAATACCGGAGATAGCACCGAAGTTTACTTCTGACCTAAATCTGATATTCAGCGTACCGCCTGTAACTTGTATACCTTCAAAAGGTACGACTATTGCGGTTAAAGCACCCCCAGCCGCTGCTGTGATGTCGAAGTTATCAAGTACAGTCTTACCCTCTATAGCAACATCAAAGACACGTCTGCCAATGCCAGCAGGACCCTGACCTGGGGTACCAGTGAAGTTCACCTCCGCAAAGTGCAGCAGCACATCAACTTTGCCACTTACAGGTAGATCATACGAGAGGAGACGAGATTCTATTGGTGAGGACTCACGACCATTCTTGGCGCGGTAGGTCCAATAGAGTCTGTCGTTAGTTGTATTGAGAATATTGGGAGTGCCGCCAGCATTCTCAGGGGTTGCTGGATCAGGGGTTGAGGTAAATAAGCCTACGTCTGACGACCAAGATTTACCAGATGCATCTATATACGGGGTCCCAGCTACATCAAGGCTATATATGGGGGCGCGGGCTGCTGTTGTTGCGTTGGACTTAATAGCAAACTGATCAAAGGTTGCAGTGAACTGCGCTCCACCTTTATGGCTAGCAATGAGACCTGCTTTGCTTTGAGCAGCAAAGAAATGACCGTACTCGCTCCCCTTGCCGTTGAGCGATATGAAGCTGGGCATATTCACTATCGTGCTGTTTCCCGCAGCATCAATAACCTCAAAGCCAGCCCGAATTGTTCCTGCCACTGGGTCAGTGAATAGCTTCAAGTCTAATGACTGTAACGTTGAGGCGTTAGCAAGCGGCACAATTTCGCCCATGCGATCAAATACCCCATTATTCTCGAACAAGAACTCCACACCAACGCCGCCATTGAGATTTCTCGCTACTAGCTTGACGTAGTTATCTTGGTCATAACCAAACATGACACCTGCCTGCTCAGCGCCCGCATTAAGATAGCTAAGCGATCCAAGCAGTTTGGTGTTAATTACAGCATTACCTGCCCTGCCGTCAAATTTAGTTTGTAACCCGTTTACAAGGTTATTGTCGTCGCTATTAATGCCTTGAGTGCTAGTAACTCTCAGTGTGCTTGCGGCTGGATTGATATCTAATAGGGACTTCTGATAGGAGGCGGTTGACGTGTAGCCGTCGTTTTCATTGAGCTGGGTGCTGGTAAAGCCAATAGTCTGCCCATCCTTATCAGTTAGGCTACCCTGATAGGTCTTGTTAAAGTTAAATATCAAATCGGGCGAACCAGGGATTAAACCTCCTACCGAGGGGTCTAAAGCTGGGGACTCAGGTCTAGCATTTTTGAACAAGTAGACATTGTCGTTGTAGTCAAAGTTCTTCACTGGATTGATCCCAGTGTCGGAAGCAGCTATCCAAGTGTTAGGCATAATAACGCCATTCTCATCCCGTGCAGTGAATATCCGGAATTCATGCGTCTTAGCTGGACCGTTCAGAGCATCGTTTGTAGTGCCTTCCCCACGGGCTAGAAGAAAGGGACTGTTTGTATTAATATCTACATTGCTGCTTGTAGGCGCAACACTCCCACCACCAACCCTAATATTGGGCAGCAGCTTTTGATTTTCCCCGCCACCTCGGTCTTCACCGCCTGGCAAACTATAGAGACTAATTTTGTTAGGGCTACCTTTAATCTGGTATGCGACACCGTCGTGTGGAATGGTATTGGGGCTACTGTACACCGCGATCGGGAACAATTCTACAGGAGCGCTAGCATTGGCACGCACCCAGTAGGGGGAGTAAACCTCATCTCCTAGCAGGATTCTTTCACCACCCATTTTTTGGTTTTCCGTACCTACATTGGTGCCAAACCCAAAGGAGCGGACTATTTCTGCTACCGAAGGCTCAAATCTACCAGTGACGTTGGAAGCATTAAGTCCTGCCAAATCTACTGTTGTTGTGGGCTGATCGGGGTCATTACTGTTAATCGTCAGTGATCCGTAGTTTTCGCCGTTTAATGTGTGAGTTGTCCCCGATGCACTGAGTGTGGCTATCCGCTGGGGTAAAAACTGCATGGGGAGGTTGAAAGAACCGCCAGCTGCTATGGTAATAGGCAGATTCGCCCTATGTGTAAAGTCCCCACCCCTTTCGTGATCGGCAGGACGCACAGCGTTAAACTTTTCCTGTGAGTCACCGAAGCTCAGCGCTGTAATCGTTAAAGCTGCACTGCCTGTATTTCTGAGGGTTAGATTCTCTGTACGCGCCTGCTCATTAAACGAGCTGAATACCATCCGGTTCTGCAAGGTGTTCGAAATATCCGAACTAGGGCTGAAAACTTCAAGGTTTGGTCCTCCTGCAGCAAGAGCCTGGACGCTACTAGTTGATGGATTAGGGTCCAAGCCTGAAATTGTAGAAAAATCATTAGCCATGAAATATAACTCCACTGGTGTTTAAGATAAAGATAATGACGATTTAGAGTTTTAATCAATACCTACAGACGTATTGTACATTGTTATTTAAACTACCTTGACTGATTAAGTACCGAGCCTTGATATTTGCTGCCAAGCGCAAGTCACTTCCTCCCTGGAATTCTAGTTAGTTGTAACCTAACTAACTCATTTTTTATTACCAAAGCCAAAAAATATAGTGGTTAAAGCATTACTCGTTTTTATGATATCGGTTTGATTAAACATAATTTAGATTGTGTCATAACATTAAAAACATATTTTTCAGTTTTAATAATCTTTTTACTTAAAAAGAATCTCAGTATAATTCCTTTCTGTCAAGAGTACGGGTGAGTTAAATTGTGGTTGCGGATTGTACAGTAACTTAAACGTGAGCCTCAAATGCATCGTCGCACTTTCGCCTAGGTTTGTTCCCAAAATTTGACAAAAAGTGTTGGCAGTAGCAGCTGGGGAGTACCGCTATTCAGGGCGATGCCACTTAAGGTTCACCCTAGAAGAGGTAAATAGCTCTCCCGTGTCTGATCTCGTTGCCGGCAGGATTGCGGCTCCGATATGCGATCGCAGACGAGACAAACGCGCAACTGTAGTCTCGGTGTTTGAGAAGCGGGATAGAGCTATTCCAACCTATCCCGCCGCAAGAGCGAAACAGCGATCGCTCTTATCTGTATAGATGATATCCAAACTGTCCCTCGTGGCATTGCTCTAAATTCAGTAACTCCGAAGCTTTATTCTCTCGTCGCTCGTTTTCATTAATTAAAAACACTTGAGAATTACTACTTGATTTAACTCCTTGGTAGTTGTAGGTTTGAAGACTGAGCGGGAGAAATTAGAACAGGCAAGCCTCTAAAGGTTGTTGCCTGAAAACTATCATCCGCCTTGCGGGGGGCACCTGTTGTGTAGAAAATCTTATTTCCGATATTGTCGGCAATGCCCGAAGCTCGCACTTGAGGCAGAGGAGTTAGCTTTGTCCAGGAGTTCGACAGCGGATTGTATGCTGTCACGTCGGTCACATGCTCGTTATGGCTATACTCACCGCCAGCGGCGATAATCCGACCATCCATCACAAAGGTTGCCGCTGAGATGTGCTGCCTACCTCGGGGCAGAGGCGCAACTTTTGTCCAGGTTCCGCGGGTGCCAGGTTTCCCCTGCCATACGTACACAGAGGACTGGGCGACTGAGGTCTTGTCATTTCCTGTCTGACCACCAATAACATAGATCTTGCCACCAAGGGTTGCATCCCCTAGATGATTGCGAGGCTCAGGAAGTGGCGCAGCAAGAGTCCACTTTGTTTTGCCAAGTGGGAGAACCCAGTGGGTGGCCCTGTCTCTCTTCTCAAGAGGGACGCCGATTGCCCGACCACCGAAGAAGTGCAGTTCTCCATTCAGTAGTGCTAAGCCACCAGCCCCGCGTCTTTCAGGCAGTGGAGGCATAGAACTCCAAGTGTTCTTGTCCACGTCGTATTTCAAGACTTTATTTGTGCCGAGAGCCTGACCAGTGCCATCCGCCTGTTCTATGTAGCCGCCAGCTAGATAGATATCATTGTTCACTTCATCCACCGCTGTTCCAGCATGAGTAAGACCAAAAGGCATATTCTGGATGCGTCTCCATTTATTGATAGCTGCTGGGTCGTACACATCTGCTCTACGGGTTGGAGTGTAAGTTAAGTCGGTGTACCCACTGAAAACATACAGTTTCCCATCTACCACACCACCTTGACCCTCGTGACGTCCAATTGGCGACGGTTCTACAGTACTCCAGTTAATATTTTTGAAGCTTAGGTTCAAGCTCTGCGCCATTTTAATGCTAAAAATGTCAAAAGTGACTTTTTGATGGGCAGTCTTGAGAGTGGGGGCAAATGAATCTTTCAGGCGAGTACTAATCGTAAAGGGTTGAGTTATTGCATCAATCCCTACCTGCAACGCATTCTTGAGCGTGTTATCAGACGTATTAGTACTGCGCTGCGTGTCAGCGCGAAGCTCGCTTTTATCGACGAGCGTGCAGGAGATTGCAGAAGAGAAATCCAGGTTTAAATTAGTAGGCAGGACACATACTCCATAAACCGTGAGCCACACCACCAACTTGGTACCCAACGCCAGCCTTAAATCAGTAGGCATAACAGATCCTTAACTTTTTGATAGTTGCCGTCAACTTACTTTTAGCAAAGAAATCTGACCAGCAGCACCATCATTAATAAGTTCAGCCACATAGAGGTTACCGATGTTATTTTTAGTATCCCTCAATCAAATCCAAAGGGTTTGTAAGACCTAAGATTACTTGAGTAATATTACTTCTAGGAATCTAGATTGTGTTACCCAGCCGTAGCCACAAGTAGCGTTATATGCTTCGCCGCTGTCTTTGAGATACTCAGCAGGTAAGGTAGCACTCAGCGGCTAAGGGTTAATTTTAATTTGGGCAGCCATAATTCTATCCTCAACTGTTTGCAGAGCCGAACCTGCTAAGAGTAGGTACAACTTGACATCAGGTAAGTTTTAGAAGTCGGTGAGATGGTATAAGAAAGAACGTTCGGGCGGTGTTATTGAGTTAGCTTATATACCTCTTAACTTAAGTTGGAGAAAGTGCGATGGCTGCACCGGTTCGCAGAGCGACCATCGCCTCGCTTCAAAGCAGTGAGATTGAAGTTCTGATCTGCAAGGATGAGGTTCTGAACTTGGATGATGGAGTTCTGGACTCGGATGATGAGCCTTTGAGCGTGAAGGATGGTGTTCTGAGGTTGAATGATGGTGTTACACAGGCGATCGCCTCAAGAGAAATATAAAAGCGATCGCCCTCCTATTTCCCTACCGCCACTTTGCTTTAGACATAGCTAAAGTAGCTAGCATTGAGGTCTAGCCCCGTCACCTCCGTTACCACCCCAATCAATTCATTTGTTTGACCCGCCAAATAAATTGAGGTGCCAGAGAGTCCAGTATTGGGAACCATCCCTTCCACCAGGCTATAGTTAATCGCTACCCCTGTCAGTCGAATCCCATCTTGGCTGAAATCAAAGTCAGTAATCTCAGCATAGTCTGTGCTGGCAGGAGAATTAACCTGGTCACTGTCATAAAACACACCACTGGAGGCACCCAGAATAAACAAATCTGACTCACTGCCCCCCGTGAGGATGTCAATGGAGCCATCACCAAAGTCTATGGAGCTTGCACCAGCGAGGGTGTCAATACCCGCACCACCAAAGAGGAAGTCATCGCCCACACCGCCAGAAAGACTGTCATTACCCACACCACCTCTAAGACTATCATCACCATCACTATCAGAGAGGAGGTCATCGCCCGCACCACCAAAAAGACTGTCATCACCACCATCACTATCAAAAAGGAAGTCATCGCCCGCACCGCCTCTAAGACTGTCATCGCCTAAACCACCATTGAGGAAGTCTCTGTCCGCACCGCCCATGAGACTGTCATTACCACTGCCACCAGAGACTGAAAAAGTTTCTCCATTGCGGGCAGTAGTACCATCGGCTAGAGTCAGGTGAGTGCTAGCAGTGCCATCAAAAACAATTCCTGCTGTCTGGTCGGACAGATCTAGACCAAGAAAGTCCTCTCCTGCTCCTCCATTCAGGGTATCTCCTGTGCCACCACCGAGGAAGTCATCGCCCACACCACCTCTAATACTGTCGTTGCCAGCACCACCATCAAGAAAGTCATTGCCTGCACCGCCCCTAAGACTGTCATCACCGTCATTACCAGAGAATCTGTCATCGCCCACACCCCCTATGAGACTGTCATTACCACTGCCACCAGAGACTGAAAAAGTTTCTCCATTGCGGGCAGTAGTACCATCAGCTAGAGTTAGGTGATTGCTAGCAGTGCCATCAAAGACAATTCCTGCTGTCTGGTCGGACAGATCCAGACCGAGAGAGTCCTCCCCTGCTCCTCCATCTAGGGTATCTCCTGTGCCACCATCAAGGGAGTCATCGCCCGCACCGCCTCTAAGCCTGTCACTGCCATCATTGCCAAAGAATCTGTCATTGCCAGCACCCCCTATGAGTGTGTCATTGCCACTGCCACCAGAGACTCCAAAAGCTTCCCCATTGCGGAGAGTAGTACCATCAGCTAGAGTTATGTCAGTGCTAGTAGTGCCATCAAAGATAATTCCTACTGTCTGGTCAAATAAATTGACACTGAGAAAGTCTTCCCCTGCTCCTCCATTCAGCGTATCTCCTGCACCGCCATCAAGGGAGTCATTGCCTGCACCGCCTGTGATTATGTCAATACCGGAAGAGAAGCTAGAGAGAGAGTCATTGCCTGCACCGCCTGTGAGTGTATTATTGCCATCGCCACTAACAATGACTTCAAAAGTTTCCCAATTGCGGGCAGTAGTACCATCGGCTAAAGTCAGGTGAGTACTGGCAGTGCCATCAAAGACAACCCCTGCCGTCTGGTTGAGTAGAAGGAGATCGAGAAAGTCCTCCCCTGCTCCTCCATCTAGGGTATCTCCTGTGCTACCGCCATAGAGGGTGTCATTGCCCGCTCCTGCACGGATAATCTTATCACCAGGACTATTAAATCGTCCTAAATCAATTATGTCGTCCCCTGCCCCTCCGTAGACCGTGTCGTTGCCACCACCTTCACCGTCGAAAATATCGTTGCCTTCGCCCAGGAGGACAAGATCGTTGCCTGTACCAATTCCCACGTAGTCATCGCCAGCGCCAGTAGAAACCGTGTTGTTACCCGCATCAGGTAAGTTACCGTAGAAAACTGCTTCTCCGCCGTAACGGTCGAAGTTGGCGATGCTACCAAAACTAACGCCAGCTAGAACAACATCACTTCCTGCACCTGTGGAAACCCGATTGTCTCCCCCTAAAGCCTCGAGCCAGTCTGGATTAGGTGTGCCGTTTAGGGTCTGATCATTTGCTGTGGCAGTTTCCACTGTATAGGTGATGCCGCGAAAAACTCTTTCTACCATGTCATTCTCCAGGTTAAAAAATTACAAATGGATCTTGAATAGAGAGAACGTAAGACTTACTTGAATGAAATAAAACCAGGGATGTATTAGAGCAAACCATGAAGAGTTGTGGCAGAGAAGCTAGAAAAAGTCGTGAAAATGGTATAAAAAAGTCGGATCTATCCCAAATAGCAGTCTTAAGATTGTGCTAGCCATTGACTAACACAATCTCAGTGTCAACACATTTAGTAAAACAATCCGCAAAAGTGCGATCTCCGTCTGTAGCTATCAGTATTTGCAGCCATCCTGAGGTGAGTAATGAATGTCGAAGCAGCACTTGTACTGGTAGATACAACCCTGAATCAGCATTTGAACAACCTGCAAGAACTCATATTTCGCCAAGCTTGGCAAGGTAAGTCTTATCAGGAGATTGCCGCTAGTTTTGACTATGATCCTCAATACATTAAAGATGTTGGCTTCAAACTCTGGCAGTTACTCTCAAAGGCTTTTGGAGAGAAGATCACTAAAAAGAATTTCCAATCAGTCCTCAGAAGGCGATCGCACAGTAACAAAAAAGAGCGAACCTTTATTGCTGCTAGTATCTGTATGGGAGAAACTGCGGCTCACAACTAATGCTTTGCAATGTCTGACTACTTAATTAGGTCTACCTTTGTATGTTGTTGTCTTAAATAAACCTTTGTCGTTACCTGTTGCGTAAAAAATTTGCCCGTTAATGTCTCCAGCAACACCCGAATGTCTTGGTTGGGGCAGCGGAGTAAGTTCTGTCCAGGAATTTGACAGCGGATTGTAGGCTGTTACATCGGACACCGACTTAGTGTGCATGATCTCACCCCCAGCAACAATAATCCGACCGTTCATTACAAAAGTGGCAGAGCCAATATGCGATCGCGGACGAGGCAAAGGCTTAACTGCCGTCCAGGTATCTGTG
>JBGTCQ010000003.1:0-12582 GCA_041748755.1 Chroococcidiopsidaceae cyanobacterium | reverse complement strand
GAAAGAGCCAGCGATCGGCAGAGCAACCAAACCAGCCAGCAGCAACATTCCGCCGCCAATGCCGTAGCCTGTCAGTCTTAAGTTACTAAGAATCTGTTGCACTTTTGTTTTAGGTTCACCCACATAGGCTATGCCGACAGGCTTTGCATCTAAAGGATTGAGTTGCTTTTGATGGTCATACAGGGGACTGTAGCCAGTAAAGTAATCAGTTCCAATAATGTTGGCTTCACCCAAGAAAGTTTCGCCGCGATTTAAAACTTTTTCTGCCACTTCTCGCGAGACCCGTGTGCCAATCGCACGAGTTTTACTATCGGTGTAAGGAACGTTAGTACTGACACGCCAGTCTTGAGCAAATAGAGTTGCGGTCGCTACCCCTGCATCTTTCTTAATCTGATCAACAATTTCAAAGTTGCGGTTGACCAGAGAGCCAACGATGGCAGTACCAACTGCTTCACCATTAACACGGATAGGTTGAACAGCTATCAAAACTAAGCCTAATTTGCCTTTGTCAATCTCATAGGTTCCTTCGGTAAAAGGCTTTTTGGCTTCGGCTAAGCCTTCGGTTTTTTGTTTACGTATCCCAATATTGGCTTGCTTGTCTAAACCCAAAGTTTGCAGTGTTTCTGCTTTGAGTAACTCTGCTCCACTCAAAAGATTTCCACTACTCAAGGCATTTTTGACAATCGGGAGATTTCCTAGATTAATTCCTGGGGGTAGTGACAGCACTTGATAACTTGCCACAGCTGATGCTTTATCATCTGTAGGCAGGAGTGGGTAGCTAGAAAAATCCTCATTCAAAACTTGAATATTCTGAGCGACTGTTCGACCCTTGAGGTCGGTGATAATATGAAAACTCTGGTTAAAGTCTTCATCTACACTGTATGCAACTAACTTTGTTAGCAAAGCTCGCTGAGTTGCTACCTCGCTAGGGTTGTTCAAATTGATCCCATCGCTTTCCACGGAGTTGGCAATGCTACCTGCAACTACCTTATTAATGTCCGTTACCTTATTGACCTGATTGTTTAAAACAGCCAATTCTTGTTGGAGAGAATCTTCGTAGCTGGCCAGCAAACGGTCTTCAGCAACCTTCTCGATCGCCTGGGTTACAACAATCACGGGTATGGCAGCACTACTTACCAGAAGCAGAGCCAGCTTGCTCCGAAAGCCCAAATTGTCCCATTTTTGGCGGATTTGCTCGAAACCACTACGACTGGGTTTACGTGGAGCAGGCGATCGCAGTTTTATTTCTGGTTGTTTAGCTTCCTGATCTGATTCCAGGGTTTTGGCATCAAAGGCATCTGGTATGCTGCTATTTTTGTCACTCTCGACCGGTTCTTTGAGGCGATGATCTAACATGGTTGATAATCTAATTAGTTCAATTGCGAGCTAGAATTTGCATTAATTTGCTAAAGCGTATATTTCTGCTAAAACCAGCAGGATTATTGATTTGAGCAGATAATTTTTGGGAAATAGGTATTAACCAAGAAGTGATAGTAGACAAATGTGGGACGATTAGCGACAGAAGAAATGTAGGAGCATTTAAGCCCCTGACTTTTTAGAAGCAGTTGCTCAATTACCCCTACGTGACTTTAAATTGACCAGCGCTAGCTTGCAGGTCTTGAGCCACCGCCAGTAGTTCTTTAAATGAAGCTGATACAAGGTTAGCTTCAGTTGAAGTTTGATTAGCGATCGCTGCTACATCGGTCATCGTATGCGTCACAGATTCAGAAGCTTGAGATTGCGTTACAGTTGCCGAGGCGATCGCCTGGACTAAGGCACTAATTTGGTTACTAACAGCAGTAATTTGGTTTAGACTTTGGCGAGTTTCATCCACGAGTCTTGTACCTTCTGCAACCTGTTTTGTCCCAGATTCCATAGCTGCAACTACTTCCGTGGTTTCAGTTTGAATCTCCATTACTAGTTCTTCAATTTCTGCCGTCGCTTCCGCAGATTGTAGTGCTAGAGCTTGTACTTCATCTGCAACCACCGCAAAACCGAGACCTTGTTCTCCAGCGCGGGCAGCTTCAATAGCAGCATTGAGCGCTAGCAAGTTGGTTTGGTCGGCAAATGAGCTAATCAGCTTCACTACCTTAGAAATCTTTTGCGAAGATTCACCTAATCGCTTCACCTTAATTGATGTTTGGGCAACTGTTTCTCGAATTGCTCCAATTCCTTCGACAGTCCGGTTCATTGCCGCATCACCTGCTTCTACTGTCTGTGTAGACAGTTGCACGGCAACTTCTGCTTGTTCAGCGTTAGCAGCAACCGCCCGAATCGAGTTAGACATTTCTTGAATTCGATCCAGAGCAACGGTGATTTCCTGTGTTTGCCGCAGCGCTTCTACTGATAGCTCTTGTACAGAAACTTCACTGCTACTGGTGCTTACCGTCATTTGTTTGGCTGCCTCTTGCACCTGGGTGACAATTTTCCGCAAGCTGTTAATAGTGGAATTGTAGGAATCAGCAACCGTACCGATTTCGTCATCGGTCACAGTGGCGCGGATTGTTAGATCGCCTTTACTCAGGGGATCAACTTCTATCAGTAGTTCTAGCGCCCGTTTTTGGAGTTGTTCTTTGGCTGTCCTTTGCTGCTCTAGGGCATCTACACGGTCGATAGCAAGTCCAACTTGAGAAGCTACCTCTGTAAAGAAACTAATTTCATACTTCTGCCAAGCACGAGGTTCTGAGCATTGATGGGCAATCAGTAAGCCAAAGAGTTGCTCGTTCTTTAAAATTGGTGCCACCAAATTTGCCTTAACTGCAAATGGTTCTAGCTGTTTGATGTAACATTCGCTAAGGCCAGCTTCGTAAATATTCTCGGTAGCTTTGACACGACCCGTGCGATAGCGTTCTACATAGTTACCCTCAATAAAACAGGGGTCAGGAAAGTTTGCTTCTAGAGAGCGGGGCCAACCAGGAGCAACAGATTCGGCTGAGACATACCCGCTGTTGTTAGGGTTGAAGCGATAGACGACCACCCGGTCTGCTTTAAGAATTTCGCGTGCTCCTTGAATCGCCTGGTTGTACACAGGCTCCAGGTCTTGATATTGACTAACACGGTAGCCAGCAATCTCTGCATATAGCCGCGCTTGCTTGTCGTAGCGTTCTTTGCGCCGAGACTGTTCTGTTTTGCTCTGAAGGGCGGTCTGAAGCTTACCTGCCATTTGGTTAATGTTAGAACCCAGCGTGGCGAGTTCGTCTTCTCCTTCTACAGTAATGCGGGTGTCAAGTTCTCCTTGACCTAATTTTTCTACTGCCTTGCTAGCAGCCAGAATTGGGCGAGTAGCGCGGTTTGCCAGGTAAGCTGCGATCGCACTTACCAGCAATGCCGTCAACCCAGTTCCCAGTAGTAGGGTCAAGAGTAATTGTCTTGGGGGGGCATAGGCAACATCAGTGTCACTTGTCACCAGTGCTCCCCAATTGAGGTCTGGTAAACCTGCTATTTTTTCTAAGGGACTGTAGGCGATTAGTTTCTGTGCATTATTAATTTTATCAGTGACGATCAGCGTACCTTTTTCCTGCTTTTCCAGTTGTCCTAAGCTGCTACCGAAATCTGATAACGCATTTCTACCAATCTGGGTTTTTTCAGTAGCTTCAAAAACCTGATTATTATCCAAACTGATCAGCTGGTATTCGTCTCCACCTGTACTAAAGTTGGCGAGTACAGGTGCCATACGTTCAGTAGGTATCTGGGTTCGGACTACAGCAATGGTTTTGCCTGTAGCGGTATCTTTGATCGGTGCAGCAATGTGAATAACTTGCTTTCCTGTAGCCTTTGATATTTCAGGTTGGTCAATGAAAGGCTTGTTAGTTTTAATAGCTTGCTGAAAGAAATTTCGACCCTTTTGGTTCTTGGAAGCTTTCCCACTTGATTGAGCAATTAGGTCACCATTTAGATCAAGTACAGCAATACTGTCATAAAAACCGTAAGCCTTTACGAAATTATTTAACTGTGCTTCCTGCTGCTGGGGAGACGTTATTTTCCTGACCATCGGATCGCTGAAAGAACGCAAATTAGACAGAACCTGAATGTCTCCATACCGCTCAAACATGAAACGATTTGTTTTATCCGCCAGACCGATGGAACTGGACTGTTTAACCGTGCTAATTTGCTTGGTAATCGCTTGGTTAGCAAAGTAAAAGGCGGTTGAACCAATTGCTAACACTGGAATCGTACCAAGCGCGATCGCCAAAGCTGTTGCTTTATTCTTTAAACTCAGGCCACGCGATCGACGGCGCGGAATTTGCTGTTTTACTTCTTGCTGTTCATTCTTGACTAAGTTCTCTGCTTGAAGCTGTGGTTCAAGCTCTAGATCTGCTTGCTGTTGCTCAGATGGCTGGGGAGGAAAATCCTGAATAATTGTTGATGTGGTGTGGTTAGAGTGACTAGTGGAGTCACTATCAAAGGTAGCTTTGCTGGGTTCAGGAGGAACCATAGGTGAAACCTGACTAAAAAATGGGTTGTTAAATTAAAACCCTCAAAAGAAGGTTTGAGCCAAAGTGAAAACGGATTACAGAATTAAGAATTACTTTGTAAATCTTCCTAAGCCTCTCTTCAAAAGGGAAGTTGGGAGGGCCTTTCAAGTGTTGAGTATTTAAGAAGCTTCTGGCTGAGGCATTCCAGCGATGACGGAGTTACCATCTAGAACTACTATGATTTCGCCACTGGGTTTCAACCAGTACCCGCGCAAAAATGGCACAAACTCAGGAGGTACAGCAGCCTCTGGGGGTGATTGAATTAAGTCTGGATTGCACGATTCCATATCTTCCACTCGGTTAACTAGAAGCCCCAGCATTTTGCCGCTAGTATTTTGGCTACCTGCTTGCTGTCTGCCTGTAGCACGAACAACAATCGCCGTATAACTTGAGCTGCTACTTGCCTGTTCGTACAAAGGAGTAAGCCCGACTAAATGCCCCAAATCTGCCATCCACAGAATCTCACCCCGCCAGTTATAAACACCCATCACCCAAGCAGGCATCTGCGGGATCGGTACGATTTGGGCTATAGGAATAGTAAGTACCTCTGTCATCTGATTTACTGGCAACATAGCCGTGGTATCAGGCACCAAGTGAAACCGCAAAAACTTCTGTCCTACCCCGGTTTTTTCGGTGGTTTGAATGCCGGATGTAGCACCCTTCAATAAAAACTCAGATATCATTGCTTATCTCCTGGCGAGGCTGATTCTTGGGTTGCTTTAACTATTTGATTAGTTGCTTAACAGTCCGCACTAGTTCTTCTTGATCGACTGGTTTAGATATATAGGCATCTGCACCCTGCTTCTTGCCCCAGAATTTATCCATGTCACTTCCTTTGGTTGAGCACATCACGACTGGAATTGCGCTCGTTCCTGCTTCAGCTTTAAGGTCACGACACAGTTCAAATCCGCTACGACCAGGCAGCACAACGTCCAAAATAATTACATCTGGCTTTTGGTTGCTAATTTTGGTCATCGCATCAGTACCATCATTGGCAGTTATCACAGTCAAGCCACCTTTACGTAGGCAACTAGTGATAATTTCAATTTCGGTTGCGGAATCGTCAACGACTAAAACTGTACTCATGGTGTTAACCTCATTAAAAAGTAATAGGGACTAAATCGGATTTTTGCTTTAAGGCAGCTCAAGTTCACTTTTGGTGTGGATGTGAGCGAACAGAAGATAGCTCCAAAAGGAGACTATTTTGGTTACTCCACCAATGAACGATTGTTTAAGTACTGGCGTGCTACGTCCAGCACTATCTCTGCATTCACCGGTTTACTAAGGAAATCTGAAGCACCGACCATTTTGGCTCGGACTCGGTCAATGATGCCGTCGTTTCCGGTGAGGATGATAATTGGAGTGTCACGGAAAGTGGAAATTTTACGTAACTGACCACAAATTTCGTATCCATTGGTATTCGGCATGACTAGATCTAAAAAGATCAAGGCTGGCTTGCGGGTTAATAGAGTTGCGATCGCTCGTAGCGAATCTTGTACTGCCAGAAACTGATAACCTCCTGTTGTTAAAATCTTCTCCATACTTTGACAAACCATAGGGCTGTCATCCACACAAGCAATCAGCAGTCCTTGGGGAGTAGCAGGTGGCGGTGTTACTGGAACTGGAGGAGCGGGAGCAATCGGTGATGCTACATCGGCAATTTCAGCTAACTCCACCACACCTGAGCGAATGTAAGGCATTAGTGAAAAGATGACTTCTACAACATCTCGTTTCATTCCTGCTGCTAGATCCCGCAAGGTGCGCTGTCCATCTAGTAGCTTTGTCAGATTTTGGTAAACTGCTGGCGATACTTGTTCTTGGAGTTGCTCTGGCTGCTTGATAACTGGTGCTTGATTAGGAAACAGAGGTGTGATTTTAGCTTTTTGCCAGTTTTGCCAGACCTGCTGAATTTCTGTTATCACTTGTTCAGGGTCAAGCAATACCAGTTGTGGGACTGATAAATTTTCTGGTTTTACCTCAGAAGTTATTTCCCTTGCTTGATTAACGTCAAATGACACTTCAGCAATGATCGCACCAATTATTTTCGCTGCTTGCTCTCGATTGATTTGCTGCTGCTCTACCGCTGTGTACAATAGCTGGTATTCCCAAGAAATATTGGATATTGCAGAGGATAGTTTTAGCTGCTGAATCTCAACTTGAGGGCAGTGAATATTCAAGTTTCTTCGCCATCTTCTCACTGGATGAGCACCTCCAGTAGCATACAAAATTCGACCTAAAAATAAGTAGAAAGTCCACTCCTGCCTTAGTGAATCTTTAAGGAACAGTTGCCCACTAAATCGTTCTTGCTTTAAAGCACTAAGGTTACTGATAAAATTAGTATTGGTGACAGGTTCGGCAATCATAATACCAATTTTTTCTCCTTAGATAGTTGTTGTACATTACCAGCCTCGAATAAATTACTTAAATAGGTCTTACTCCATTTCCTAGCTAACTGAATTTTGAATTTATTTGGATAACTGCAAGAAATGGGCTTAATATAAATAATGCTGTTGTGCCAAACGAAATTACACTGCTAAAACTTAGAAGGAACTAAGTTATAAATGAGAAAGACAGTATTCATACTTAAAAATTAAGGAAGACTCCCAATTGAATGTTGCATTCATAATGGCATTGAGTTAATTAACAAAGTATCCGTGTCAATACTGAATTTGTAAGACAGGAGTAGGGCTTACGTAGGTGTCATTGCGGTATCTTGTTTGGTTAAAAAAGTGCCTGCGAACAATTTTTTGGCTCGAACCATTCAAGACTGACTATTTAAAAACCTCAGAAGGGTGAATTTTTCTACTGGTACGACGGTGCAATTGCACACATTTATTGATCCACTTGCTTAAACTTGAAGCTATCTAAAGCAGAATGTGTGAGTGTTACAGGCACAGGAAGCAGGAGGACTCGATTTTCTCCTCTAGGTATTAGAGGCAGAAGGAGTTAATAGCTTTAGTAAGGAGAGATTGCTCTGGCTGCAGTACGCTACAATATCTTTTCAGCAATGCCTTTGCAGGTGCGAGTATGACAGAACTTGCATTTCTTAGTTGTGCGCGTGACGCATGCCACGCAACTGTTATGCGTCGAACCCCTCACTGCCGCCAAAAAAGCGAGAATAAAACTCCTGTAGCTAATTTAGATTGGACACAGGCTATCAGGCTTAACGCAACTGTAGTAGCAATATCTACACCGCTTTGCTATCGACTACTGGTATCGCTGAGCATTTTACTAAAATTCCTGATGAGAAGAAAATGTTTTGTGTAATAAGAGCAGTAATTTCCGTGCTGCTTATGTGAATAGTAGTCTTTATCAAAGGATTTCATTGGCTGCCACCCATTTAGGATCACAAGGCAACTTCAAGCTGTGTCACCAAACTTGATTATTTTATCCGTAGGACTACCTTCTAGTGTATGCATAAAAAGGAATAGCGGCGATAAGTGAAAAATGTTTTGTTGCCAATTATCTTAATGTCATTTTTTTCGATACCAATAAAAATGCTATCAGGATAGAAGTAGTAGCTTTCTTCCGTCAAGCCCTAGTTAGTTTTGGTGAAGCTTCTATAATTTATAAGCAGTATATTACAGGTAATACTAGTTCTTTAACTGCAATAAAGTTCTTTAAAAATAAGAAGTGCTGGTACTAAGTTAAGCAAGAACTAGGGTGCGTTTATTACTAGTCACTAGGTTTACATACAACAAAGTTGAACTAAACCGTAAGTACTATTTGGCAATATTTTCAAACCTAACTAAATAGGTGATTGACCATCAGATGCTTCTTGCTTCTGGAGTTCTGCTAGCTCTTCCGCCAGTGACTTCTCCAGCGTGTCCATCACCACTTGTGGATCGGCAGCTTGCTTCATCACCTCGGCTTCAGCATCATAACGATTTTTTACATTGGGAAGATCGCGGCGCAATTCTTCAATCAAGCCAATCAGTTTAGCGATTTTTTGCTCGGATAGTAGGTTTAGTTGCAAACTCAGCTGCGCCCTCTGCTCCGCCAGTTTTTCTTGCCGATCTTGCTTGATTAAGACCGCTATTGTTATCGGTAACGAGATCACGCCTAACGAAAGCTGTAGCAAGTCAAAAGGAGGAGGATCGAATTGTGGCAGTCCCAAATGGGGCAAAACATTGAGGAGTATCCAGAGAGCAACCACGAGTAAGCTAACGTACAGGAATGCCGGACGACCGAAAAAAGTAGTTGCAACTTCCAAAACCCGCTGATGTTGAGGCACATTTCGTTCCGCACTTGTGTGTAGCGCTACGATCGCTTCAATATTGTGACCGATGGGGTCTGGCAGTGGGGCAATTGCTACACTGGGCTTGCTCCAGTAGTGAGGTACCATTGATTCTTCTAAGGGGCTCTCATCATCAGGTGTTTGGCTCACTGTCACGCTGCATCTTCTCCTTCGCGATCGCTTGTCCATTTAACGCTTCCTAGTTAAATGGCGACAAATGGCACTTTCTGTTAGCTGCTTAATCTCCACTTAATTTAGCGACATTTGACGATAACTACAACGTCACTAGCAGCGCTACAAGGCTAATTCTTACTTAGGCGATCGCCCTCATTTTTTGAGCTAGTGGAACCATAAAGTTTTCGGGAAACCACTACAAAAAAGGGCGCAAAACCCTCTCCAAATATGGACTTTAGTCATTATTTTATTGGTTAGAATAGTAAGTAGTTAAGAGAACCAAACGCAGCTGAATGAGAATACAATCATCGGTGCTAGTGCATCTGGGATTTGGTAAGTATGTGCGCTCAGATCAGGTAACAGCAGTGGTGCCCATTGAAGAGGAGCGCGGACCAGGTAGGCGGACCTTTATTCATTTGCAGGGACAAGTAGATCCACTTATAGCCTCACGTGCGGAAGACTCTATTGTGCGTGACCTCGTGCAGGAACCGCGTGAAGTTACTCAGTCACGCCAGCAGCAGGAGATTCTGCACGATTTACTGCTCGATTTAAATAACATCAATGTAACTGTACGCCGTATTGCGCGTGATGAGGGCGGTCTCGATCTCGAACTTTTGGAGCGGCGCATCCGCGAAGTCCTTAAAGATTAACACCTGAGGGTGGGAAAACCTAGTTAAAGGTACGACGGTAAGTAAACGGTTCCTCTGTTTCTTACCGTCTGCTATTTTTTGAACAAAATAAACAAGGGAGAACGATTGTGCCAAATACGATGCTAGACAACCCTTCATTAACCGCTACACGCAAACCTCGTTTATGGATGCCAGAGCGCGTACTATTCACGCCTGCTGCACTAGAAGAACCGTGGGGTCAGCAAATTTTAGCGCGTGTGCAGGCTCTCGACTTACCCATTGAGGAACTACCTCGAAACCGTTTAACTGGTCTCCGTGGAGAGGATGAGCGTGATACATACAATATTGCTAAGCGCACCCTTGCAGTCGTGACTGCACCGCCGAGCGCCCTCAAACTCAGCCCGATTCCGCCTTCAGCTGACTGGCAGTTCCACATTGCGGAGGGGTGTCCAGCTCATTGCCAATATTGTTATTTGGCCGGTAGTTTGCAAGGTCCGCCAGTGATTCGCGTCTTCGCCAACTTGCCGCAGATATTGTCAAACCTAGCAGCTTACGAGCGGTCAGACAATGCTACGACTTTTGAGGTAAGCTGCTACACAGATCCACTAGGCATTGAGCATTTAACTGGAAGCCTCGCTAAATGCATTCGCTACTTTGGAACGCGCCAAGATGGCTATCTGCGTTGGGTTTCAAAGTTCGAAGCAGTCGAGGAGCTACTGGACTTGCCGCATAACGGTCATACGCGCTGTCGAATGAGTGTCAACGCTGCACCAGTTTCAGGTCGGTTTGAGGGCGGTACAGCACCAGTTAAGTCACGGCTTCAGGCATTGCGGCAATTAGCGTTGCCGCGATCGCAAGGTGGCGGCGAATATCCAGTAGGTCTAGTCATCGCGCCGATTATGCTAATGGAAGATTGGGGTGACCATTATGGACAACTGTTGAACTCAATTTCGGAAGCGCTCGATTTCGACTGTGACCTTACTTTCGAGCTAATTTCACACCGATTCACACCTGGATCAAAGGAAGTGCTACTGAACTGGTATCCCCAAACGAAGCTGGACATGGATCAGGCGAAGCGCAGTGTCAAGCGTAACAAGTTTGGCGGCACAAAGTATGTATATAACTCGGACACCATGAAGACGTTACGCCACTTTTTCGAGAGCGAAATTGCTCGGCGCTTTCCTCAGGCTCGTGTTCTCTACTGGACATAAGTTTCTGACCCTTAAGCTTTAAATAATACAACAGCAAGCGAATTGAAAACTTGAACATTTCTAAAGATTTTGAGTAACAGATCATCGGTGTGCTTGCCCACTCGTGCGGCTAGAATTAATCCACTCGAATCTGCCCAACTGATGGCAATCCAACAGTCTCCTACCTCCAGCTCTTTGGGCCAACATCGCTTCTGTTTTTTGCCCGAATGACCACATCTCATCGCCGCTCACCTCCTCAGTTTCGACCGCTTTGACTTGGTCATTGTGAACCAACAAGGCTTTGGCGCTTGATGCCCGAATGATGCTGACAACACAGCTGTCAGCCAGCCCCGTGATGCGGCTAATGCCTCGCTTTCCTTGTGCCTTCACTATGAGCTTGCAGCACTTGGTCAATCTGTTGTGGTCTGATATGCCGGTAGTAGTAGAGCGTGTCAAAGCTCTCGGAAAAGGTTTGCTTGCAGTTGCGGCAGAAATAGCGCTGGTGACCATTAGGCATTTTGCCATGCTTTTGCGTTTTACAGTGACCACACCGACATTCCATAGGTTGAATAGTTGTAGGGCATCCCTCAACTTTCCCAAACCCACCGCACTCTGACGCACTACCTCTGGGCAGATGCTTCAGGATTTGTAATTCCACATCCATTGCTCTACTTACCTCGTAGAGTTTTATCTTTTGATTCCTTTATTCATCATCTCCGGAAACTGACAGAAGAGGGCTATATTGCTCAGAGACTATTTTTTAGTTTTTATATCTATCCTAAAAGCAAACAATTTTTTACACACTATTTCTAAGCGGAAAACCAAGTGTCTCCCGTTGCTGCAAGTAGAGCTGGGCTACTCTTCGTGCCAAATTACGAATTCTGCCAATATAGCGAGTCCGCTCTGTTACAGAAATTACTCCTCTAGCATCCAGCAAATTGAACGTGTGAGAACACTTTAATACATAGTCAAGGCTAGGGAAAACAAGTCCTCGCTGAGTCAGTTGCTCTGCCTCCTGCTCGTAAAGACCAAACAGTGTAAACAGCATATTCGGGTTGGAGGCTTCAAAGTTGTAAGTACACTGTTCAATTTCTCCTTGGAGATGAACATCTCCATAAGTAATGTTGTCTGTCCAGCGGATCTTCGTGAATGCCCCTACTTCCTGAAGATACATAACTAATCGTTCCAACCCATACGTAATCTCAATTGATACAGGACGGCAATCAATTCCTCCACACTGTTGGAAGTAGGTAAATTGGGTAATTTCCATTCCATCTAGCCAGACTTCCCAGCCAACGCCCCAAGCTCCGAGTGTGGGAGACTCCCAGTTGTCCTCCACAAAACGAATATCGTGATTTTCAGGACGAATGCCTAAAGATCTCAGGGAATCCAAATATATCCTCTGAATATTTTTTGGTGAAGGTTTAATTAGAACTTGATACTGGTAGTAGTGCTGGTAGCGATTGGGGTTTTCTCCATACCGTCCATCCGTTGGTCGGCGGCAGGGTTCAATGTAGGCAACTGACCAAGACTCCGGTCCTATGGCTCTTAAAAATGTATGTGGATTCATAGTACCCGCCCCTTTTTCTGTATCGTAGGGCTGGGCAATAAGACAACCGCGGTTGCCCCAGAACTCATGCAATATTGCAATTACCGATTGAAAGTTCACAGCTTGTTGCCCCTTAGCAGCACAATGTATAACTCATTGTTTCCTAAACCCGCTACTGGAAGCAGCGTTTCAAAGAGAGTTCAAATTTTTTTTAAAAAAAGGAGTTGACAGATGTATGTAGAGTTGATAGATTAATAAAGCGCCACTAAAGGAGCGACGCAAAAGCGAAGCACCTGAGGCGGTACCGAACCACGAAAACATTATAGTT
>JBGTCQ010000002.1:0-9568 GCA_041748755.1 Chroococcidiopsidaceae cyanobacterium | reverse complement strand
CAAAATCTATCGAATTAGCGATATAAGAGCTATTTTACAAGTGTTAGATATTATATTATTGCTGAAAATGAGCTAGAGCCTGACTACTGTCTTGTTTTTTACGAAATTTTTCTTGAGGAGTGTGAAGTGAATAATATTTTTGGCAAAAATGTTTCTTTTCTGGTGAGTATAGCGGCGTTAGCGCAGCTCGCCGCAGGCATCGCTGTAGTTGGAACTGGGTTGTCTGCCCAAGCAGAAACGATTGATATAGGTAGCACAGATGCGTCAATAGTTACATTTAGCGAGTTTCCACAGCAGACAGAAACCGCTAGCCTTGCTCCTACCGAAGCTACTACTCAGGCTCCAGGTGCGCTAGTTGAAGCACCCGTTATTGACTCTTTAGCTACATCGGTTTCGCCAGCAACAGTCTCAGGCAGTGATTCCCAACTCAGCTTAAAGTCAGCAGTTCCAACAGCGAACGAACCCAATCTAACTAGTCTGGAAAATAGTAATGAGCCTCAGCAGTTAGAGCAAACTAACCAAACAAAAGAAGCGGTGATGCCTACAGCGAATGCCTACGCCGCACCACCAATCCCTGGCACAACAGCAACATTAGCTGCTCCGCTGACAACACCTCTCGCTCCCCAACTAGCACCTGCCACTGAAACATCTGATGCCGACGAAGTGGCTCAAGTCGACGTTGATCCTGGTACACCTACATTTGGTGGTGATAGCTATATCGGCATCGCTGGCAACATTGGTCTAGATGGTGATTCAGCTTTGGGTGATACTAGCTTCATGGTGATCAGCAAAGTCGGGCTAACAACTAGAATAGCAGTGCGACCCTCGGTGGCGATTGAAAATGATCCCGTAATTCTAGTTCCCGTCACCTATGATTTTAGACTGCGACCAGTAGATGCTTTTACAGAACGGTTGGCTATAGCTCCTTACGTGGGAGGCGGCATAGCAATTTCAACGGGCGACGGCAGTGAAGTTGGACCCCTAGTGACTGCTGGTGTTGATTTTCCAATAACTTCTCGATTTACGGCAACGGCTGCTGTAAATGCGGCTTTTTTTGATGAAACTGATATCGGGCTTTTGCTAGGTGTTGGTTACAATTTCTCACTCTTGGGATTATAGAGGTGTTAAGTAGAGACGTTTCATAAAACGTCTCTACTGATAATTGCTAATCAGTATTCTGCTACTGGGGAGTAACTTTATCGATCGCAGTTAGTTTGCCATCATCTTTGACTTGCCAGACATCGTAGACCCCAACTACATCGCCGTTTTGGTCAATATCTACATTACCGCTGGCTCCTTGGTAGTTAATATCCTTACCCTCACGCAGTAACTTCAAACCCTCGCAAACATCGCTGACTTCAGTGCCAGGAGCATTGGCAACTTCACGGATTTTGCTCTGAATGCCAACGCCAGTGTTAGCCTTTGCTGCTTGTGCTGCCAGTACAAGCAGTGCTGTAGCATCCCAAGACTGGGGAACATACTCTCCTGGCGCTTGATTATTTTTAGATTGCCATAGCTGATTCAAGGCTGCTAACGCTTTCCCATCTGCACCAGGTACTGTACCGATCGCGCCTGTGACAATAAATTTGCCATCATTGGTTTTGCCAACCTTTGCGGGAAAGCCAGCCGACTTAACACCGTCTGTGAGCATAACTTGCACTCCCTGACTCACACCTTGCTGGTAGGCTGATTTCAGTAATAGACTGCCTGTTTCTTCATAAAGAACGGCAACCACGGCATCCGGCTTACCGCCAAAAGCAGCAGCGGCTTCGGTTTCAAAAGTGGTTGCTTTGGGATCGTAGCGAGTGGGACTGGCTTCGTTAACAACAGTTCCTCCCAACTTTTTGAAAGCTTGGACAAAAGCTTTTTCAAAGCCAACACCGTAGTCATTGTTAATTACTACAGTAGAAACTCGCTTAAAGCCTTTGTCACTTGCAAGCTTGGCTAAGGCAAGAGCTTGATAGGTATCAGGAGGAGCAGTACGCGCCCAATAGCCGTTAAAATCACCTTGCTTTGCGCGTTCGGTGAACACGGGACTGGTGCTACCAGGAGAAATCAGCATCACTTTATTCCGCACAGCGATCGGCACGGCAGCACTAGAAACGCTGCTAGCAAAGGAGCCAACTACACCAGCCACATCATCAACTTCTGCCAATTTGGTCATGGCGGCAGCACCTGCTCTAGGATCGGTTTGGTCATCCTGGGCAATAAGTGTTACAGGTTCTCCATTAACACCGTCGCAAGCGTTGACGGTTTCAACGAGAGTAGGAACAGCACCTACCATCTGCTGCCCGATCGCAGCCAAGTCACCAGTTGAAGGTAACAGTGAGCCAATCTTGAGACTATTGGCACTGGCAGCTGGAGCATTTGCGCTAGCTGGACTAGCGTTATTCGCTCCTTCTGTATTGTTACCAGTGGTGTTTTGACAAGCTGCAATTAGACCAGTTGCCAGGGTAGCCAGAGACAGAGCAATACTGGGCGATCGCTTCACTAACGCATGATTAAGTTTGTTCATAGGGATATTCAACTACGAAATCCATAAATGAATTAAATCAAATCATTCTCACATAAATTAAGTGCAGGCTGATTTGAGATTATTGAACGCATCCACATCTTGATTGACAATGTTAGAAGATAAACGACGATTGGTGTCTTATTTTGCAGCCATGTTTACACCTGGGTTGAGATCGCCCCTACTATAGGCTTTGCACAATGAAATTTAAGGAATTTAAGCTACCACAGTGCTTACGGGAGGGCTGCTGGTACTTCTCGTCAGCCTTGAGTTGCCTCTGTAAGTAATTGCCCGAATGACATAGGCGATGCCTACGGCGGGCTGCGCCTACGCATTGCCAATGTCAGCTATCTCATTGTTATTGTGAGCAATCGCATTGCCAATGTCAGCTATCTCATTGTTATTGTGAGCGATGCCAAAGGCGGGCTGCGCCTACGCATTGCCAATGTCAGCCATCTCATTGTTATTGTGAGCGATCGCATCAAAGATGTGGGATATCACATTACTAACATGAGCGATGCCAAAGGCGGGCTGCGCCTACGCATTACTAATGTAATACCAATTTACGCTATCGATGCTACAGCTCCCTCTCCTGATTAACCTAATTTAGAGCTTGAGGATTTTACTAGAGTGAAGGTTCGAGATATTGGTGAAAAAAGTCTGTTAGAGCGATTACAGCGTTTTTGTCCGCCAGAGATTGTCGGGGACGATGCAGCTGTAATGGATATTCAGTCGGGGAAATCTTTAGTCGTAACGACTGATGTTTTGGTGGATGGGGTACATTTTAGCGATCACAGCACTTCCCCAGAAGACGCTGGATGGCGATCTGCCGCAGCCAATTTATCTGATTTGGCAGCAATGGGCGCTACACCACTGGGAATTACCGTTGGCTTAGGACTCAGGAGCGATGTTCTAGTCAGCTGGGTGGAGCGACTGTACCAAGGAATGACAGAATGCTTGAACCAGTACGACACACCTATTGTGGGGGGCGATGTCTGCCGCTCACCAGTGATTACAATAGCGATTACTGCCTTCGGTCAAGTTCACCCTAGCTGTATTATCCGCCGCTCCGCTGCCCAAGTTGGCGATGCTATTGTTGTCACGGGGGTTCACGGTGCTTCGCGTGCGGGATTAGAACTGCTACTTCATCCCGACTTGGGAGCAAACCTGAGTCACATTGAGCGAATAGCACTAATTCAAGCACATCAACGACCTCAACCCCGACTCGATGTATTGCCTATTCTCCGAGAAGTGAGTGGTGAATCGGCAAGGGTAGCTGGCATGGATAGCAGCGATGGTTTGGCAGATGCATTAGTGCAGATATGTCAAGCCAGTGGCGTTGGTGCCAAAATTGAGCGTAGCCAGATCCCTATGCCACCTGCATTAAATAATTGGTCACCACAAGCACTCGACTGGGTTTTATACGGTGGCGAAGACTTTGAATTGGTACTGTGCCTTCCGCCAAACTTAGCTACTGCCTTGGTGCAACAACTAGGTGATGGGGCAGCTGTTATAGGCACAATTACACCTGATTTAGAAGTGCAGTTAGTTGACCAAACAGGCAAAAACCCCGACCAAGTTCTTAGCCTCAGCCGGGGATTTCAACATTTTAGTTAGTAGTTCTTAGTTCTTGCAAATGACTAATGACTAACTTTCCCACTTTTCAGCCATTAATTCTGCTAAATCTACCACTCGCTGACTGTACCCCCACTCGTTGTCATACCAAGCCATAACCTTCACCATGTCGCCGCCCATAACTATCGTCAAACTGGCATCCACAATTGAAGAGGCATCATGACCACGATAATCAGATGAAACCAGCAGCAGATCGCTATATTCCATAACGCCTTTTAAAGGACCTTCTGCGGCTGATTGCAAAACTTGGTTTACTTCTTCAGCAAAGGTATTCTTCTCAACCTGAACGATGAAATCCACCATAGAAACATTAGGAGTGGGTACTCGCAATGCAACACCATTCAGCTTACCCTTAAGCGCTGGTACCACTAGAGCCACTGCTTGAGCCGCACCAGTCGAGGTTGGCACAATGTTCATTGCTGCTGCCCTTGCCCGTCGTAAATCCCGATGACTGGCATCTAGGAGGCGCTGGTCGCCAGTATAGCTGTGAGTAGTGGTCATCATGCCTTTAATGATGCCGAATTTTTCGTGCAACACTTTGGCAATGGGAGCTAAACAGTTGGTAGTACAGCTGGCATTACTGATGATGACGTGCTTGTTATGGTCATAATCTTGATCATTTACGCCAACCACAAATGTGCCATCATCGTTTTTTCCGGGGGCAGTGATCATAACCTTCTTAGCACCAGCGTTCAAATGCTTAGACGCACCTTCTCTGCTGGTAAAAACGCCCGTAGATTCAATAATTAGATCAATCTCCCAATCTTTCCAGGGCAAGTTCTCTGGATTGCGATCAGAGGTGCATTTAACAGTTTTGCCATTGACAATAATCGAGTTATCGTCAGCACTGATATCCGCACCTTTCAACGTCCCCAGCATCGTGTCATACTTCAGCAGGTGAGCGTTGGTTCTGGGGTCAGAAGTGTCGTTGATAGCGACGAGATCGATCTTACTATTTTCTCTAGTCAGCCAGCATCGCATAAAGTTGCGGCCGATGCGCCCAAACCCGTTGATAGCCACTCTAATCACAGCGTCTTGCCCTCTGGTATGTACTGAATAACAAATACCTAGTATTGACAATCAATCATATCGCAAAGGGTGGTGTATTATAACTTGAGTGTGTTATCTAGGCTGGGATTGAGAATTTATCTGGCTTGGTATGGCAAACCGCTTGCAGTTACTTCCTCCAGCAGACTTCCTGGGGATGCCAAATCAACTCATTTTTGAGCGCGAACAAAGAATTTTGTAGTATCTTCCCAGACTCCTTGATCAGTTGCTAGTTTTTCAACTTCTGCTCTGTACTCAACTTGTAACTGATCTAATTGTGATTGTGATAGTTTTGGCAATAGCGGATTGCCTTTAAAACTTAAACTAATCCCCTGCCAGGATAATCTGTCATCCCTGAGATTGTGATACCGTCCAGATGGCTCAATTTTGAATTTAATATCTCTAAAACCTGCTTGTTGGAGCAAGTTGTGACACTTTTCTGGGGTACCAAGTGGTTCGAGGATATGTGGCAGCGATATGCCCAACAATTTAGCGCAGATATTCTTGTAAACAGAGGCCATGTAAGCAGTTTCAGGAGGGCACGTAAATGCCACAAACCCTCCTGTTTTAAGGAAGCGATACCACGAGTGCAAACTGCCAGGGATGTCAGGAAGTAATACAATTGCCTCACAGCAAAAGATAGCATCAAAACTACTATCACTAAAGTTTATAGATTCTGCATCTGCCTCAATCAACTCGATGTTATGTAAGGAAGCTGCTTCAATCTTAAGCCTTGCTTGATGAAGCATTCCAGGGGACATGTCTATCCCAATGACATAGCCCTGTGAACCAACTTTCTGAGCGGCGGGAATTGCAATCAAACCCGTTCCAGTTGCAACATCAAGGATCTTCTGTCCTAAATGTAACGGCACAGATTCAAGTAGGAGATTGGCTTCAAGCGGATGACGAGTACCTTCCTCGCGATCGTAGGCAGTTCTACTATTGTAAAATTCTATGACCTGCCGCTTGTAACTATCCATAACTTAATGAAATTGGCGACCTATTAGAGTATAGGCATACTACTCTAGTGTCTGATTTGTGAGATGGGCAGGCAAGCCCCAATATTTATAAATAGGCGAATAGAATTCGCGACTATACAAACAAAGTCCGCCTACGCGGACTAAGAGTAATTTGGCATTCTTAACCTGGGGAGGTAAGTTACCCAAAGGGAAGCCGCACGTCTATGTTTGTCTAGTTCCAGACTTCAGCTGGAGGACTTTTGCTTGTCCCAAGGACTGACTTGCAACTCCCCATTTTCCGTAAATACTACCATGAACTGGGCGATCGCCTGTTGAGTAGCGACAGGAGTTGCAGCTGGCGGTTTAAGTAAGTCAGGCAAGGGAGTTTGTTCAATGTAATCGTTCGCCGTTGCACTAACCGATTTGTAACCCACAATAGCTCCATCAGCAGCCACAACTACACGGTAAGTTAAATCCTGTTCTAGGTTAGATCGTGTTGTCCAACCTTGATCAAGCTTGTTATAAAGTTGCTGTTGTAAAGCATTAAGCTGGGACGAATCAGTAATTTCTGGTACGGGAGGCGGCGTTGGACTGGCAGTATTAGAGTCCCTGGCGGGTAAAATAGCCTGATTAGAACTAGATGGCTTTGGTTCTTGTGGTTCAGGAAGCGGAACTAAGAAAAACGCGATCGCCGCTATTGCCAAACTTGACACACCCACAGCAGCTGGCACTGCCTGTTTTACTAAAGGTTGATTAGAAGTGCTATAGCGCTTGGAAACCGGAGTCAGCCGTAGTGACAAATCTGGTAATGTTCGGCTATCAGCAAAAAACTGATCCACCGCCTCTACCAGATCAAACAGCTGTACCGTCGTCAAATCAAGCTGAACTACCCCGCCATTGGAGTCTTCTAATCCCTCCTTTCTGTTCGCCTGCACAATCAACCGATGGCGATTATGAGCAATTTTCTGCAATTGCACCGTTCCTGTCCCATTTCTGTGAGCTTCTGGGTGATGCACTTGACTCAAAAATTCTTGAGCATAGCCGCTAACTGCCTGCACCAAGCTTTCTAGAAAGTCCCGCCCTCCAGTTAAAAGCGGATGATTAGAATTAGTAAAATCACACTCCGCATTCACCAATATTGAGAGCAAGGGGCGCATATCTGTCGCCTGAGTGCTAGTGGTGCCCTCATTTAAACCCTCCAGGAGCAGTGTGCAATTGGGCAAACTGTATTTGCGTTGAATCGTCATTGCACTTCCCCGTCAAATAGACTAATCCAAAACCGCTGCATTCCAGCCGTGCCTGTACAAAAAAGCAATTGTCCTAACAGTTGTAGAGCTAATTCATCCAATTTTTCATTTGAAGTGTAAGCAACTACACCAGAACGTCGGGGATTCATCCGGCTGCGGAAATGTGCTCTGAAGCGTTCTAAATAATTAGACAGGCGCAAATTCTGTTCCAGTGGGATTTGCTTGTCACTCATCTGTTGATAGGCTAGTAGTAATTGTCGGATTACAACTGTTAACCGACGTGCTAAATAATAGGCAATAACTACCAGTGCTTTCGCCTCTATCATGTTCAACGGACGGCGTGTATGCGATCGCCTCCAAGGGTTTGTACTACGCAATCGCCACAAATTCACTCGGTTCTTAATTACTCCTTGGAGTTGCAGTTCATCAGCCACCGCCAGGATTGCTTCAGAACCACCAAGTTCTAAGGCTTCAATTGCTAGTAAAATCAAGTCAATTTGCCACCTGGTTCGGTTTGGACATGCCCGCTCCTCAATAGGTGGATTGGGTAAACTGTCCAAAATCATCGGATTTGACTGGACTGCTGAACTATCTAACGGTGTTACGCTCACGGAAGCATTCATCCTAACAAGCTGCGCGGAGAGAATAGGAACTTTGCCAAACAAATCACTCTTGCCAAACTAGAAGAGTAATCGTCCACCCCTAGTATAAGTGTCTAGTTTTTACCTTACTGACTAAAGCAACAGACTTCTTTTTATTGAAATCCGGATTTTCCAGTCACATCAGCGGGTTTCAAGCTAGTATCGTCCAAAACCAGATGGGTTTAGACCGTACCACCACTAAATCAATAATCGTCAATTAAACCGCAAATGTCAGTAATTATCCAAAACAAGCTAAATTTCTAGTGTACGATTTTTAGGCATCTCCAGTCCCATTAAGGTAACCTGGGGACGCTGGCAAAAGTAATTTTTAAACACAAGCTTATGGATTTGAAGTCCCTAATTCGCGATATTCCTGACTTTCCCAAATCCGGAATTATGTTCCGGGATATCACCACAGTTTTGCGAGATCCAGCTGGAGTGCGCTACATAACTGATTGTTTAGCCGAAAAACTTGATGCTGCTGGCATAAATGCAGACTATATCATAGGAATGGAGTCGCGGGGCTTCATTGTTGGCGCACCTTTAGCTTATAAATTAGGGTTGGGTTTTATTCCAGTACGTAAACCTGGCAAGTTACCTTCCTTGGTTCACTCCGTTGAGTATGAACTAGAGTACGGCACGGATCGGCTAGAGGTACATCAAGATGCCTTGCAACCAGGAAGTCGGGTTGTAATTATCGATGATTTAATTGCCACAGGTGGAACGGCAGCTGCTACGGCGAAGTTGGTGCAGCAGATTGGCTGCGAACTATTGGGTTTTGGGTTTATTATCGAGCTACGGGATTTAGAAGGGCGTAAATACCTACCGGACGTACCGATTATCTCTGTAATTGAATATTAGTCATTAGTCATTGGTCATTAGTCATTAGTCATTGGTTAGTAGAAAACAACTGACTAATGACAAATAACAAAGGACAAAGGACAAAGGACAAAGGACAAAAGACAAATGACATCTACGAGAATTTCCTTGGAGACAGGTCGGGATTGGCTAATCAGGCTAGTCACGAGCGACACTTTTATTTATGTGGTAAAGCGGCTATTGCAAGCACTGCTAACTTTGTTGTTGGCGTCAGCATTATCGTTTTTCATAATTCAACTCGCTCCCGGTGATTATGTAGATACGCTACGGCAAAATCCGAAGATATCTCCAGAAAGAATTGAGGAAATCAAGCGGCAATTTGGTCTGGATAAGTCTTGGCTAGAGCAATTTTGGCTGTGGCTGTGGCGAATCTTGACAAAAGGAGATTTTGGCACGAGTTTTATTTATCAACGTTCAGTATCGTCGCTGCTGTGGGAACGAGTACCAGCGACCTTGCTATTAGCGATCGCATCTTTAATTGTCACATGGGCGATCGCTATCCCTCTTGGGATCTTTGCCGCTGTTAATCAAAATAAGCTATCAGACCGGATTTTACAGGTGATTAGTTATGCCGGACAAGGCTTTCCCAGTTTCATCACTGCCTTAGCGTTGCTGGTTTTAGCTCAACTCACCTCGCCCTTATTCCCA
>JBGTCQ010000001.1:0-10980 GCA_041748755.1 Chroococcidiopsidaceae cyanobacterium | reverse complement strand
AACCAGCAAGAAACGAATCTACCAGAGACTATAGACGGCAAAATATCACGACTGATTGAGTATTTACGCTCCTCACGTTGTCTGCTGATATTAGACAATTTTGATGCGCTCCTCAAAAGTGGCAAGCGGGCGGGAAACTATCGAGAAGGCTATGAAGGCTACGGTGAATTGCTGCAACGACTTGGAGAAGTACACCATCAAAGTTGTTTGGTACTTACCAGCCGAGAAAAGCCTCTAGAAATTGTTGCTTTAGAAGGCGCAACATTACCAGTTCGAGCATTACAACTAACGGGGTTGAAGCAACTAGAAGCACAGGAGATTATTAATGCCAAGGGGCTTTCTGGAATGCCGAACGAAACCAAAAAATTGATTGAATACTACAGAGGTAATCCACTGGCATTGAAAATCGCTGCTACATCAATTCAAGACTTGTTCGCAGGCAATATTCCCGATTTTCTTGAGCAAGAAATCGTAGTTTTTAATGGGATTTTTAATCTTTTATATCAGCAGATTCATCGTTTATCAGATTTAGAAGTACAGGTTATGTACTGGCTGGCAATTAACCGAGAGCCAGTTTCACCTTCAGAATTGCAAGCGGATATTATTCCAACCGTATCAAAGCAAAAATTATTGGAGGCACTGGAGTCATTAAGACAGCGATCTCTAATTGAAACCAGTGCAGCAGGCTTTACTCAACAGCCCGTAGTTATGGAGTACATGACTGAACAGTTCATAGAGAAAATCTGTGAAGAAATTATAACTGAAGAACTAAGTTTTTTTATACTCTATCCACTCATTCAAGCTCAAACAAAAGATTATGTTAGGAAAAGTCAAATTAAGATTATTCTAGAACCCATTTTATGTACACTAACTACTAAATTTATAACCATAGAAGATTTTGCCCAAAAACTCAAGCAAATTATCTTAAAACTAAGAGCAGAATTTTCTACATTACCAGGATATGGAGGCGGAAATGTAATTAATCTATTGTGTCACCTGAAGATTAATTTAACTGGCTATGACTTCTCTCATTTAGTTATTTATCAAGCATATCTTGCAGATATAAACTTGCATGATGTTAATTTTGCTCACGCTTATCTAGATAAGTCTGTCTTTGCAGAAACCTTTGGTGCGATATGGACCCTTGCCTTTAGCCCAGATGGACAATTATTGGCTACAGGTGATATGAATGGCAAGATTAACTTGTGGCAAGTGCGAACAGGTAAAAAGCTTTTCACAAGCATTGAGCAACTTGGTTGGGTTTGGTGTGTCGCTTTCAGTCCAGATGGAAAAACATTTGCCAGTGGTAATACCGATCAAACAGTAAAATTATGGGACGTTAGTACGGGAAGGTATCTGAATTTGCAAGGGCATTCCGGTATGGTGAGGTCTGTTGCCTTCAGTCCCAATGGTAAAACTCTTGCCAGCGGTAGTGACGATCAAACAATCAAGTTATGGGATATTAGTACAGGTCAATGCCTGACAGTGCAGGCTCATACTGATTCTGTAAACTCAGTTGCCTTTAGTGCTCAAGGTAATATTCTAGCTAGTGGCAGTTTCGACCATACTGTCAAATTGTGTGACACCAGTACAGGTCAAGTCTTGAAAACATTGCAAGGACATACCAATGCGGTTTGGGCAGTTACTTTCAGTCCTGATGGTAAAACCCTTGCTAGTGGCAGTCTCGACTCCACAGTGAAATTATGGGATATTAATACAGGTGAATGCCTTAGAACCTTACAAGGACACACTAATTGGGTGTATTCGGTTACTTTCAGCCCTGAAGGGAATATCCTCGCTAGTGGTAGTGAAGATTCTTTAGTGAAATTATGGGATATTCATACAGGTTGCTGTGTAAGAACTTTACAAGGACACACTAGTCGGGTGTTTTCGGTTGCCTTTGCACCGTCAGGAAACAATCAAATGCTAGCTAGTGGTGACAGCGATCGCGCTATAAAATTATGGGATATCAATACAGGCGAATGCTTCAAAACTGTGCAGGGATATACCAACACTGTTTGGTCAGTTGCCTTCAGCCCTGAAGAGAATATTCTCGCTAGTGGCGGTGAGGATTGCCTGGTGAGGCTATGGGACATCAATACAGGTAAATGTCTTAAGTCTTTGCTGGGTCACACCGATTCTATTTGGTCAGTTGCCTTCAGTCCAGACGGTCAAACTATAGCTAGTAGCAGTGGAGACTCGACAGACAAATTGTGGAATATCAGTACAGGTCAATGTCGTCAAACATTCCAGACTTCTATTCCAATGGTTCGTTCTATTGCTTTTAGTCCTGTTAGCGTAGCGTCTAGTCAAATCCTTGCTACTATCGGTGAAGATCATGCCGTAAACCTGTGGGATATTAACACAGGCTGCTGCGTAAAAACATTGCCGAGACAACACATTCATACGCTTGCAGTCACCTTTAGTCCTCAAGGTAATATCCTTGCCTGTTCCAGTCGTGCTGACAGTGTTATCAGTGTGTGGGATTGGAGTAATGGTGAGTGTCTACATTTGCAAGCACATACAGGCAAAGTGTTTTCAGTCGCGTTCCATCCTGACGGTGACTTAATCGCTAGTGGTAATGACTGCTGGGTGAAATTATGGAATGTCAATGGTCAATGCCTGAAAGAGTTACAAGGTCATACCATGCGAATTGGTTCTATTGCTTTTAGTCCCAATGGTAATACTCTCGTCAGTGGCAGCGATGACCAAACGCTCAAATTATGGGATACCAACACTGGACAATGCTTGAGAACCTTACAAGGACACACTAAAGCAGTATTGTCTGTTGCTTTCAGTCCCAACGGTGAAATTATTGCTAGTGGTAGTGATGACGGCGCAATTAAACTCTGGGATGTGGAAACAGGTGAGTGCCTGAATACTCTCACGACTCCTAGACCTTATGAGAGTATGAATATTACTGGTGTTGCAGGTTTAACAGAAGCTCAAAAGAGTACGCTGAAGGCTCTAGGGGCTGTCGAGATGATGTGAATAGATACCAATTTATTGAGTGGAGTTGCTAGGGAAAATTTTTGCTAAATCAAGGGATACGGGAAAACAAGGGAGGGCGATCGCCTCATTTGCTAAAACAATCCGTTTAATACGATAACCAAACTGTCCTTGAGGCTTCTGATAAGGTTTGCTGTAAACTTCCAAATAATTTTCTACTAAATTAAATATCCAATAATCAGAAATAGCTGACTCTGCATAAAGGGGTAGTTTCACTTCTTGATCGTACTTTAAAGAAGAATCGGAGATTTCAATCAATAATAAAATGTCGTCTGCATTGGGGTGAGTCGATAGATAATTGTCAGAACGATTTTTTAGAATGGCAAAATCAGGTTCAGGCTCACTATCGTTCAGTAGAATAATAGGATCTTGACTTTGTAAAGTGGCGCGAGTATCAATTAATTTTGATAGTTCTCTAAGAAGTTGGCGGCTTACTGTTGAATGTAGTATTCCCTTAGCAGCCATTTCGATAATTTGTCCGCAAATTAGCTCAACTCGGTCATCTTCAGTCAAAAAGCCCAGTTCTCCTAGATAGTCATATTCAGCTATAGTGAAGCGTTTAACAGTTGCAGTAGTCATAATAAATAACTATATTACTTAGCAGTATCTATATTGTATTTTGGCACTGATGCTTCACTTCTTAGTAGGAGCAACTTGCCAAATCGGTGTCCAGACATTTTATGATTAACAAGGAGACACAGAGGAAGAGACTGCATGGATACGAAAGCTTTTAAACGATCGCTCCAACATTCTGAAAACTACCATCGCAAAGGATTTGGTCGAGAAGCCGAAGTCGCCAGTATGTTGCAGTCGGAGTATCAGAGCAATCTGGTTCAGGAAATTCGGGACAACAACTACACACTACAACGCGGTGATGTCACCATCAGGCTTGCTGAGGCGTTTGGCTTTTGTTGGGGAGTAGAGCGTGCGGTTGCTATGGCTTATGAAACCCGCCAGCATTTTCCCACCCAGCGGCTCTGGATTACAAATGAGATTATTCATAATCCTTCTGTGAATCAGCATTTGCGGGATATGCAGGTGGAGTTTATCGAAGTTAAGCAAGGTGAGAAAGACTTCTCAGTTGTAGGTTCTGGAGATGTAGTTATCCTACCCGCCTTCGGTGCCAGCGTTCAGGAAATGCAATTGCTTAAAGATAAGGGTTGCATGATTGTAGATACAACTTGTCCTTGGGTTTCCAAAGTCTGGAATACTGTCGAGAAGCACAAAAAAGGCGATTACACCTCAATTATTCACGGCAAGTATAAACACGAAGAAACAATTGCTACGAGTTCGTTTGCCGCTAAGTATCTAGTGGTGCTGAATCTCAAGGAAGCGGAGTATGTTGCTGACTATATTCTCAACGGTGGCGAGTCTCCTCCGGAGAGGCTGCGCCAACACTCCGAATTTATGGCGAAATTTAGTCTGGCTTGCTCACTTGGGTTTGACCCCGACAAAGACTTAGAGCAAATCGGGATTGCTAACCAAACTACAATGCTTAAGAGTGAAACTGAGCAAATCGGTAAGCTGTTTGAGCATACTATGATGCGGAAATATGGTCCAAGTCAGTTAAATCAGCATTTTCAAAGCTTCAACACCATCTGTGATGCTACCCAGGAGCGCCAGGACGCGATGTTCCAGCTAGTAGATGAAAAGCTGGATCTGATGGTAGTTATTGGTGGCTTCAATTCTTCTAATACTACGCATCTGCAAGAAATCGCCGTTGAGCGGAGTATTCCTTCATATCATATCGACAGCGCTGAACGAATTGGTCCAGGCAATCGGGTAGAGCATAGGCTGCTAAGCGGCGAATTGGAGGTGACAGAGAACTGGTTACCGGAGGGTGCGATCGCAGTAGGCATTACTTCTGGAGCTTCCACACCTGATAAAGTCGTAGCGGATGTAGTAGAGAAGATTGAGGAGCTAAAGACTGCTGTCGTGGCTTAATATTACTTCTCATCTCAAGTAAATTTGCTTTTCATCTAGAAAATCCCCACCTTTGTTGGGGACTATTTTTTCTATAAAAGCTAAGTAAAAAAAATATATTTAATTTTCAGTCTAAACTCAAATCTTCAACTATAGATAACTGATTAGGTTTTGTAATTTTTACTTCCCAGGTTCCATCTGTTAACTTTCGTGGTTTAACATCTTTAATCTGGACAAATTTGTCTACTATACTCACTGGATTAATTGGGATCTGGTTAAGAATTTGCCTGGATACTAAAACAACATACAATTGCTTGTCTTGGGTCACTACTTTAAACTCTATAGTGCCTTCATTTGGCACATTATATTCCTGCACTTGACCTTCAATAGTTGTAAAATCTTGAGTTTGTTCTTTACAGAATAAGTCAACTGATTCTTTAAAGTCAGCTGAATTTAAATTTAGACTAGGACAGCTTAAAATTGTTTCTGTTCTGGATATAATTTTTCTGAGTTCATCGTATTTGGGAATCTGACCACTACCATAGTTAGCCTTTGCTTGAATATCTGGAGGTGCATTTAGAAGTGCATCTGTAATTTGGTTACGGTCTGTGTCTGAAAGTTTAGGTGACAAATAGACACCTGCACCAGGAATAGCCTTGCTAACGTAAATTATTCTTAATTCAGGGTCATCTTTAACTGCCTCATACCTACCAGCGCCAATATCAACTTCTCCTGCTTTGACTACCTCTATAACTTCTCTAGGTCGATATCCAGTGTCTATTCGTAGAGATTTTCCGTACAAGGCATAAATAGGTAGATGGAAAGTAGGTGCTGATTCGGGGCTTCCTAGAGCAAGAGTAGTTGTTGGCTTGATATTAGCGATCGCTTGAATAGGACTATCGGCTCGAACATACAAAGCTGCTCGATAGTAAGGAGGTTGGTCAGGAAACATTACAGCAACACCAGTGTAGCGGTTGTCCTCAGATACTATGGAAAATATTGGAGAACGGGTGAATGCAATATCCCAATCTTTACGAGCAATTCGGTTTGAAAGCTGTTCATAAGGAGTATCTATATCAATTTCTACTTGGCTGTTAAGTTTGTTTCTTAAATAACCTGCTAGACCATTATAGTCTTCGTCTGGACCTCCAATCGCTATCCCAATAGTTAATGGTTTAGCTTGTAAATTTCTATAACATCTACCCCAAATTCTTTTTTCACTTCTATCAGGACAAGCTTTAGTCCATTCCCAAGCAGCATAAATGCCACTACCGACAGCCATAGCGATCGCCAAGCTAATTAACAAACCAAATAATCTAGTATTTCTGCTTTTATTATGTTGCATTATTTGCCTTTTTATGTTAGAAAAGACAGATTATTACCTTTGCTACTTACTAAATTTTAAACTAACAGTATAAGAACTGACTCAACAGTATTAATTAAGGAAAGAAGGTATTGATTCGACTGGTTCAGAGTGTCAGCTAATATTTCTAAAGTAATTATTTACTTTTTGTAATTATTTTTTATCACTGAGTAACGTGTCTAACCGTTGGCGTGGCAATCAGAGTTCCTAAAGTTACGATGCTCAGCCGCTGCACGTCTAGGCTTGATTGCACTTTTGGCTGAGGAATTACAACGCAATTCTGACACAAGCGAGGTTTGGGTGTTTAAGAGCGATCGCCTCAACGAACCCCCTATTTGTAGATTAGGATTACCTAGTGTTGTCCCAATGAGTTTTCATGGCACTTGGAAGCCAGAGTAAATTTTGTTATCCTCAAGCCGAGTCACAGCAGATGGAACACTGCTTTTTTGTATCCTAAGTAGTGGTGATTAAATATCCTACTCAAATAGAAAGTAAAAAATTCATGGCTTATTACTGGTTTAAAGCATTTCACCTGATCGGTATTGTTGTCTGGTTTGCGGGTTTATTTTACCTGGTACGTCTGTTTATCTATCATGTTGAGGCTAACGAACAGCCGGAACCAGCCCGCACGATTCTTAAGAATCAGTACCAGATCATGGAACTCCGGCTGTACAACATCATTACTACGCCTGGAATGTTGGTGACGATAGCGATGGCAATTGGTTTACTAACTACTGAACCTGATGTTCTCAAACAAAGTTGGTTACAGATTAAACTGCTATTTGTCGTTGCTTTGATTGGCTATCACCACTACTGTAGTCGTCTAATGAAACAACTGGCAAAAGATGAATGCGGCTGGAATAGTCAGCAGTTAAGGGCTTTGAATGAAGCGCCTACCGTACTTTTAGTGGCGATCGTCTTGTTGGCTGTGTTTAAGAACAATTTACCCACAGACATCACCGCTTGGGTGATCTTTGCCATGATTATTGCAATGGCAGCCACTATTCAGCTTTACGCTAGAAAACGTAGGCTGGATCAAGAAAAGCTGATGGCACAAGTACCACAGGAGTAAGCAGTAACAAGCGCGTACCCCTTACCATCAGGGTAGATATTTGAGGTATCCATGCTTCTCAATCAGGCAACCACTCAGGGAATTCCGTGTTTAGAAAATGGCGATCGCTTGACCCGCCCAGAGTTTGAGCGCCGCTATGCAGCAATGCCCCAGGTTAAGAAAGCCGAATTGATTGAAGGAATTGTGTATATGCCTTCACCTGTACGGGCGCGTCAACACGGTCGTCCTCATGCGCTGGTGATGGGCTGGTTGAGTAACTACTGGGCAGCAACTCCTGGTGTTGATCTCTGTGACAATACCACCGTTCGTCTCGATCTGGACAATGAGCCTCAGCCGGATGCTTTACTTCGCATTGAGGGTGGAACGTCTCGGATTAGTGAGGATGACTATATTGAAGGTTCACCAGAACTTGTTGTCGAAATTGCGGCTAGCAGTGCCTCTAAGGATCTGCATGATAAGTTGAGAGCCTACCGTCGTAATGGTGTACAAGAATATCTCGTCTGGCAGATATATGAGCAACAGTTGAACTGGTTCTCATTGCAAGCTGGTGAATATGTACTGTTAGCTACCAACAACCAGGATGTGATTTGCAGTCAGGTATTTCCGGGGCTGTGGTTGGCGGAACCAGCCTTGCTTCAAGGTAATCTCGCTGCTGTTCTAATTTGCTTACAGCAAGGATTGCAGACACCAGAACACGCTGCTTTCAAGCAACAACTGGCTGATATGCAGAAGTAATAGCTCAAGCTATGCTAGCTTCGTCGTCAGGTGACTAGCCAAATCTAATCAAGCAAACGAGGAGGTTGTTATTGGTAAGATGCGGTAGAGCGATCATTATTAACAATGTCAGATTTGCCTGACAAATCACTGCCCAAAATGTCGCTTATTATGAAACAGGATATAGCGCCGCATCCAGTTTACATAACTTTTCTCTATACGATACGAGTTAATGCTTAACCCGAATTGCGTCTCGCACTTGGTCGAGAAGCTTTTTTAGACGTTACTCCATGTCATGCTGTGGGGAAAATTTCTGCTTTATCTACCTATATGGGGTGATATACAGAAAGATTTCATAAAATAACGAGTTGGGCTGCTTCCCGTTATCTATAGGGCTGTACTTTGATATTGTCTGTGAGCAGTTAATATTCAATCTCGACGTGTAAGAATAATATGCTGGAGTCGCACCTCAGCTAACCGTTCAGGCTGATTAGTCCGAGTACCGAGGGTAAATTCGCCAATCAGTGAGTAGTAAACCATCCGGGCACGTACTATCGCTTCAAACAATGTGAAGCCAACTTCTAAAAACAAATCCTTCGTATAGCCCAAACGACGCTGATCAACTTGGTCAAGCATCGCAGCAACTTTGGAATCACTAGCTGCCCAAGCTCGAATCGCGTTTTCGACCTGACCATCATCCTGAATCGCTAGTTCAAACAAGTGAAGCAGTTTAGTTGAAGCATCACCACCCGCTGCTTCAACTTGTTCAATAATGCTGTCTGTCTCACGACTAACCCAATCTTGCAAGATTACCTCTAAAAGCTCTTCCCGATTTTTGAAATGCCAGTAGAAACTACCTTTCGTCACATTCAGCAATTTAGCAAGTGGTTCAACTCGCACTGCCTCAACTCCGTTCTCTGCTAAAACCTTTAGCCCTAAGTCAAGCCAGTCTTGCTGTCCAAGCTTAGAAATCTCATTTTTCTTGACCATACGGTAACGTATTGACATTTGTGCTGCGTGGACACTAGTCTATAACATACGGTAGCGTATCTAGGAGATGGTTATGGATACCTCAAGCAAAAAGTATGGGCTTCGCGCTCTTCACAGCGCTCGTCAACAAATGCATTTCAGACTCACAAGCTTTGTTTGTCTAGTTTTTGTTTTAGGTGTTGCATTTGTCTGTGATTGGACTTCACCTGCGATCGCAGCTAGATCGTCTCCTGGGCAACAATCGGTATCAGTCAGCCTTAAAAATCAAGGAGATTCTCTCATGTCTGTTGAACAGAATAGAGCGATCGCTCTTCGCTTTGCCAAAGATGGTTGGGGCACGAATTCTAGCTGGAGAGAGGTTTGGGATGAGTTAATGCCTGCTGATGTTGTTTATCACTTCAACAGTTCGGCAGAACCAGTTGTTGGATTGGAAGCAAACAAAGAATTTAATGCTGATTTGTTTCAGGGATTTCCAGACCTTCATCAGACTATTGAAGATGTCATCGCTGAGGGAGATAAAGTCGTCTACCGCACAACACTTCAGGGTACTAATACTGGAGAGTTCTTAGGCACTGCACCAACGGGCAAATCCGTAAAAATCAACGATTTTACTCTGCTCCGAATTTCGGGTAGCAAGATTGCAGAGTGGTGGTATGAATGTAATCTGCTGGAGGTGATGCAACAGCTTGGTTTAGTGCCAGATATGGCTGCATAGTGTTTAATGTTGTGTTCTAAGTAGTTGCCAGCAGCCCAACACTATCTGTACTGACCCCAACTTCAACATCATGGTCGCTGGAGGTTTAATGATGACGAAACCTGACTTTAGCCAAATGACCCGTCAAGAACTGAGGGTGTATATCTTAGCTCATCGAGATGATGATGCGATAGAAGCTTTGATCAAAAGAGGAGATCCCAATAGTCCAACCTATCCGTTTCCTCAAACTGATGAGGATTTAAAGGAAATGGAAGAGATACTTAAGAGAAGACTAGGTAGCAGTGGCGGCGCGGTCTAAAAATTCGGTTGCGGCATACAGACGGAAAGCCCCTCGTAGGGTTGCAGAGTTTAGTATGCCGCCGTTGAACCGCACCATTAACGTTTTATTTGTATAGCGCCTGTTTGGGTGAGGAGTGCGATCGCTATTTACCCATACATATTATTCTCGCTGCGCCCGGTAGCTAGAGATAAACACCTGCTCAAAAGGCTGCTTACGATATCGTCTGTAAATATCAAAATCTTTATCTAAACTAGCGATCGCTCCTATATCCAATCGCTCTGAAATAGCAACTAAAGCCAAATCTGCAAAATCTCCTGGTAAGTCTGCATACCGGGCGTTGAGTTCCGTAATTCGAGTAAAGTCTTGAGTTGTTAGGTGTTCGCCGTTAAATACACCCCTACTGACTTGTAGTAGGAACTCATTTTGCACCCTCCAGTCAGTAGCTAGTAGATACATAGCTTCAGTGACACAGGCAACCGTAGTAATTATTTGACTAGTGCAGCGCTCGAAAAATCTCCGTGCCTGGGCATGATGTTTATCATCACCACTGTAGTAGGCAACTATCACTCCTGTATCCATAAGGATCAGGGGATGGTGAGGCACGGTGTTGATTCCCGGTCACTTTTAGCGTTCAGCTTCCCACAACATAGCTTGCGCTGCTTGGGCGTTCAGACAAATTTAGCTTAGCATTTTGCTCTAACAGATATTTCGCGATCGCGCTCTTGCGGTTTGGACGTTCTGACAAATTTGGGTCAGCACCTTCTAGTAGATGTTTGGGATGCCCGCCCATTTTCTCCACTAACGTTTGCCCAGCTTGTAAACTCAACCACCGCTCATTAATCAACCTCCTGATCAATTCGCTCCTGTCGGTTTTCTCGTGCGCCTGAATATCTGCTAAATGAGCCTCAGTTTCT